>CAZCGF010000070.1:4593-17895 GCA_964498115.1 uncultured Planctomycetaceae bacterium | reverse complement strand
AGTACCGGTTTCAACAAGCGTCTGGAGACCCGAACCCGCGAGGTACGTGGCCGTCTGTTTCCGGCGAATGCTTATCTTTCCAGCAAGATTCTGACCATGCCGGATGTCCCTCTGGTATTCGACGTGGACGGACAGCTGGCGGCCGAGCGAGATATGCTCCCGATATACTCTGCCCCTCCGATTCTCACCGACAAGTGGATCGACATCTACGAATCCGGCAAGAGCTGGTTTCCCTCATTCCGCCACCGCGGCCGCATGAATGTCGCCTTCGTCGGTGGCCATGTCTTGTCCTCGCTTCACCCCACCGAAGAGCCCTGGTGGCAGTGGAACTATCAACCGGATTCCTGATCGACCCCAGTCTCCGCCTTCGAGCCAGTACCTTTCCTATCGAACTCCCAATTTCGATGAGCGATCTTTCTCTCTGGGCCAAGCAGACACCTGACGCACATCGCGCATGTGTGCACGCTCCCGCTCAGGCCGGTCATCTCACCAAAGACCGCCTTAGATGCACAAGCTTTTCTTTACATCAGTCCCGCTCCTAATCCTTTAGTCAAGAATCAGTTAGCGAGACTCGGCATACGCGATCGCTGGGCCTTCGCTGCTTCATCATTCGATTGGCATGAGTTGTGCATCTGTATCGATTGAGTCTGCCGAGCGCGTTGTGCCCTTCAACTGGAAGAGCAAGGCGAGGCGCCCAATGAATCTGAAATCGGAGAACCTGAATGCATCTGAAGCATGGAATGGTTAAGTGGCAGGTGCCTTTTCTCGCCCTGGTGTCCTTGATACCGGCAGCCAGCGCCAATGGGCAATCCCAATCGCTCTCTTCCGAAGGAACCATCTTCGGACGGCCCTACGTTGCAATCGGATACGACGTAAAACCAATTCTGCCGAGTCGGTCCGATGAGCCGTGGTTTCCAACGCTGTACAACCCACCAACTACCGAATTAGTGTTTGAGCCGCCGTCCCTGCGCCCCGAGGCCCTGGCCCTGAAAGACGGGCTGCTCTACATCGCCGGGGATTGGAACGAAACGCAGAATCAAATCGCCGTCTGCACTACCAATTCATGGGGCGAGATCGTCTTCGATCACGTCATTGAACACCCGCTGACGAATCCTCCCCCGACGACGACTCCAAACAATCAGTGGTGGGGCCCAGAGGGAATGACCTTCAATACCGGCGCGACGGGGATCGGCGCGGGAGGTTCCCTGCTGGTGACGATCGACGATCATCAGGCCGGCATCGGAAACACGTTTGCCACGGTAGATCGAACAACAGGCGTCCTCGCCAATCTCAGCGCGACGGTCGCTGCGGATGACATCGCCTACGGCCCGGCGTCGCAAAGGTACTATTTGCTCATCTCCGTACCGAACAGCGTGCAGGTATTGGACACCAACATGACGCCCACCGGCGCCTCGTGGGCGACTCCGGCGAGGTCGCGAGGAATGACCGTTGTGTCTGCGGCCTACGGTCAGGCACTCACGGGCGACATGACATTGACCGGCGACATTATTTTGGTCGTCTGCAAGGAAGACACGGGCACCATTCCGCCGCTCAAGAATCGCCTCGTCGCATACAAGAGCGACGGCACGCAGATTGGGACGATTCAGGACATTTCGTGGATCGACGCGGCGCTGGATAACAGCAGTCAGGGCGGGACCATGCCGGGCCCGCATGAGATGGAGGCGATCGTCGTCGATGAGGCCAACGGCGTCATCTATATCGGCGACGAAGCGGCCCGCGCCGTTTACGCAGTCAAGGTCGTGACGCCCGCGACAGCAACGACAAGCGGCCCGGTCCTCGGAAGGACGTGGCAAGCGCGGGGTAACTTTGTCGAATTGGGCATGCCCAGCCGAAGCGGCGAGCCGTGGTACGCGACGCTAAGCGGACAAGTGAACGATCCGCCGAAGTTGCGACCGGAGGCAATGGCCTTTCGAAATGGGTCGCTCTACGTCGCCGGCGATTGGAACGAGACGCAAAACCAAGTCGGCGTGTATTCCACAACGCCGAACGGGTCGCTCGCGTACACCTCGTCTATTCAGATGCCCATCATGAATCCGCCGCCGAATCCTAATACTGCGAACAACACTCTCTGGGGTCCCGAAGGACTGACCTTCAATACTAGTGCGGCCGGCTACGGTGCTTCTGCGTCGGCTCTCGTGACGGTGGAGGATCAGCAATACCTCCTGAATGGAAACACGAGGGCACTCCTGAACCCAGTGACCGGCGCGCTGTCGGACTTCGGAAAGTTCACGTCCGTCGTGGGCGCACTGTCGCCGGACGATATTGCCTATGGCGCGATGACAAATCGCTTCTACGTGCTGGGCGACCCCGACATCATGCAGGTCTGGACCAGCGCCAACCCGCCGGTCTACGCGGGCACACAATACCTACTGCCACAGAGATCCAAGGGCGTGGCAGTCATTTCACCCGCCTTTGCCCAGTTTCTATTGAATAACCCCGCCATCACGCAGGAGTGTCTCCTGGTCGTGGCAAAGGGTTCAGTCGGCAGCAGTGCAGCTCCCAACAATCGACTCTACGTACTCACAACGGCTGGCGCGGTACTCGGGCAACAGGACATGCTCTGGACGCGCGAGGCCTTCCCGAGCCAGCCGCTCCAGGAATTCGAAGCCGTCGCAGTTGATGAGGCCAATCGCGTCATCTACATCGGCGACGAAAAGGCGGGTGGCATCTTCAGCCTGACGGTGCCCATGGCTCTCGCAATCACGACGCCATCGCCGCTTCCCAATGCCGCCGAGGGCGCCGCGTACAACCAGGTCATCGCGGCAACCGGTGGAACTCCGCCATACACATTCACACAAACGGGCGGGATCATGCCCATGGGCTTGTCCCTTTCGACCAGCGGGCAGATTCCGGGCTCCCCGAGCCAATGCGGGGTGTTCACTTTTGACGTCCAGGTGACGGATGCCGCCATGAGCACGGCATCGCAGTCCTACTCGCTGACCGTGCTGCCCTCCGGCATTCCCGGCGACATGGACGACAGCGGAAACCTCGACGGAAGAGACGTACAGCGATTCACAGCCGCCCTGCTCGGAGTCGGCACAGATGCTGACGCATGCTCCGGCGACATGAACGCGGACTTCGTCGTCAACACCCTGGACGTGCCGGACTTTGTCACGGCTCTGCTCGCCGGCTGAAGGAGACTTGCCATGCGACTTATGGCGGTTTGTCATGACAGCGTCGGCATCGGGCATCTACGAAGGACGCTCGCCATCGCCGAGCGCGCCACACAGACGATTCCATCGTGTCGGGCGCTGGTCGTCAGCGGCACGGTCCACGTTTCGAATTTCACGCTGCCCGATCGAGTCGACTACATCAAGCTCCCATCGCTTCGCAAGGGTCCGGACTATCGGTACTGCGCGAAGACTCTGGGCGTGAATCTGACGGACACAATCGCCATCCGATCGGCCCTGCTGACCGCGACCGCGGCAAGCTATCGCCCTGACGTACTCCTGATCGACAAATCGCCGGTCGGCGTGCACGACGAAGCCGAGACCGCGCTGCGACTGGTGCGCGATCGATACCCTGCCACGCGCGTCATCTTTGGAATGCGCGACATCGAGGATGCGCCGGAGCAGACCATCCGTGAGTGGAAGCGGGGCCGGCATCTTGAAGCGCTGGAATACCTCGTGGATGAGATCTGGGTCTACGGCGACCCTGAAATCTTCGATGTTGTATCCGCCTATGAACTGCCTGATGCAATTGCCCAGAAGATTCGATACGTCGGCTTCATCGCCCGATCGGGCTGCTCCCATGACTCAGGAGAAGCAAGTCGAGGGGCCGGGACGAAAAATGTGCTGGTCACGGTCGGCGGCGGCACCGACGGCTATCGACTCCTCGACCAGTACTTGTCGATTCCACAGGCGAGACAGAACGCGGCCGGCATCCACTCGACCATCATCGGCGGACCCGATCTACCCCGCGATCATGCGAACGAAATTCGTCGGCGCGCAGCCGCCTTCTCAAACCTGACATTCCTTGACACTTCATCCTGCATGAATTGCGAGTATCGCAGGGCCGACGTCGTGCTCTGCATGGGTGGATACAACACGATGGTCGAGGTCCTGAGGGCGGGCCGCTTCATGCTTGTGTATCCGCGCGTTGAGCCGCGACTTGAGCAATACATTCGGGCAAAGCGCTTCGCGGCGCATCACCTTTGCGAGATGCTCGATCCCAACTGTGTAACGCCGGAAAAAATCCAGGATGCGATTGATGGCATTCTGTCAAAAAGCAATGGCCGGCCCGTCACCATTCCAAACATGAACGGACTCAAAAACGTCGCAGAGCGGCTCTCTGAACTGGAGGTAGCCATACGTGACTCAGTGGCTGTATTTGTGTAGCGATCTCGGGATCCCCATGGACGGCACGAAGGGGGCCAGTGAGCATGTCCGGGCGATCACTCGCGCGCTTTGCTCAAACGGCGCACAGGTATCGGTGCTGGCGGCACGAGGGCAGTTGCCGCAGGGCCACCCCGCTGCGCAGATTGGTCATCGCCTGGGACTTGATGCACGAGGATTCGGCGACATCATGCGCCGGTGGCTTGAGTCGAACGGTGTCGCAACCGGCATGGCGACAGAACTTGCACAGATGGCCTACGACGCTTCACTGTGCGACGCGCTGGAACAAGAGACGATCTCGCCCAGGGCGGATGTCGTCGTCGAGCGGCTGTCTCTGTTTTCCACCGCGGGAAGAGAATTCGCCGGAAGGCGAGGCGTACCTTACCTGGTCGAAATGAATTCGCCCATGGCGCAGGAGGCTGCCACCTATCGCGACGCCGGATTGCAAACACTGGCACGAGATATCGAACGCCATACGCTTCAGGCGGCCGACTTTGTCATGACGGTCTCAAGCGACCTGCGGAACTACGCCATCCAATCTGCCGGGCTTGATCCTGACCGCGTCGTAACGGTGCCCAACGGCGTCGAGTTGGGATTGTTTGACCAGACATACGACAGGGCGCTGGCTCGCGCCGAGGCAGGTGTGCCCCCAGAGGCCCTCGTATTCGGATTTGTCGGCAGTCTCAAGGTTTGGCACGGTGTCGAAGTATTGCTCGAAGCATTTATGCATCTACGGCGGGAATTGCCGGCGGCGCACCTCCTGATCGTCGGAGACGGCCGCAGGTTGTCCTACTACCGAGCCCTTGTATCTTCTTCGAGTCTCGATGGGCACGTTACTTTTTTCGGCGGGACGGACCATCCGACCGTCGCCCGACTCCTCGCAGGCGTCGATATCGCGATGGCGCCATATCTTCCGCAGTCAACATTCTACTTCTCGCCTCTCAAGCTCTATGAGTACATGGCCTCGGGATTGTGCGTCATTGCCAGCCGCGCCGGACAAATCGCCGAGGTGATTGACGACGGTCATAACGGACTGCTCGTTCCCTCCGGAGAGTGCGACGAACTCGTCGAGGCAATGCTCCGTGTGGGACGTGACGCCGGCCTGAGGGCCCGACTGGGAGAAATGGCGCGCAAGACGGTTGCCCACTGCGGCTGGGACAATACGGCGCAGCAGGTTATCGATCTCGCGGGGCAGGCGCTTCGGCAACGATGTGGAACGAGACCGCCCGAGGTGATCCATGCGCGGGCTTGAATTGGCGGCGAGCCAGGTGGATTTGTCTACCGGCCCGGCGATGGGTGGTCGTGCGGATGAAATCGCGTACTTGCTCCAGGTCTTTCCGAAGTACTCGGAAACCTTCATCCTTAATGAACTGCTTGAGCATCAGAGACAGGGCGCGCCGGTTCGTGTCTTGTCGCTGCGGCTGCCGCGCGAGGGGAGATTTCACGGGTGTCTTGCGGATCTGCAACAATCCGCCGAGTACGTCGCCGAAAGTTTTTGGGACAAGCCTGGCAGAATTGCCGAGGCCGCACGCGACGCCTTGTCCGCCGATCTGCGCGGTGTCCCTCGGAATGTAGGCCACTGGATCGGGCGCCTTGTATCGGCCCGCGACGTCTGGCAGGCACTGCTTGTTCGGCGATGGGCGAAGCGCCGCGGCGTCAAGCACCTGCACAGCCATTTTGGCGGATACGCAGCCACGGTTGCCTATCTTTCCCGGCTCATGGGCGGGCCGACCTATTCGGTCACGCTGCACGCCTTCGACATTTTTCGCGAAACGGTCAACCGGGAGCTGCTTCGCCGCATCATCAGCCATTCCGCTTTTTGCGTGACGGTTTCGCATTTCAACGCCCGGTATCTTCGCGACGAGATCGGAGCGGATGCGGAAAAAGTCCGAGTTCTCTACAACGGGATTCCGCTGGGGCGATTTCCATTTTGTGAAGGGCCGCGCGAACCGGGGACGATCCTCAGCGTCGGCCGCTTGATCGAGAAGAAGGGATTCATTCACCTGATCCGAGCCTGCGGTGCACTCGTCGCACAAGGTCGCAGCATTGAATGCGAAATTGTCGGAGAGGGCCCTCAGAAAGACGAGCTCAAGGCGGAGATCAAGCGTCTGGGCCTCAAGGATAGGGTCCGGCTCGTCGGGGCGTGGCCGCAGGAGCGCGTCGCCTTGGCCCTTGCGCGCTCGTCGCTGTTCGCCCTGCCATGCGTCGAAGCTAAGGACGGCAACATGGACGCCCTTCCGACCGTGCTGCTGGAGGCGATGGCGGCCGGATGCCCCTGCGTATCGACACGATTGTCAGGTATTCCGGAAATCATCCTCGATCGTCACACCGGAATGCTCGTTCCACCCGGTGATCCTTCGGCACTGGCCGATGCGCTGGCTGAAATGTTTGACAATCCTGAACTGCGGCACGAGTTCGCCAGAACAGGTCGAGCGAGGGTTGAAGACCTCTTTGATGTTCGTCAAAACGTCGGCGTCCTTTCCGGCTGGCTGGCGGCTGCGGCCCAATCGGCAGGCAGGGAACAAACTCGGACAGCCAAGCAAAGCCAATCGCCGACGGAGGACATGCAAGCGGCCGGTTCAGGGGAGGTGGCCGCGTGAGGGCATTGCGCATCAAGACCGCTCGTGGTGTGCTGGACCTTCGACAATTCGTGGGGACGCTCGCCTATTTCAGCGGCATGCTGCGAGCCCATGCATGGGCGCTCTCCATTGCGGCCGTTGCAACAACCGCTGCGACGCTCATGGCATTGGCCGCGCCGTGGCCGGTCAAGGTCGTACTGGACCAGGTCATTCTTGGACACCCGGCGAGGGGATGGCTCGAGCATGCGCTGAATTGGCTCGGCTGGCATGAGAACCTGCTCGTTGTCTGCGCCGCCGCGGTCGTGGTGATCGCCGTCCTTCAGGGCCTGTTTGAATACGCTAGCGAACTCCTTCAAGCGAGCACGGCCCACCGTATCTCGAACACGCTCCGCCGCCGGCTGTTCAAACATCTTCAGACATTGAGCCTCGGCTTCCACGAGCGCAATCGCACCGGCGATCTCCTGCTTCGCCTGACCGGCGATATCACGATGGTCCGCGAGTTGCTGGTGGAGTCCATGTTCGACCTGGCCGCGGCCGCGCTGACGGTCATGGGTCTCTTGATCGTCATGGCCCGCATGGCGCCGACACTGACCCTCGTCTCGCTGATGACGATCCCGGCCGTGGCCCTCCTTTCGATGGTCATGTCGATTCGACTTCGCTCCGTCGTGCGCAAGGCGCGCGAGAAGGAGGGCGACCTCATCAGCATCGCCGGCGAGGTGCTGTCTTCCATGGCACTCGTGCAGGCGTTTACCCGGGAGGAGGCGGAAAAGGAGCGATTCAGCCGCCTCGGCCGATCCGCCTTGCGCGCAGGGCTCAAGAGCGTAAAGATTCAAAGCCGCCTGAATCGCTCGGTCCAGTTCGTCACCGCCATCGGCACCTGCGCAATCCTTTACCTGGGCGTGCAGGAGGTAACGGCGGGTCGTATGACGCCGGGAACGCTTATCGTCTTCATGGCCTACTTCAACAGTCTTCTCAAGCCGATACGACAGGTCGCCCGAATAGCCGCGAAGATCGCCAAGGCGTCCAGCTGTGCCGATCGCGTGCGCAGCGTCCTGGACACGGAACCGGAAATCCGCGATCGCGCGAACGCCGTGCCCGCCCCCGCATTTGCCGGCCGCATTACCTATGACCAGCTCTCCTTCGAGTACGCCAAGGGGAGGCGAACACTTTCTGATATCCACCTGGACATTCTGCCCGGTCAGCGCGTGGCGCTGGTCGGCCCCACCGGCGCGGGGAAATCCACGCTTCTTAAATTGCTCCTGCGATTCTATGACCCGACGAACGGCGCGGTTCGGATTGACGGCCATGACATCAGGGAGTTCACGCTGGAGTCACTCCGCGGTCAGATCAGTGTTGTTCAGCAGGAAACGGTACTTTTCGGCACCACGATTGAAGAAAACATCGCGATGGGCCGCGCAGGCGCAACCCTTGATGATGTTCGCGCTGCAGCAGGCGCTCTTGATCTGGACGATTGGCTGTCCTCGCTCCCCAAGGGATACAAGACGCCGGTCGGTGAGCGCGGCATCACGCTTTCCGGAGGACAGCGCCAACTTATCTCTCTGGCGCGGGCAATCCTGCGCGGCGGGAGAATTCTCATATTTGATGAACCGACGACAGGCCTCGACGGGCAGACGGAGATGCGCATTCGCGCGGCTTTGCGCAGGGCCATGCGAGATCGGACGACAATCCTCATATCGCACGGAGCCCGCCCTCTTGCAGACGTAGACCGCATCGTCGTCCTAAGCGAGGGACGCATCGTTCAATCGGGACAGGCCCAGGAGCTGGTACAGGCTACCGGCGTCTACCGCGACCTGTTTGGAATGGGCGACGATCTGCCACGCATGGGGAGTGCGACACGATGAGCGCCACCACGATGCAACATTTCGTTGACATACCGGATGACCCGGCATTGCCCGGATTGCCGCGATGCGCCCAACCGGAGACGATGCTTGAAATGGTCCGAACGGCCACTGCCGGCCTCGGCGCTCAGGAATCGGCGGACTACACTGACTGCAGCCTCACTGAAGCCGTTTACCAGCCGGGACGCGCGTGCAGAATCGCTTATGCCCTCAGTGTCCGTGGGATCGATCGACCCGAAATCGTTTATGCCCGCTGGCCTGCGGAGAGCCGAACTTACGCATCGGCGATTCGGGTGGAGTCGGGCGGCGACTCGTTCGACCTGTTTCGCTATCCACGTGATCGACGCCTACGACAGATTCGCGCCATGCGCCGCGATGACTGGCTGATCGAGGCGTCGGCAGAATGGTTCAGACGGAAACTCGGAGATGGGCGATTCACGCCGGAGAGCTGGCGATGTTCACCCATCAAATACGTCCCCGAGTCTCGCCTCGTCTGCAGACTGAAAGGCGCATGGGAAACAAAGGCGGGGACAAAATGGTGCCGAGCGTATGTTCGCATGTCTCGCCGAAGTAACGCAGAGGATCAGGCTGAGTTACTGAATCAACTCGCGACTGTATTGAAGGATGCCGATTGCGGTCTTGCCGTTCCCGGGGCCTTGGGCGCCTTGCCAGCGCATCATCTATTGGCCACCGATTTCATCAGAGGCCGGATACTGCGTGATGCGCTTGTCAGTGGTTCAGGTCAAGACATCGCGGAAGCCTGCCGAAGACTGGCCTTCATCTCACGTTTGAAGATCGATCTCGCATCGGCGCCGGTCACAGGTGAGCGCGCTGCCCCGCTCACCATGCTCGCGGACCTTTATTCCGTATTGTCAGCGACGCCTGGGAGCTCACGCACACTCGACCACTGGGCCAGGACACAGCCTGCAAGACCGCAGGTCGATGCGCTGGTGCATGGGGACCTCCATGCAGGGCAAGTCATTCAAAAGAATGAACTTCTTTTTGTCGTCGACTGGGATGCCTGCAGACTCGGAGATCCTACGCAGGACATCACGAATCTCGCCGCGGAATTCGAGTACGCGACACGACTTACAGCCGGTGCGGCATGTTCCAGAGACATCGCCGCCGTTTGCGTCGAGGCATGGCGCACCGCCGGCGGCGTCTTCAATACGCGATCCGCACGATGGTGGGCAACGCACGCATTCGTCCTTCGGGCATGGGGATTGCTTAGACACCTTCGACCCGGCTGGCGCGACGCGGCAAGTCGCCTGCTTGAAAGATCGTCGGAGGTTTATTCCGGCGGCGCAGACTGGACTGAATGAAAAGCAATGACGGCCACACTCGACAAGACTGTTGACCAACGCCAGATACGGCTCAATCGCCGCCTGATCAATCCGTCGGAAGCACTGCGTCTCCTGAATCAAGTGGTGACCTGGCCCACGGGTTATGCGCCTACAAGTTTGACAGTCGCGCGCGTCTTTCCGTCAAAGGGTGGAGGGATCGGGGTCCAATGGGACATTTGTGTTGAAGGGGATCGACGCAAGTCCGCTGTCTCCGGGAGCATCTACGCAGTATCGCGATCTTCATCTCCTCGTAAATCGGGGCATCGCATCCGCCTGGCGAGGTCCGGCCCGTTTCCATTTCTCGATCTGTGCCACTTGGTTGAAGGCACCGATGTCGTTCTCAATACGCCGGATCGCGACGAGTCACTCAGTGGAATCGTTGAGGCCACCGCCGGTCCCCGGATGAAGGACCGACTTGCAAGTGGCATCGTCGGCAGAACTCTCGGCGATACCGAATCGTGGGATTGTCATTGTCTGAATTACAGACCGCGCCGCCGATGTGTCCTCCGATATCGCCGTAAGGGCACGCCCCATGGCCCATTTGTGGTTGGGAAGATCTACCGCAACGGTCAGGCGATCCGGACCCCGCAGATCATTCGTCAGGCACGTAGTGACCTGGCTCAGCGAGCCAGGGCGGAACTCTCAATTCCCAGAGTGCTTACGGTCTGGCGAGATTGGAACATGGTCGTCTTCGAAGGTGTCCTCCCGCCTGAGTCGTGTAACGATCGCCGAGTCAGTTCGGTTCAGCTTGCCCAGGCAGCTGGAAACGTCCTCGCGACGCTCCATGACCTTCCACCGGGACCGTTGTCGTCGTTTACACCCGCAGACGAGATCGCCGCAACAGCTCGCTGGGTTGAACTGGGGTCGCAAGTAGGTCGAACAAGTGCGCGGGCAGAACGCATCTGGGCTGATTTGCGCAAATGGCGTCATCGCCTTCCGCGATCTTCGAGCTCCCTTATCCACCGCGACTTTTACGACAGCCAACTCCTACCGACTCGACAGGGGTGGGCGATCGTTGATTTTGACACGGCCGCCCGTGGTGACCGGGAGCAGGATGTCGGCAATTTCATCGGGCACCTGATCTGGGATTCAGTCCGTGACGGGCGATCCGAGGCGACGTGGGTCGAGGCGACGGCCGCCTTTCTGGACAGCTATGCAAAAAGTCGAAAGGCTCGACGAAGATCCCTGCGATCCGTAACCATCGATGCCGCGCGAATGCGATTTTACCTCGTCAGCTCCTTGCTGAGGGTTGGAATCATTCACGGAATAAGAACGGGAACGAATCGCCGGGCCCTGCGCCTGCACACCATCGCCGACTCATTTCGGCAGATTTCGCCAAGACGCCTGCTGGCGCACCTGCGCGATGCCGCTATCACCAGTGAATTGAGGTGCTCGACATGAGAATACTTCATCAACATACGAATCGACATTGGTTCGGAAATGCTCGATGCGTCATCCGGTGCAATGCATTTACACTGATCGAGCTGCTCGTCGCTGTCAGCATCATTGCCACCCTGATCGGCATCCTCCTCCCTGTCCTGGCGCGGGCCCGCCAGGTCGGTCGTCGAACCACCTGTGCCGTTCGCCTCAGAGAGGTCGGCAACGCCGCATTTTACTATCTCCAATCGGATAAGTTCTTTCCGTCTCTCAACAACGAACCCTCGGACGGCCACTGGCAGTACAACTACATCATCTGGGATGGACGCGATCTGGATCACAATTTCGGGCCCTTTGTGTTGAAGAATCTCATCCCCGACATGCAGGTTCTCTACTGCCCGGTGCAGACCTCTCCCCATCATCAATTCAAGACCTATGTGAACCCCTGGCCCATTCAGGAGTTGCTCGATACGCGAGCAGGATTTGGTCGTCGCCCGATGATCACTGGGTTGGACGTGACGCAGCTTCCCGCCTCAACAGCCATCTACGCGGACCTCCTCCATGCGCCGGACTACGTCTCAGAGAATGGCCACAAGAACGGCGTCAACGTCGTCTACGCTGACGGTCACGCACGCTTCGTTCAGGCGTTTGAGCGCCTCATTGATAACGAAATGACCCTTCCGACTTCGCTCATCGATAACCCGACCATGATGCAGATTTGGAAAAAGCTGGATGCCCGGGAGTAATCCGATGACAAAGAAGAGCGAATTCACGCGGGCCAGGTCTGAGTCGATCTTCAGCGGCCCCCGGGCTTGGGTCGGCGGCGCAGCCCTCATCGCGCTGGCCGGGCTAGCTGTGGCCTTCGGCGTACAGGGCATCGTGGCGACACCAAAAGTCAACGATCGCGCAGCCGGCGGTGAAGTCCGACGCCTGAGCGGTGATCGACTCAAGCTAAAGGATGGGCGGGATGTCGAGTTCGCCGCCATCCGTCTGCCCTACGACGACGAGCCCAACGCCGCAAAATCGCGCGAAGTACTGAACAAGTGGATTGAGGATGAGGGCGTTCGTCTGCGATTCGATGAGAGTGTCGTTGACGAGAAGGGGCGTATCCACGCCTACATCTATGCAAACGACACATTCATCAATGAGCGTCTGGTTCGCGACGGATTGGCGTTCGTAAAGCTTCGTGCAGGCGAGCGACTGTTCGCCGAGCAGCTTCTTGCCGCGCAGCGCGAGGCTCAACTGAATTTGCTCGGGATATGGCGGTGGGTCTCACCGTCCGCTGAAGGGCCCATCATCGGCGAGCCGGACCGCGGCACGTTTCATCGGCCGGATTGCGAGAAACTGGCCACGTCCGGCGACGAACGGATCGAGCTAACCAGTACCGGCGCGGCTTTCGACAAAGGACTTGCCCCCTGCGGCAAATGCAGGCCATGACCGCCATGGTATTCGCGGGAATCCTGCGGACGGATTCGAAGCGTAATGTGTTTTCATCGCGCGTAACGCGGTGAAGTGAATCAGGACTATTCGTACAAAGGAACGAGAAAATGTCAAACGTACACACAGTGACCATGTGGGCAGCCCTTTCGGTCTGCTCGATCGGACTCCTGGGGCAGTCGAACGGATGCGACCTCAACGCGCTGATCAACATCGTATTCCAGCCCGGCGCTGGCGGCGACGCCGGAACGGATGGAATCGACGACGCGAACTCGAACGGCATGGATGATGCCACGTCTGACGGATTCGACGACGCGAACTCAGACGGAATCGACGACAACGGCGGCGGTGG
>CAZCGF010000070.1:0-4493 GCA_964498115.1 uncultured Planctomycetaceae bacterium | reverse complement strand
AGCGTGCAGGTCGGTCCTGCGTCTGGCCTCTTGGGACAATAACAGCACAATCGGCCTCGAATCGAGGTGGTGGGAGTGTCGTGCCGAGATTCCGGTGGCATCACGCGTGTTTCCTGTTGGCGACAATCGACGCCGTCGTGATCGCCACCGGTCTCTGGCTCCACTACCGAACGCTGGGGAGCTTTCAGGGCCTCCTCGATGAAGCCGCCGTGCTCGACGCGCGCGAGCGAGACCTGACCGCGCTCGGCGAAGCGGTGATGCAACTGAGCGCTCCGACGATGGATGTCTGCAAGACAGGTGACGTCGCCGGCGAGCGAATCCGGTGGCAGCGCTTTCAAGTCGATCTCGGCGACATAAAGGCAAGATCTCGCCTTTCTCAGGGGCGAATGAAGGAGTTCTGGAGCGAAGTCGGCCGGCTATGCCATGCACAGGAAGCCTTTTTTGCCCAATTCGAGAAGCAGAGCCAGGGACCACCGAAGAATCTGTCCAGCGCCCTGGCCACGATAGATCGTCATCGTCGCAAGGCGGCTCGTTTCCTGGCCGGACAACAGGAAGCCCTCCTGTCGGATGCGGCGGAACGACATCTCGACCACGCGGGCCTGCTCGCCGAGCAGTGGATGGCCGAAATGATCCTGGCCGTCGGCCTGGTCGGAGCACTCGGAGGCATGATCTGGTACACGCGTAGGCTGCAACAATCAGACGCGGCGCTTCAGACGGAACGACTGCGCGTCGAGGAAGAGCGGCGCGAGCGATTGGCGGTGATCGGAGAACTCTGCACCGGCGTGGCCCATGGCATTCAAAACCCCCTTGCGGCCATCCGCAGCTCCTCCGAGCTGATGCTTGACCTGGGCACGATGGATGCCGACACGCGACATCGCGCCGAGGACGTGCTGACGGAGTGCGCGCGCCTGAGTCACCGGGTACGTCGTTTGCTGAATTTTGCTCGTGCCCCAGAGCCGCATCGAAATGCAGTTTGTGTAAGCAGCGTCGTCGAGGAAATCGTCGAGGAGCTTTCCGCCCAGTTTGCAGAACGCGAAATTGCGATCGATTGCGGCCTCGGACACGATGGACTGATCGCGGATGCGGATCGCGATGAGCTCGCGTCAGTGTTTCTTGAGCTGCTCGCCAACGCCCTGGACCATACTCCGGCCGGCGGGCGCGTCGAGGTAAACGCTCACCATACGCCGGAGCACGTCGTCGTCGTCGTTCGCGACTCCGGCCCCGGAGTCCCGCAAGGAACCGCAAAGCACATCTTCGACCTCTTTTTTACGACCAAGGACGGAGGCTCCGGCGTCGGCCTCGCCTGGGCGCGCCGTATCGTTAATTCAATGGGCGGATCGCTGGAGTTCGAACCGGCGCCAAAGTCGGGCGCGATATTTCGCGTGACCTTACCGCGGCATCTACATGCAGATGCGCGGCAACACAGCGCCCCGACCGACACCGATTGTCAGTCCATCCGCCAATTCGCCTAGGGAGTCTGTCCATGGCACGCATTCTGGTCGTCGAGGACGAAAAAATCCTTCGCAAAAACATCGTCGACAGGCTGCGCGCCGAAGGCCACGATCTCTACGATACAGGCGCCGCGGAGTCTGCGGTCGAACTCGCCGTCATTCTTGCGCCCGATCTGATCCTCAGCGATCTCAAGCTGCCAGGGATGGACGGGCTCGAACTTCTCCGCCGAGTTCGGGCGGCCGCACCGAGGACACTGGTAGTCATCATGACGGCGGTCGGAACGAATCAGACTGCGATGGAGGCCATTCGGGAAGGCGCATATGACTATCTCAACAAGCCCATCGAGCTGCGAGAACTGGTCTACCTCGTCAACCGGGCAGTCAGCCATAGCCGCGCGCTGGATCGAGTCAAACACGCAAGGGTCGTTGAGCGCCGCGCCGGATCGCTTGACGAGTTCCTCGGTGTGTCGCCGGCGATTCGCGAAATCAAGCACCGCGTTCGTCAGCTGCTCGCCTCGCCCGTCATGTCCGGCAAGGATCCGCCCGTCATTCTCATCACCGGGGAAACCGGCACAGGCAAGTCGCAGCTGGCCCATGCGATTCACAACGAATGTCCGCGCCGGGATGGGCCTTTTCTCTCGACTCATTGCATGGCCTCCGATGCGACCGAGATCGACAGGGAATTGTTCGGACCTGACAACGCCGCTGAGCACCCGGAGAATGGGCGAAGGGGAATTGTCGAACTCGGAGAGAGCGGCACGGTCTTCCTGGAAGAGGTGACAGGTCTCTCCAAACGAGCTCAGACCCGCCTTCTCGGATTGCTTGAAAGCGGACATGCGGAAAATGCAACGGGAGATCGCAAACGCACAAGTCTCGATTTGCAATTCGTCGTGACCAGCAGCCATGATCTTGCCGCGGACATGGCCGGAAAGCGGCTGATTCCCGAGTTCTATCATCGCATCATGCAATCGGTCATCCACATTCCGCCGCTGCGCGATCGAAGGGACGATATCGCGCCCCTGGCGGAACGGTTTCTCTCAATTCACTCCCGGCGGTCCGGCATTGATGTACCCCGGATCGAGACCGAGGCCATGGATGCCCTGATGGCCTACGACTGGCCGGGAAACGCAAGAGAGCTCTCACACGCGATGGAGAGTGCGGTCCTCGTGAGCGGGCGCGAATCGATCAAGGCAAGGCACCTGGCGTTACGTCCGTTGCAATCTCCCGGCACATCCCGTCCGGCACCACAACAGGCGAGTGCGATCGTTATTAACTTCGATGAAGAGTGCCCAACCCTGGATCAGATCAAGCGACGGATGATCGTCGCGGCCGCGGCCTATTTCGGTGGAAGTCCCTCCGATATCGCAGGCAAACTGATGATCCCGGAGGAAGATGTGATTCATGTCCTGCAGAATCCGAGAGTGCTGACAAGACTTGGGCGTGCTTCTGAGAGCCAATGAAACGGACAAGATGTGCGAGGCTAATCCGAAGCCGTCGGTGCACTGCCATGGAAGGCGGAATGTGCGGCTTGCGACATCCTGGGCGGACGAAACAGACACGAACAAGTCGGCAATCTCGATGCGGAATCGCCGAATGAATCAATGATCTCCTCCCGAGAAGATGGGGCCGTTACGGAGAAGCGCCTTCAACTCACGGAACCAATTCCGCACAGCAACAAGGCCAGCCAGGAAAACTACTTTTTGCACCTCACGATAACGCCGAGTGACCCTGAAAACTTGGCGCATCAAACTTCGGGTCCGCGAGCAGTGTGGACTCCTCACGACCTGTCAAACGCCTGCCCCCGGATTACCACGCGCCCTCGTAGAAGAAGCGCTCGCGGGTGATTTTGTCGTTCTTCACGGTGTAAACGGCGATCTCTTCGAGGCTCTTGCGCTCGCCGGAATCCTTGCGGGTCACGTCGAAGGTGATGTGGACGGCAAATTCGCCGGGCCCATTGAAATAAGGGCCTCGCACCTTCTCGCCGTGAATGGTGTTGGCGGCGGCCCATCTTTCGGATTTCTTGATGACCTCCGCCTGGCCCGATGTCTCACTGCCGTTGCCTTCGACGGAGACGATATCGGGGGCATACATCGTATGCATCACGTCAAAGTTCTTTCCCTGATTGCACAACTCCACGAATTTCTTACCGACGCTTTCGAGACTCATTTTTGCTCCTTTGGGCGCTTGCGGGTCCACTCATGAAGAACGCGGAAGCGAAGTATTGTAGCTGCCTTGAGAAGAGTGGCGACGTGGAAGCGTCGAAACGGTTTGCGGCGGTGGGGACCAGCGCGGGAGGCAAAGAAACCAAGGTGACATAAGGTGACACAGCCGTTTTTTTTCGCTTGCAACTCTTGTGGCGGGCGTATTTTGCGGCGGCGCGCGAAAAAGGTGAAAAAAGGGGCCGAGGGGCCGAGGGGGAATGCAAAGGCGATGACACATGGCGATGCGGAGGTCGAAGCTGGTCCGTCGGCAAACGGCAAGCCGCTTCCCTGCGCGCAAGTCCTGCAAAATCGAAGGTGACATATAGTGACACACGGACCTTCGAGATTGTGCCAACGCTTGTGGCGGGCAGGGGTTGCGATGTTGCGCGAATCGGGTGGTTTCTTGAGAAATAGGCATGGGACCTGGGACCTGGGGATTGAGGCGCGGCGAGGCCGAGGAGGCGCGGGGGAATGCAAGGGCGGCGACACTGGGCTGCGCTGCTGGTGGTCCATCGCCAAACGGCAAGCCACTTCGTTGATCGCGCGCAAGTGCTGCAAAAGCGACGGTGACAATAGGCGAAAAAAGTTTTTGGGGATGCTGGCAAGTGTTGTGGCGGGCATGCGTTGGGGTGGTTCGACTTTTAGGTGGTTTTTGGTGGAACGGATGCGAGACCTGGGGCGTGGGGATTGTGAAAGGGGCGGAATCTCAGATTTGAAATTTGAGACTTGAGACAGGGCGCGGTGAGGCGCGGCGCGCGGGATGGGTGGAATTCGGGGTAACGTCCTTGCCGGCGATTCGGGCTGGTATGGGCGCGGGATGGGTGTGGGTTTACGCATTGCA
>CAZCGF010000069.1:6391-17913 GCA_964498115.1 uncultured Planctomycetaceae bacterium | reverse complement strand
CATTACTGACGACTCCCCTGATGCGCAATCTAACACTGGCCGGCGGCGGGCTTGCAATGGTGCCGCTCTTACTCAGTCTGGTACTCAATCTCACGAGCGCGAGCGTTGGTATTGCCAAGCGCCGACCAGGCAGTTGGGAATTCCTGATTCCCGTTGTCGCAGCCATCATCCTCGTTCCGTTGGCTTTGCTCTTCAGGGAAGTGCCGCAACGCGTCAGGTACTTCGTGATTCCAGGGGGGCTCGTCACGCGTCGGGCGAAACGAGGCACAAGCGGCTCCGAGGTTTCCGTCTACGATCGACGAAGCAGCGTCATAGCCCTGTGTCGCGGCGAAGGTAACCGCTGGAACTGTCAAATATCCGACCGTGACAAATCGGTGATGTTCCATCTCACCGAACGCGAATCGATCGTCCTCCTCCGCGCCTGGCTAAGCCCCATCCCACCCCCAACCGTCGAAAAACTCGTGGACTTAACCTAGCCCAACCCCAACGCACTTCTCGCGCGACCCCATTTAGCCGTCGGGCTCGCCCGCCGCCCGCGCAAAGCCCATCTCCGCGCCCCTCCTAAATCTCAAATAAGAAACCCGAAATCCCCCCGCCATACTTAGCCCCCGATCAATGACCGGGGGCTCCTCTCAACCCACCATCAGCCCCCAATTCCGCGCGAACACGGAGCAAGAATCTTCAAATAGAGCCCAATCCGCGCACGCTCAACAGGGGCGAAAGTGATGCACATAGCAATCGTCAACCCAACTTGCAACCCTGCGGCCCCTCTGCGTCACCTTTCCGGCACTTTTTCCAAAGACTTCCAAACGAACTTTCCCGAATTTTTCCATGCACGTTCGGGCATACACCGGTCCTGTTTCACCTTGCCGTTTTTCACCAAAAACCACCCAAATCGCGAAGCGCCCCAACCCGCGCCCGCCACAAGTGTTGGCACAATTTCCAAAGGCCTTGTGTCACCTTATGTCACCTTCAGATTTGCAGCACTTGCGCGCGATCAACGAAGCGGCTTGCTGTTTGGCGATGGACTACCAGCAGCGCTGCCCCGTGTCGTTGCCCTTGCATGCCCCCCGCGCCTCCTCGGCCTCACCGCACCTCAAGCCCCAGGTCTCAGGTCTCAGGCCCTTCAGATTTCGACGTTTCGATTGTTCGACGTTTCCACCCAAGAACTCAAAGCACCCCAACCCATGCCCGCCACAGGCGTTGGCACAATTCCGATGGCCCGTGTGTCACTATATGTCACCTACGATTTGTTGCCGTTCATCCCCCGAGGTCGCAGAACGGAGGCGCCGATGATCGCCGCGAAATGGATTGATGTTGATTTTTTGACTTTTTGGCGTTTTGACGTTTCGCTTATATTGCGCGCGCGAACCCGACCCCGAACGCTTCAGGGAGATATAATGGTCACCGGCAAGAGTACCGAACCGTCGCCGAGACGATTCATTGATCAGTTGCAGCCCGGCGAGCAGGTACCCGACCAGGTCTTTCTCATTGCCAAGAAAGACCTTCGCACCACCACCAACGGCGGCCTTTACATCCATCTGGTCCTCGCCGATCGAACCGGCCAGCTCCTCGGCCGGGTCTGGAGCGCCACCCAGGCCCAGTACGACACCATCCCCGAGGGCGGCTTCCTGCGCATTCGCGGCCGGACCGAGAGCTACAAGGGCGCATTGCAGTTCATCGTCGACGGCATGAAGCCCGCCCAGAAAAACGAGGTCGAGGTCGGCGACTTCATCCCCAGCACCGCCTACGACGTCGACAAGATGTGGGCCCGGATGCTGGAGATCCTCCGCACCGTGAAGCACCCGAGCCTGCTCGCCCTGATCAAGCAGTTCGTCAAGGACGAGGGCATCGTGTCAGGCTACAAGAAGGCCCCCGCCGCCGTCGCCAATCACCACGCCTTCGTCGGCGGCCTCCTCGAGCACACCCTCAGCCTGATGGAGATGGCCACGCGGATTCTCGGCGCCACCGACGACAAGAACAGCCACTATCCGCAGGTCAGCCGCGATCTGGTCCTCACCGGTCTCTTCCTCCACGACATCGGAAAGACGGTGGAGTTGACCTACGACACCAATTTCACCTACACCTCGCCCGGGCAGTTGGTGGGACACATCGTGCAGGCCACGATCTGGATCGACCGGAAGGCCGCCGAGGTGGAAGACGAGACCGGCAAGCCGTTCCCGGCGGACTTGCAGAACGTATTGACGCACATCGTCCTTTCGCATCACGGCCAGTATGAGTATGGCAGTCCGAAGCTGCCCGCCTGCCCCGAGGCGATCCTTATTCATTATCTGGATAACATCGACGCGAAGCTGAACATGGCCTTCTCGGCGATCCGCGATGCGCGCAATGCCGAGAGCGACTGGACCGAATGGGTCAAACCGCTGGAGACGCGAATTTACAAGAAAGATGTTTTGAACCGGGAAGGTCCAAAGGAATAAGCCTCGCCCGGGGTATTCCGCGGGCCATTTGAAATCGACTCTGTACCAAACGTTTTGATAGGGTGCAAGATGACAATTTCCGACGGATCGTGTATGGTACCCCGCAGAGATACAGGAGGCATAACGATGTAACGGGAGTTAACAACATGGCTCGAAAAGTACTGACCGAACTGCAATCACTTCTCCGTAAGCTCGAGGCCGAGCGACAATCCCATCTGGCCGCACTTCAGGAAATCGAAGCGACGCTGAGCGAACTGGGTATAGACCCGGGCAGGAGTGGTGCCACGCGCGGGAAGCGCCGCGGACGACCGCCGGGCAAGGCCTCCGGAAAGATCGGCGGCCGACGCAAGCGACGAAAGTACGCAACCAGCGGCACCCAGTCCATCCTGAGCTTCATCTCCAAGGGCAACCGAAACGGCGCCTCCGGCGCGGAAATCGCCAAGCACTGGAAGTCAGAAAACCGAGCGGGCAGCAGCTACAATATCATCAACATGCTGCTCAAAGCAGGCAAAGTGCGCAAGAAGAAACTCAAGGGCGAACGCGGCAGCCTGTACATGGCCGCTTAAGTCGCCGGACCGACAAATAGATAAATGCAGACACAGCGCCCCGTTTCACCGCGAAGCGGGGCACTTTATTGCGCCAAAGTTCTTCAAAAGTGGATTATGGTACTAACAAAGAGCCGATCGCTGTCCGGCGCCTCACCGGTCTGCTCCACGAAATTGCCGGGGATGAAGTGGGAATACCCGATCTCTACGGTCAGCAAATCCGTGATCTTCCGTCTCGCGTAGAGATTGATCTCGTGACCGATGAACCGCCCACTGTGCCCCTCGGGATCGATTCGTTCCGAACGAATCCAGGCATCCCGCTTGCTCGCCAGCCAGTTTGTTCGATAGACGAGCGAAAGCAGCGTCTTGGAATCCGGCTCGCAGCGAAGCTCCATCGCCGGCGCGAGCATGTTTGACCACTCGAAGAAATCGGTGCTGCCATAGTGGCCGTTCGACGAGCCGAACAGCCGGTTGAATCGCTGCTGAACACCGTCATTCGGCGACCGATCTCCGGTGGCATAGTTGAGCCACGCCGCCAGCCGCGGCTTCCACTTGTGATTAAACGTGTACCCCAACTCGGTGTGTGCCGCCATGGCCCGATGAGACAACCCGCGATTGCGGCCATACTGAAACGCGGCATCGACGTCATAATCGAATCGGGTTTTGGGTATATCGCCGTAAGCCCGCAGGCCGAAGGTGTGAAGTTCAATGTCCTTTTGATTCCAACCGCGGCGGTCGTTGTCCAGGATCAGGTAGTATGGCTCCAGTGTCGTCGCAGGCGCCCATCCGCGCCACGCACCGACGAGGCCGTAGAGCCACCGCTGCTCATCACCATAGTCAAGTCGCCGCGGCCGAATCGCCACGGGCTGGGCCGCGAAAAACTCCAGCTCCCAAAGTGATTCCTGATCGCCGGCGCGAAGGCGAAAACCATCAAAGGCATTTGTCGTATTACGATAGCCATTTCGACTACGCAGGCGGCGATCGACATAGTCATTTGCCAGTCGCCCCACTTGAAAGCTCAGCGGCTGTCCCTGGCCGGCGGCGTCCTTAAAATACAATTCGGCGTACGCCTGAAGAAAGTCATTCTCGTTCACATCCTGCGTTGAATCCGGAAACTCGGAGTTAAATACACGAGAATCCTGGAACTCCACGCCAAAACGAAACGGATCGAGGATGTCCTGTATCCCCAGGAAAGACCGAGACCGCATCAGGAACGGCTGGCGGCGCTGGAGGTCGTTGACATAGTCGTCGTCGAAGTACTCATATCTGGTTCGCTGCTCCACGCCGAAGAGCAGCCAATCGACGGGCTCGAGCGGATCGTAGCCCCACTCGCTGAGCGGCCGGGCGTAGGATGCCGGTTCCTCGCTGCGGCTCGCGGACATCGCCTTGGGGCGGAAGTAGTACTTTGGCGGCTTATCATCGGCGGGCTGACTTGTGGCGATTTCCGCCGGTTGGCTGGTTGCCGGGGGACTGCGATCAGCACTCTGATCTTTCGCCGTTGTGGTTGATTTGTCTGTTTGGGCGAGAGCGACGCAGCAAGAAAGCGGCAGCAACAGAATGGACCGGGCAATGTGCATTAGGCATGCTCGCCCCGGTCCATCAATCGATGCGGCTTCCATTCAGGCATGCCTCGCGATGATGCTCGTGTCCCGTGCCACCTGCCGGACACGGGCACCGATTGCAATACTAGTCGATCTTTGCCAGGGCTGAATCAAGTTCCCGGCATACGTCGAAGAACTTGTCCAGATGGGTCGTCTTGAGTACAGCCTCAACGAAAGGACTGACCGCCGCAAGCATGAACTTGACGCCCTGTGAATTTGCCAGGGCGGTGATGCGCACCAGGTCGCCGAGGCCGGCGGAGCTGATATAGCTGACCTGGGACATTTCAAGAATAACGCCGCCCTTGCCTTCATCCAGCAATTTGGTGACCGGCTCAACCCAGTCGCGATCGTCTCCCCCGGTCATCGAACCATTGAGAAAGACGACCTTGGCCGATCCCCGTTGTTCCACATGCACTTTCATGGATGCCTTTCATTTTGCCAAGAAACGGCCCGAAATCACTTTTCTTCATTGCTCAGGGCGTCACGGTCGGCGCGGTCATCGCTTGTTTTCTGCTTGCGCTCCAGATCAATGCTCGCCCGCCCATCCTTCCAGCCGCGATCATATCCCTGGCCGTATTCCTTATCCATGATCCACAGCCATGCCCAGCCGGCATGATCGTCCATCCAGGAATCCTTGGCCTCTCTCATGCCATCGCGGTAGCCACGATTGTATTCACCGCCTGAGTATTTGATGGTCCGCGCCTCGCCGGTGCTCATGCCGTCCTCGCAACCGGCAAGGGCAAGCCCGAACAGCATTGCCACGCCGCACAGAAACGGCAGCGGTAACCCAAGATAGGCGGCGAGGAGAATGGGAAAGGATTTCGAGCGTGACCGCATCTGCTCCCCTTGAGCTTTATTTCATCCTGGACTTGCGATAAACGCCGCGCTCGCAGGCGACGACGAAAGTTTCCGCGTTTGTCTTGAGCAGCTCCCAATCGTGACGGATTCGGTCCGCCTCGTCCGCCTCGATGTGGCCGTCATTGGCCACGGCGTCACTCACCTCATTGAGCAGCTCGCTGAAGGCGCGCACCAGTTGCTGGGTTGACTGGAGCAGGTCGGTGTTGATGTTCGCGCTTTGCTCCTCAGGATTGTGAACAAAGAAACCGCCCGCCTCATGGCACAGCCAACTGACCACGGGAATGTGCGAAGTGACGCGGACGATCTCTCTGATGCGATCGAGCGGGTTGCGCGCGCCGCTGGCATCCGGGTCATCGCTTTCCGACTCTTCGCACCACTTGTAAACGAGCGCCGGACTGAGTCGCAACTCGGCGGCCAACGCCTTGACGCCGACCTTTTCGGCGGCCTCCTTGAGCACTTCGTGTGATTCCATTTCGCTCTCCGCCTACCGCTCTCACCCCAATGCGGCGAACAATGAACACGCCTGTCCGCTCAGCCATGTCCCCATTCGGGCTCCAGTTTATTCGGTCCGCGCACTATAATCCCAACTTCGCGGGAGCACACGCATTGCCTAACGACGGCCCTATTCCTACAGCCCAATCGCTTACGAACCTCAGGAAGCTCCTCGATGAGGCCGGCCTGTCACCCCGAAAGCGTCACGGCCAGCATTTTCTGATTGACGCGAATCTCATGCAAGTGCTCGTGGATGCCGCGGAACTGTCGCAGACCGACTGCGTTATCGAGGTCGGCGTCGGCACCGGAAGCCTGACGAATCTGCTCGCTGCCCGGTGCGGTCGCGTACTGGGGATCGAGATTGACACGAATATCCTGCGCGTCGCAGAAGAGGCCCTGGCCCATCGGAATAATGTTACGTTGATCAATACAGACGCCCTGCGGAGCAAATCCACGCTGAGCGAGGAACTGGTGGCCGGGGTACGTGCCGCGATGCTCGAGGGGCACAAGACCCTGAAGCTCGTCGCCAATCTGCCGTATGACATTGCCACGCCACTGGTGATCAACCTGCTGCTGTCGGACCTCCCCCTCGCGCGGCTTTGCTTCACCGTTCAGAAGGAAGTCGGCGATCGCTTCACGGCCGCGCCCGATACGTCCGATTACGGCGCGGTGGCGATCATCGCGCAGACCCTTTCGCGGGTGACCCGGATTGCGCGCGTGCCGGCGGAGGCGTTCTGGCCACGTCCGAAGGTCGAGTCCGCCATGATCCGACTGGACCCCTGCTCCACGGACGCCCGACCAGCGGGGCAACCGTCAGAGTTCGCCCAGTTTGTTCGCGGTTTTTTCCAGCACCGGCGCAAGACTATGTCGCACTTAATAAAGCGGCGGCCTGAGCTGGCGAATGGCGAGGGGGCTTTGGAAGCGGCGGGCATTGACCCTCGCGCCCGGCCGGAACAACTCAGTGTTCCCCAGTGGCATCAACTGTACAAATCGACGCGCTGACGGAGAAGGGTCCGCACGTTATACTCGACTGCGATGCCGCGTGAGCCTTTGCGGCTGTAACCCAGGATAGACGAATGCCCTCATCGAATCATCCCTACGAGACGCTGACCAACACGCACCTCGTCAAGGGCGAGGACCTGAATCATCACAAGACGCTTTATGGCGGGCGATGTGTTGAATGGTGCGTCCACATGGCTTATCTGACTGCGCAGAATTGCTTCGCGGAGTCCCGCTCCCTCGTCTTTATGTCGATTCGCAGCCTTTCGATGAGGTCATCCGCCCGAATCGGGGACATGGTCCAGTTCGTCGGCCGCGTCGATTATGTCGGCGATTCCACGATCGGCATCCGGATTGACGCTTACAAGGTGCAGCCCAAGGAAGACCAGAAGCCCGTCGCCACCGGCACGTTTCTTTTCTGCACGGTCGACGAAGACGGCAAGGCGATCCCGCACGGGCTGCCGGCCTTGAAGGATCAATCGGCCGCAAAGAACGCCCGATGGACGGCCGCCGCCCAGGAAGTCGTATCCGCCCGCAACTGACGCGGTCAGCATGAACCTCGACGACACGATTGTGGCCATCAGCTCGCCGCCGGGAGCGGGTTGGAGGGGGATAGTCCGTCTGTCGGGCGATCGGGCTCTTGAGATCGCATCCGAGAGATTCTCATCTGCCGATGGAAGGTCGATTGCGGCGGCGGAGGGCGGCGAGGTATTGTGCGGCCGTATCCTCGTCGATGGATCGGAGTTGCCCGGCCACGTTCAAGTCTTCCGCGCACCGCGCAGCTACACCCGTCAGGATATGGTGGAGTTTCATTTGCTCGGCGCTCCATCTGTCCTGGGAATGTTGGTCGAATCGTGCCTGAACGCTGGAGCCCGGCTTGCGGAGCCGGGTGAGTTCACGGCGCGCGCGTTTCTCGGAGGCGCGATGGACTTGTCGCAGGTTCACGGCGTCGCGGGAATGATCGCGGCACGTTCCGATCGGCAACTGCGCGCGGCGTCGCGATTGCTGCACGGTGAGCTGGCGCGCACGGCGGCGCAGGCGCGTGAGGAAATCGCCGATCTTCTCTCGCTGGTTGAGGGGGCACTTGATTTTGCGGAGGAGCCCATCGAGTTCATCACCGCCGAGGCCCTTTGCGAGCGGCTTAACGGGGTCGTCGCGAAGCTGGAGGCTACTGCCACGGCGGGGCTTCGCATGGAACGGTGGGATCGCCTTCCGCTTGTGTGCCTCGCCGGACCGCCCAACGCGGGCAAGTCGAGCCTATTGAATCAACTGACCGGTATTGACCGCGTCATCTGTACGCCGACCGCCGGGACGACCCGGGATGTAGTCAGCGCGCCGATGACAATCGATGATTTGGAGTGTCTTCTGATTGACACCGCAGGGCTGGGCGTCCCCCGCGACGGATTGGATTTGACGGCGCAGCTTGCGGCGCGGCAGGCCACGGCATCCGCCGATCTCGTGATGCTCGTCCTGGACGGCTTCGCGCTTGACGAGAATCTGAGCCCAGAGAGCTTGGCTGGGCTGTTCGCTCTGGCAAAGCCTGCGGAGGCGGGATCGACGCCGTGCATTTGCGTCGTGAATAAGTCCGATCTACTGGCTAACAAGCAGGAAATTCGCGATGCCGCGGCGGCCGCAGGCGTTTTACTGATCAGTGCGCTGACGGGCGATGGTTGTCGCGACCTTTGCCAGCGAGTCAGCGCGGCACTAAGCGACCGTGAGGTGGACACCCATGAAGACGCCATCGCCCTGATGGCTCAGCATCGTGAGGCCCTGGAGCAGGCCCTCGAATCCGCTCGACGGGCGATCGAGCTGGCCGGACAATCGCGGGGCTCGCTGGGCAACGCAGACCTTGTCGCGGCCGAGCTTCACATTTCGGCCAATGCCCTCGCGGCGATTGTGGGTCAGGAGGATACGGAATCGCTGCTGGGTCGCGTGTTCGCCCGATTTTGCGTGGGGAAGTGAACGAGTGACAAATCCGCTATCATGCCGGGCGAAGGGGTACGGCGCATGGAACTTGACGGGATATTCCTGGATTTCTATGGAACGCTGACGGCGGGTGACCGGCATGCGGTCGAGTCGGTTTGTGCGAATATCGTGCAAGACGCCGGGCTCTCCATCAGCGCCTATGAACTCAGCGTTACATGGGGCGAGCGGTTTCTCAATTCGCTGGACTTCGCCTCGGGTAAGAACTTCAAGACGCTCTTCGATCTTGAGATTCAGACGCTGAGCGACACGATGCAGGCCCTTGGGACCGAGGTCAATGCACCGAAATATGCCCGGCAGCTCAAGGACTACTGGGAGAACCCCCCGCTTCAGCCGGAGGTGCGACAGTTTCTCGACGCGGTGCGGTACCCGATCTGTATCGTGTCCAATGCCGATCGCGAGGACATCATCGAGGCACTGGGCAGGCACGGCGTCCGCGTCGATTTTGTCGTTACTTCGGAGGACGCGCGATCTTACAAGCCGAATCGGGAGATTTTCGAACTGGCCCTTTCCGAGACCGGTTGGCGGCGCGACCGCGTCATTCATGTCGGCGACTCGCTGCACAGCGATATCGGCGGGGCCATCATCGCCGGCATCCGAAACGGCTGGTTGAATCGGGCGCATCGCATCCACGACATCGGCACGCACGTACCGGATCACGAGTTCGAGGACCTCATGGGCCTGTTGCGATTGGTTCAGCGAGACTGACCGGATGGCTTATTGACGCCGCCGAGCCTCGTTAGCAGCCGATTCAGATTTGCCTTCGCTTCGGGGTGGGATGGGTTCGTTCGCAGGGCTGCCCGATACTGTTCGATGGCCTCGTCCACCAGGCCGGTGCGGACGAGAATATTCGCGAGATTGACCCGGGCATCGGGGAAATCTGGATCGATTCGAATCGCCGTGCGGTATTCGATTGCGGCCTCATCGTCCTTGCGCGTCGCCTCGAGCGAGATGGCGAGGTTGTAGTGCGCGTCGCGCAGGTCGGGGTTCAATCTGATTGCCGTTCGAAACTGCTCGATTGCGGATGCGTGGTCGCCTCGGCGGGCGAGGACAGCACCCAGGTTGACGTTGGCCCTGGGATAGTCCTGGCGCAGCTCCGTCACTTTGCGGAATGCCGCGAGCGCGTCATCCGAACGGCCGGCTCTCAGGTAAACGTTTCCCATCTCATAGTAGGACAAGGCGTCGTTCGGGTTGACGGCGATCGCCCTGGTGTAGACATCGAGCGCATCCGCGTCACGCTGAAGCATCTGGAAGGAGTTGCCCATGTTGAAGAGCGCCTTGGTGTAGGCGGGGTTCAACTCGAGACAGGTTCTGAAGGCTTCGATCGCCTCCGCGTGATTGCCCGCGAGGCCCTCGGAGCAGCCCAGGTTGTAGTGAGCGAGGTAGGATGTGGGGACGACGCGCGTGCCGTGCCGCCAGAGTGTCACCCGGTCGCGCCAGACTTCACATTGTTGCCACGTTAGCGATGACCACCACGCGAGTAGGACGGCGATTGGAAGGGCCATCGCCGCCTGCCTGAGCTGTAACCGCTTGCCAATCAGGGACTTCGAGACGCCGCCGACGAGGCCCAGGGCAAGAACCACGCTGGGAAGATAGCTGTAGCGGTCGGCGACCTCCTGTCGGCCGCTCTGGAAGATGCCCAGGACAGGAAGCAGAAGCACGGTGTAGCAAATGGCAACAGCCAGCAGGCCCGGGTACTTTTTTCGAAAACTGATCACCAGAGCCGCGCTAACGACGACGATGGATGCACTCAAAATGTACTTGAGCGACGCGAGGTCGACGGGCAACTTCAATTCGTAGAACGGCGCGAGGTGCAGCGGCCAGAGCGACTTGTAGAGATAGAACACCAGTCCGTAGCAGGCGATCGCCGCGCGCTCCGCGACATTGAGATACACGAGGTCAATCGCCGCTCCGACGTCTCGCTGCGCCTCAATTGCGACGACGCCCGTAACGAGTGCGACCGCGAAGTACGGCAGTTTCTCAAGGATCACGCGCCGCGCGTCCGAACCAGACCAGCCGCGGTCCCAGCCGATTCGCCGAAATGGGTACCAGTCGATGACGAGCAAGATGATGGGAAGCGTGACGCCCATGGCGCGACTGAGCAGTGACGCTACATAGACCACGAAGGCGCCGACGAGCCACGCGCGACTTCGATCAGTCGCTTCGCATTGCCGGGCCCGCAGATACATCCACAAGCAGGCCAGCAGCAGGCACGAGCTCAGCACGTCGCGGCGCTCGGTGATCCAGGCCACGGACTCCACCCGCAGCGGGTGCAGTGCGAAGAGCAGTCCGGCAGCAGCAGCACCGAGACTGACTGCCATACCACCGTTGGTCGAAGATGTCAGGCTCCTGAGCATCAACCTGGCAATCAGAAAAACCAACGCGGCGCTCAGACTGTGCAGGACGAGGTTCGTCATGTGGTAGCCGCGCGGGTTCATTCCCCACAGGGCATGGTCCGCGGCCAGCGATACCCAGGTGAGCGGCTGATAGTGGCCCACGTGAAAAGTCGTGAACATCCATCGCAGGTTTTCGGCGCCCAAGCCGCGATAGTGATCGTTGCGGAGGATCATCTCGTCGTCGTCGTAGTTGAAGTCGTTGTCGAG
>CAZCGF010000069.1:0-6291 GCA_964498115.1 uncultured Planctomycetaceae bacterium | reverse complement strand
CGGCGCCTGCTCAAGACTCCGCCTCCGCGAGCAGCTCACGGGTGCTCGCATGTTGGGGCGAGTCAAACACCTCGCCGGGCGGGCCGCTCTCGATCACCTGACCGTCGACCATGACGTGAACCACATGCGCGGTCTTGCGGGCGAATCCCATGGCGTGACTAACAACGACCATCGTCTGGCCTGCCCGGGAGAGATCGGTCATGACGGAAAGCACCTCGGCCGTCATTCGCGGATCGAGGGCGCTGGTCGGCTCGTCGAAGAGAATCGCCGCCGGCTCATTCGCCAGCGCTCGGGCGATGGCGACGCGCTGCTGCTGGCCGCCCGAAAGCGTCGCCGGCCTTGCGTTGAGCTTGTCCTTCAATCCCACGCGCTCCAGGAGAGTGCGGGCGCGAGACGCGGCCTCATCGTGCGACAGGCCCAGTGCATGGATGGGGCCGGTCATGACGTTTTCCAGGGCGGAGTAATGCGGGAACAGGTTGAACTGCTGGAAGACCATCCCGACGCGGCGACGCAGCTGAAGGTGCAGGCTGTGATCGTCTCCATTTGAAAGGCCGGGCCGCAGGGTCAGGTCGCCGACCCTGATGTGGCCCTGATCGAACTTTTCCAGCGCGTTGATACAACGCAGCAACGTACTCTTTCCGCCGCCGGATGCGCCGATGATGACGGCGGTCTGGCCGCGCTCGACGGTGAGCGTGACACCGCGAAGGATCGGCACCTGCCCGAATCGCTTGTGGACGCCTTCAATGTGAATCATCGACAACCTCAAAGCGCGAGGCCGATCAGATCGGGACTGTCCCGCGTCGCCCCAAAAAATCGCTTAACCAACGGAAACGTGCTTTCCCTCGCCGGCTAGAGCCACCTCAGCACGCCGCGCCACGAGCGAAAGCGGATAGCTCATCGCCAGATAGAGCACGGCCGTCATGGCGGCGACTTCAAGGACCGCCGTCGTGTTGTTCGCGAGCATGTTGTACTGCTTGGTCAACTCGACGACCGCAATCACCGAACAAATCGAGGTATCCTTGAACAGGGCGATGAAGTCGTTCGTCACCGGCGGGATGACGATCCGCACCGCCTGCGGAACGATAATGCGGCGAAGGGCTGTGCCGCGCGTCAATCCCAGTGCGAGCGCCGCCTCCATCTGGCCGCGAGGGATGGCCTGCAGGCCGGCTCGATAGATTTCGGCTTCGTAGGCCGAGTAATTAATCGCCAAGCCGGCGATCGCGGCCAGCACCGGATTGAACCCGACGTGCAGAAGCTTGGGCAGCAGGAAATAGATGACATACAACTGCAGGATGACGGGCGTGCCGCGCAGGACTTCGACGTAAATGGCGAGCGGGGCGCGCAGAATCGCGGGTCCGTAGAGCCGGCCGAGGGCAACGAGCAGGCCGATCACGATTGCAATGGGCATGGATGCCACGGAGAGGAGCAATGTCATCGCCGCGGCCTTCCCGAGAATCGGCCCGTATTGAAGCACCGCGTCGAGGCCGCGATGGCCGCGCTGCTCGGTCGTGTCGATTGTTGCCGTTGCAAGCCCTTTCTGGGTTTCGTTCCAGAGGCCGTACTTTTCGTAGACCTGCTTGAGCCTGCCGTCTGTAATGAGATTGGCCAGCGCGCCATTGAGCGCTTCGGCCAGCCGGTCTTCGCCCTTTCGAACGTACATGACGTAGTAACCGCGACCGACGGGCTCACCGATGAACTTCAGCCCCTGCGCCTGTGGGAGTTTTCGATAGAAAACGGCGATGGGCAAATCCTGAAAGGTGGCGTCATGCACGCCCGCGGCAACCTGCATCATCGCGTTGGTGTTGCCGTCGTATTCGACGAGATTCACTCGATCGTCACAATGCTCGCGCAGGTACAGGGCCGGGGCCGATCCGCCGAGCACACTGACGTCATATCGCGCATTGGCCCCCCCGCCGCACAAGTCGTCGATCGAGCTGAACCGCGACTCGTCGCCGCGGGCCATGAGTTGTAATTGATAGATGTAATAGGGCCGCGTTGAGGTCATTCGCTCTGCGCGGCCGGGCGTCCATTCGTAACCGTTGAGAACGACGTCGATTGCGCCGTTTTCCAGAAACTCCGGCAGCGTGGTCCAATCCGCCTGGTAGAACTTCGGCCGCACGCCTAGTTGTGCGGCGAGCAGCTCGGCCAGATCAACCTCAAAGCCCCGTAATACATCAGGATGGTCCGGGTCGGGGAATACAAACGGCCCGCCGCCTTCCTGGTCCGCGCCCCAGATGAGTTCGCTGCGCGACCGGATTTCGTCAAGCCGGTCGGCGCCGTGGGCAGCGGATGAAATGGATGCAACGAGAGAAAGTGCGCCGGCCATCCATCGAAGGCGCGAGGCCGACTTGTCGCAGAACACCGAATGAATGAGTGCTCGGCTCACGTACCACTCCGAAGACAAAGCTCGCAGCCGACGTCACATTGCCGGCGCGCGGAATATCATACCGGCGCTTCAACCGATGGAGACGTGAAATAATTATTCGCCGGAGGAGGACTTCTTGCTGGAGCCGCCCGACTTTTTCGAAGGCTTGCTCGATGTGTCGGGGGCCTTGCTCGCCGCGGGCTTGGCGGAATCGCTCTTTGTATCGGTGGATGCGGCCGCGGGCTTGGCTGCGTCGCTTTCAGACTTGGCTTTCTCTTTGTAGCCGGCGCTGCGGTAGTCGGTTTGGTAGAAGCCGGAGCCCTTAAAGAGGACGGCGCCGCCGGTACCGATCAACCTGCGAACAGGGCGCACTGCGGCGCATGTCGGGCAATGGCTCTTTGCGAGCGGGCGCGCCTTGATTGACTGGAACACTTCCATCTTCGCGCCGCACTTCTTGCACTCGTAATCATACGTCGGCATGAAAAGGACTCCCGATCCGGATCAACCGCCCGCGTCCTGGGCGCTGTCCGGCTGCTCGTCCGCCTTCTTCGCTGCGACCACGACCTTGGCCGGCCGAAGCACCCTATCGTGCATCATGTATCCGCGCTGGTACTCGGCCGTCACGGTTCCGACGGGCTTGTCAGATTCGTAGTCCGACATCATCGCCTCATGGCGCATCGGGTCGAACGGGTGCCCGACGGACTCGATCGGCTTGACGCCGTGGTCGCTGAGAACCTTCGCCAGTTGATCGGCAATCAGTTTGATGCCGTCCAGCACCGATCCGCCGGCAGCGCCCGACTGCAACCCCTCCAGCGATCGATCGAGACTGTCAACGACGTGGAGGACTTCCCGTGCCAGGCCCATTCCGGCGTGTTTCACGGCTTCCACGTTCTGCTGATGCATGCGCTTGGAGATGTTCGCGCATTCGGCCTGGGCCCGCAGAAGTTTGTCGCGAAGCTCGTCGCGCTGGGCCCTGAGCGACGCTTCCGTCTCCCCTGCCTCGGTCGACTTCCCGGCCGCTGAGGCGTCGCTCCCTGCTTCGGAGGCGGAATCCGCCTCTGCCGGGGCGTCCTTCGCAATCTCATCTTCGGTCGGCATCACTATTTTCTTTTTGTCATCCGCCTTGATCATCATTCAACATTCTATGACCCATCGAGTCGAAACGTTCGCACTCTAGTCGCCGATGGTCCCGAGAAACTCCTTTAGTCGATCGAGAAAGCCCTTGCTCTCCGGCATGACGCGGATGTCTTCCGTCTTGGCAAACTCGCGGAGCAGCTCTTCCTGCTTCTTGCTCAGCCTCTGAGGGATCTCGACGAGGACGCGAATAATCTGGTCTCCAACTCGCCGCGATCGCATGTCCGGCAGGCCGATCTTTGAAAGCCGCAGCATCTCGCCATGCTGGGTACCGGCGGGGATGGAAACCTCCACCTTGCCGGTGAGCGTGGGGACTTCGATCTTCGTACCCAGCGCGGCCTGGGTGAAGCTGAGCGGGACATCGCACAAGAGGTCATGCCCATGCCGCTGGAGGAACGGATGATCCTGCACGCGAATGTAGCAGTGCAGGTCGCCGCGCGATCCGCCCTGCTCGCCCGGCTCTCCCTCGCCTCGAAGGCGTATCGCCTGACCGTCGTGGATGCCTGCCGGCACTTTGACGGTGACGATTCGGTGCTTGGCAACGCGGCCGGAGCCCTTGCAATCCGAACATGCCTTGGTGAAGGTCGATCCCTTGCCGCGGCAATCGGGGCAGGCCGTCACCACACGGGTGGAGAAGAGTCCCATCCCGCTGGTTCGCTCCACCTGCCCATATCCGCCGCAGGTCGAGCACGTGTTGACTTCGGTGCCCGGCTCCGCGCCTTTTCCGCCGCAGGTGTCGCAATAGTCGCGGCGCGTGAATTCGATCTGCTTTTCCGTCTCGCGGGCGACATCGGCCAGCGTGATGAACAGCTCGGTCTGGAGGTCGACGCCGCGCGAGCCGCGTCCCCCACCGCCGCCGCCGAAGAAATCTCCGAAGATGTCGCCGAAGACGCTGAAGATGTCGTCGGCGCGCATGTGCGAGAAGTCATGCATCGCCGCGCCGCCCAGGCCGGCATGACCGTAGCGATCGTATCGGCCGCGCTTGTCGGGATCGGAAAGGACTTCGTAGGCCTCGGCGGCCTCTTTGAACTTTCCTTCACTCTCCGCATCGCCGCCGCGATCGGGGTGGTACTTCATCGCGGCCTGGCGATAAGCGCGCTTGACCTCGTCAGGCGTCGCGCTCTTCGAGACGCCGAGCACTTCGTAGTAGTCTCTTTTTGAAGCCACCGGCATTTTCGCTCAAAAGACCCGGCGTAAAGCGACGCCGAGTTCCCGCCTAAACGAGGTTCGGGACGGAGCCCGTTTGCCCCGTCCCGAATCCATTAACGCCTGGGATCACTCACAAGGTTCTATCGGACAGAACCGGGGATTTCGTTCTCCTGGTCTTTGTCCTTCAGCTCGGTGACCATGACATTTGTCATCAGCAGCACGCCGGCGACGCTCGCGGCATTCTGCAAGGCACACCGAACGACCTTGGCCGGGTCGATGACGCCCTGCTTGATCATGTCGCAGAACTCGCCGCGACGGGCGTCGTATCCGTAGCTGCCCTTGTTTTCGAGAATCTCCGCGACGATGACCGCGCCGTCCTTGCCGCTGTTGTCAGCGATCTGACGCGTCGGGCCCTCGAGGGCGCGGGACACGAGCAACATGCCGGTTCGCTCGTCGCCATCGGCATTCTTGGCGGCGCTCTTGATCGGCTCGATGCAGCGAAGCAGTGCTACACCGCCGCCGGGGACGATGCCCTCTTCCATGGCGGCCTTCGTGGCGTGGAAGGCGTCGTCGACGAGGTCCTTGCGTTCCTTGACCTCGGTCTCCGTTGCACCGCCGACGCGAATCACCGCGACGCCGCCGGTCAGCTTGGCGAGGCGCTCCTGGAGCTTCTCGCGATCGTAATCGCTGGTGGTCTTCTCGATCTGGGCGCGAATCTGATCGGCACGAGCCTTGACGTCGCTCTGCTTGCCGGCGCCTTCGATGATCGTCGTCGTGTCCTTGTCGATGACGATCTTCTCGGCACGACCGAGCTGATTGAGCTCCAGGGACTCGAGCTTGAGGCCGCGATCCTCGCTGATGAACTCGCCGCCGGTCACGACGGCCAGATCGCCCAGCATTGCCTTGCGGCGATCGCCGAAGCCGGGGGCCTTGACGGCACAGCACTTGAGAATGCCGCGGAGTCGATTGACCACGAGAGCCGCGAGGGCCTCGCCTTCGAGGTCTTCGGTGATGACGAGCAGCGGCTTGCCGGCCGTCACGATCTTCTCAAGGAGCGGGACGAAATCCCGGAGCGAGCTGATCTTCTTTTCGCAGATCAGGATGTATGCGTCCTCGAGGACACATTCCATTTCCGCGGCGTTGGTGATGAAGTACGGCGAGATGTAGCCCTTGTCGAACTGCATGCCCTCGACGACGCGCTTCTCGGTTTCGAGGCTCTTACCTTCCTCGATGGTGATGACGCCTTCCTTGCCGACCTGCTCCATGGCGTCGGCGAGCATCTTGCCGATGGCCTCGTCGCCGTTGGCGCTGACCGTGCCCACCTTGGTGATGTCGTCGGAGCCCTTGACCTTAATGGACATCTTGACGATCTGTTCGACGGCAACTTCGACGGCCTTGTCGATACCGCGCTTCAGAAGCATGGGGTTCGCGCCGGAGGCCACGTTCTTGAGGCCTTCCTTGAAGATGGCCTCGGCCAGGACTACGGCGGTCGTGGTACCGTCGCCGGCGATGTCGCTGGTCTTGCTGGCGACTTCGTTGACCATCTTGGCGCCCATGTTCTCAAAGGGCTGCGGGAGCTCGATCTCCTTGGAGACGCTCACGCCGTCCTTGGTGACGCGCGGCGAGCCCCAGGACTTCTGCAG
>CAZCGF010000068.1:13327-18043 GCA_964498115.1 uncultured Planctomycetaceae bacterium | reverse complement strand
CTTACGCGCGATCAACGAAGCGGCTTGCCGTTTGGCGACGGATCCCCAGCAATCCCGCCGCCCGCGCGATCAAAGCCCTCGTCTTCACCCTCGACCCCTCGGCCCCATTGTGTCACCCTCGTGCTCGCCGCTCCCCGCTAAAATGACCCACCCGACAAAAAGGCAAACCATGAACCGTACCAAAACAAACGCCGCAATCCTCATCGGCGGCCAAAGCACTCGAATGGGCGAACCCAAACCCGCCCTCCTCATCGATGGCCGCCCGCTGCTGGAAATCGCCGTCGACCAAATCGCCCCGCTGGCCAGCCGCATCACCCTCGTCGGCCGCATGGATGATTCCACCCGCGTCGCCGCGCATCGCCTCGCGAACTCGCAAAGAAAAATCACCACCCTCGAAGACGACCCCGCCTTCGCCGGCCCCCTCGCCGGAATCGTCAGCGCCCTCTCATCGGCCCCGGACGCAAACTGGCTCGTCCTCTCCTGCGACATGCCCGCCATGAATTCCGACGCCCTTCGCTGGCTGCTCGATCACCACGACCCCGCCCATCGCGCCACCGTCGCCCGGCGCAGCGCAGCCGACGACATCGAGCCCTTCCCCGCCGTCTATCGCGCAGGCATCGCTGAAGAAATCAGATCGTCCGCCGTCGATTGCGGCGGTTCGCTGCGTCGAGTGCTGTCAAAGCTGGGCGCCGTCGCCGTGACGATCCCCGAAGAATTGGAACCCTGCTGGCAAAACTGCAACACGCCGCAGGAGTGGCAGGCCTTTCTCTCCGAAAGGCAGCGGCAAAAATGAATCCGACAATCGTAGCCCGCGCCTACTCGTCGTCGCCGTCGTCCTTCTTCTCCGAAGGCTTCGTCGTCTCCGCATCCGCGTCGGCGTCGTCCTCCTCTTCCTCGTCCTTCGCCGCCTCCAGCGCCCGCGCCGTCGCCTTCGCCACCTGCGCCGTCGGCAGGATCAGCCCGCCGCCGATGTCGCGCCCGATCGACATAAACGCCATCGGGTTCGCCTGGAATTCTTCGTCCTCCGGCAGTTGCAGCGAGACGATGCCCACCAGCTTGCCCTCAGCCGTCAGCACAGGCTGCCCCGCGTCGAGCGACAACCCCGCCGGCACCAGCAGGTCGCGCGGCTTCTTCGCCCGGCCCGCCAAGCGACCGTCGCTGATGATCGGCGTCCGGTCGAAGAACTTCGCCATCCGCCGCAGCGCGTACAGTCGATCGCCGATCTGCGGCTCGCCCGGGTCCGCCAGGTTCATGAATTCAAACGTCTTCTCGCCCGGCTCCTTGATCTGCACCCATGCAAGGTCCAGTTCCGTATCGCGCGCCAGCACCTTCGCCGGCAGGCCGTCGGTGTCCTCGCCGATCAGCACCTTGATGTCCGTCGGTGTCGCGCTGCCGAATCGCCGCGGCGCGCCGAGCTTGGAGTTGGCGCACAGAATCAGCCCCTTCGCATCGATCATGATGCCGGTGATCTCCGTCTCGCTCTCGCGCTTCCCGAACTGCCCCTCCATGCGCAAAAGGAATTTCACCGTCACCAGCGCCGCCGACTGGCTATCCGTCAGCCGTCGATACACCGCCGCCTCATCTTCGGCGACCGCAGGAACGGCGAAAGTGATGCACAGGAGGAAGAGGAATGTCTGACGAATCACGTGCGTGTCTCCTTGCCCGGTCGGTTCACCAGGCGATTTCGTGGTCCAGCGGCCGCAGCTCATTCGATTCCCTGACGTCGGTCAGTTCGCATCCGCCTTCTTCTCATCACCGAGCCGCGGTTTCCACTCCGGCTCGACAAACTGAAACCGCGTCGAAGCCCCGCGCAGCACGACGAAGACCACGCGCTTGGGCTGCTCTTCGCTGATCTTCTTCATCTCCCGGCGGTAACTCTTGAGCCCCTTGATGGGCTTGCCGTTGATCTGCTGAATAAGGTCGTCCGACTCCAGCCCGCCGAGGCTCGCCCATCCGGCATCCTCGACCATCTCGACGATCACGCCCTTGGTATCGACGCTCCATCGGTTGTCGTCCCGGTCGAAGAAGGTGATCTCGCGCACCGTCATCTCAAAGTCGCGGTTGCGATCCTTCCGCGCCTCCGCCGGCGCAATCCGCGTCCGCTCCAGTTCGACGGTAATCTCCATCTTCTCATCGCCGCGAAGCACGCTGAGCTTCGCCTCGCTGTCGATGTCCAGCTTGCGAAGCTGCCGATTGAAAAGCCCCGCATCCTGCATCCCCCGCGGTCGAAGCGGCTGCCCGTTCAGCGCCAGAATGATATCGCCCGTCTGCAACTGCGAACTCGCCGCGCGCGTGTTGGGATAGACGCGCGTCACCCGATACCCCAGATCGTCCGGATGTCCCAGCTGCTTGGCCAGCTTGTCGATCACCGGCTGCGTCGCAATGCCGATCCACGCCTTCGGCACCTCGCGCGGCGGGTCCTCGTCATCCTCCGGCTTCGGCTTCAGCAGCGTCACCTGATTCTTGCCGCTCCTATCGAACTCGATCAGCAGATACTCCGGCAGCGGGCTCGTCGCCATAATGCTCTTGTATCGTTCCACCATCGCCGCAAGGTTCTCGATCGCCTCGCCGTCGATCTTGCGAATCACATCGCCATAAGACAGCGGCGGCTCCGCAAGCTGCGCCGGTCCGCCGGATCGCACGCTGCTGACAATCGCACCGGCCGTGCTGTCCAGCCGCCGCTCGCGGGCCATGCGATCGGTGATCTCTTCCACCGTGAGTCCCCACGCGCGAAGCGCCGTCTCATCACCGCGATCCTTCTCCAGGCGCGTCGTGACAACCTCGGCCTCAGCCTCATTGCCGTCGCGCTCGTAAGCGATGCGCACCCGCGCCCCGATCGGATACTCGGCGAGCCGCTTCATCGTCATGGGAATCTCTTCGGCGAATCGAACGGTGATCTCCTCGCCGTCGAGACGGACGATCACGTCGCCCGCCTTGATCCCCGCCTTCGCCGCAGGCGAATCATCAACCACCGAGTTGACCAGCACGCCGCGCTGGAAGCCGGTCTTCTCGATGGGCTTCAGTGCGATCCCCAGCCAACTGCGCTCGACCTCGCCGTGCTTGATCAGCAGGTCGGCGACCGACTTGGCCAGATTGGACGGGATGGCAAAGCCGATCGCGTTGCCGCCCAGTTCGTTGATGCCGACGATCTCCCCCTTCAGATTCACCAGCGGACCGCCGCTGTTGCCGGGGTGGATCAAGGCATCGTGCTGAATCCATCGCGTGAAGAGGCCGGTCCGCTGACCGCTCTCCAGCTCCATCTCCTCAAGGTCATTCTGATCGTGACCGGAAAAGACGCGCTGCGTGTTGGAGACGATGCCGAGGGTCACGCTGCGCGACAGGGCCAGCGGTGATCCCATCGCCATGACCTGATCCCCGACACGAAGGTCGTCGGAGTCACCAAACGCCGCGACGGCCAGGCTCTCCTTCGGCGTCTTGAGTTTTGTGAGATCAAGCTGAATCACCGCAAGATCAGTCAGCGGATCCTCGCCGACGAGGCGCGCGGGAATCTCCTGCTTGTCCGCCAGCGTGCAGCGAAACTTCTTGCCGTTGTCCGTGACATGCTGATTGGTAATGACATATCCGTCGGGCGAGATGATCGTCCCGCTGCCGACCGCCGTCCCCTTGTGCTCCTTGCCGTCCCAATAATTCACCGTGACGACATTAATGTTGACCAGGGCGGGGAACACCCTGTCACGGGCCGACTCGATCAGCGTCCGAAGTCCCTCGCGCAGCGCATCGGCATCGGGCACGCGTGTCGGACCATCGGCACCAACCCTCACCGCGATCAGAATCAGCGGAAACATCGCAAGAAGGCCAAAGCGCGCGACGGCGCGAAACGAAAAAGCGGCGGCGATGGGCATGTGGCGATCCTTTTTCAAGCGAGTGACTCGGCGAGCGACCCCGGGAGAGCAGCTGGCTCGCAATGAGTGTTGTCGATTCATGGGAGATCGGCAAGGGCCCGCACTTTCGCAGGGCCCCCGCGCAGGACGAGCTTGTCCGCGTGTCCGGTTTGCGTCGTCAGGATGCCTTGGTCAGGATGGTCTGGTCGATGCGATCGGCCGTCTGCGATGGGGGCGTCTCCTGAGCCTCGTCCCGACCGAGGGTCTCCCGAAGCCATTCGTTCAGCTTCTTGTTCTTGGAGACGATCTCACCGAGGGTGACATTGTTCGGCTGCGCCGGTGCGGCAGGCGCCTGGGGCCGCTGTCCAATCGGGGCAGGTCGCGGTCCGGCCGTTTGACCGGCGCCGCGCGGGGCGACCGCGGCGGCGGATCGGGCCTTGCCCGGAAGGGCGGGCGCGACCGGCTTGGGATTGATCTGCTCGGTCAGCACCGTGCGGAGGTTTTCCATCTCGCGCGGCAGGACGCTGCTGCAAATGTCGTCGGCCTGGTCGAGTCTGCTTCGGATCTGCTGAATCTTCGCCTTGGCCTCGAGCGAGCCATATAGCTGCCGGACAATACCGACAAGCTGCCCGACGCGTGAGGTCTGCTGCCGGAGCAGTTCCATCTTCTCATCGGAGAGGCCGATCACGTCCTTGGCCGTGTCGATGGACGTTTCGATTTCACCTCGGCTCTTCTCAAGTCGCTGAACAATCAGCGCCGTGCTTTTCGAGAGCTGCGCCAATGCAGCGGCCCGCTTGCACGCCTCCTCAATCTGCTGGGCCGGCATGTCGAGAAGTTCCTGCGTGTGCTTGGCAACCTGCTGCCCGCGCTGGAG
>CAZCGF010000068.1:5174-13227 GCA_964498115.1 uncultured Planctomycetaceae bacterium | reverse complement strand
GCCTGACCGCGCTCGCGCACCTCGTCGGCGGCCTGATGGGCCTCGTTGATGGCGCCTTCGAGTTTGACGCGGGCCTGTTGCAGCCGCTCGGCCAGATCGGCCGCGACGGCGCGAGACTGAGATCGAATGAGATCGGCCTGCTGAAGGGCCTCGCCGATGCGAGATTCAAACTGCTGCCGTGCTGCCGCCACCTGTGTGCGCAGATCGCGTTCGAGCGAGCTCGCACTCTGCTTGAAGGCCTTGTTTTCCTCGCGAGACTGAGCGATGAGCGAGCCGACCTCAGTTCTGGCCTCTTCGAGAGACTTCTTGGTGTCGTTGGCGAAGGCGCCGAGATCGTTGCGAATGGCCTCCGCCTTCAGCGATAGTTCGCCGGTCGAGCTTCGCGATTCTTCGATGGCCCGGCGTGTGGCCTGGTTAAGGTTATCGAGTTCGGCACGGACGGCGTCGGCTTTGCGGGCAAGCTCCGCAAGTTCCAACTGAGTGCCGCGAACCTGTGCGACCTGCGTCGGCTGCGAAGCCGAGACTTCCTCGATCTCCTTCTTGACGTCCTGTGCCCGTGCTCTGGCAGCCTGCGCTTCCGCCTGCGCCTCTTCTGCGCGCTTCTTGGCCTCCTCCGCCGCGGCAAGTGCCTCCTGCAAGACCCCCGCAGCCTTCTGGCGGATCTGCCGGGCGTTGGTCATGCCCGCCTTTTCTTCCGTGACCAGTTTGCTCAGGCTGAGCTTCTGCGCGTGGGTATATGCGTGCAGCTCCTGAAGCGCCTGGCGAATCTGTCGCTGCACGATGACGTTTTGCTTCTCGGTCTTCTCCGTCGTCTCAGTCAGTTGCCGCTGGAGCGATTCCGCCGCCTCGCGTGCCTCGGCGCGAAGCGTCTCCGACTCTGACTTCGTTTCGCGAAGGACGTTGGCCGCCTCGCGCAGCGACTCACTCGTCTGACTGCGAATCTGCCGCGCCGCCTCTAATTCAGCCTTCTCGGCGGCGAGTAATTCAGAAACCTGCTGCTTGAGCGCGGCGTGCTGCCGCTCGGTCCTCTCCAGCGCGGTGTCGATTCTCTGGCGCTCCTGGTCGGACTCGATGTCCTTCCTGCGGCGAAGTTCATCGGCCTGCTTCACCGCCTCACGCGCAGCGTTCTGTGTCTCTTCCAGGACCGCGAGCGCCTCAGCGCGGATTCGCCGAACCGCATCCAACTCCTCGGCCCCCTGTCGAGGTCGCTGCTCGGCGAGCTTTCGTACCTCGTCGATCTCCGCGAGTCGAGATTCCGAACTCTCCAATCGCTCGGCCATCTTGCGCATCGTCCGATCCATCGTTCGGATGCGCTCCTCAAGGGCCTCCTGATGTTGAATCAACTCTGCCCGCGCAATGGTGTCGGCCGCCGTCGTAGCCGGCTGGGCGGACGTGCCGGAAACTCCGAGCGCCTGTCGGGCATAAGCCCCCTGTGGGACCTGCGCGGTATCAGGCGCGCCTTTGACAATCAACTGCTCGACGATCTCCTCAACGAGCGATTCGCTGATTTCGCGTGTGGACTTTGTGTACGCCGCGAGCATCGCGTTGTCGCAGATCTGATTAATCAGTCGGGGCACGCCCTCCGAGTGCCGGTACACCGCGTCGATGGCCCCGCCGGTGAACACCTCCCGCTTCTCATCCAGACCGGCAACGCGAAGCCGGTGGTTGATATAGCCCGCGGTGACTTCCCGACTCATGGCGGTGAGGTGAAAGCTGCGGAACATGCGCTGCTCGAGTTGCTTCATCGCGGGAGCGCGAAAGGTCTGCTGCAGCTCCGGTTGTCCGAGGATCAGCACCTGAAGGAGCTTTGCGTCATCGGCTTCGAGATTGCCCAGCAGCCGAAGTTCCTCAAACGATTCAAGCGGCAGATTCTGAGCCTCGTCGAGAATGACGACGGCCAGACGATTGCGCGAGTACTGCTCCAGCAGAAAGTGCTCCAGCGCCCCGGTGATGTCAGTGATCGTCGCATCCGGTGAGATGGTGATCTCAAACTCGCGGCAGACCGCGGTGAGCAGGTCGCGCGGTCCCAGTCGGGTGTTGGTAATGACGGCAGTGCGCGCCGATGGGCCGAGCCGGTTCAAAAGCAGCCGACTGAGCAGCGTCTTTCCCGCGCCGACTTCTCCGGTGACGAGTGCAAAGCCCTTGCGCTCCTGGGCGGCGTACAACAGCGAGGCCAGCGCCTCCTCGTGATCCGGCGTCTCATAGAAGAAACGGGGGTCCGGCGTATTGTTGAACGGCAGGAGGTTGAGACCGAAGAAATCGAAATACATACCTGGCTCCTCGATGGCGCACGACAGCGCGGGACGTTCGATGCCGCGCTGCGGGCCGTGGCGTGCGGACGTCGTCGGGCGATATGCGCCTGTGCATTTGTTATCGGAAGCGTGGCAGAATCCGCTTAGCCGCGCCGGCGTAAACTCCCGGCAGAAATTGCCTCTCTCATCCCTAAAGCCCAAATCGGCCCCATCGATTCTCCGTCGAACGCGCCAATCGAACTCGGACGCGCAGACTCTGCGTGACTGAGAATCACCAGCGAATTCCGCTCGATCCGGCCTTCTGATTATTCGGCCGCTAAGTGATGACGTTTGGGAGGGTCATATATTGAGTCGCTCCCCGCTCAACCCGATAAGCCGTCCGGCGAAAAGTCCGCCGCGGTCAGGCCCGATAGCCCGACCGGATACGAAACAGGACCTGAATCATGCCTGACACACTTAACAATCGGACGATCGACGTAGCGCGGATGCTCGGCACAGTCTGTGGACTTGTCGGCCTCACGTTGTGCGGCGCCTGCGGGCCGAGCGAAAAGGAAATCAAGGCCTTCGTTCACGAATGGGAGGCATCGGTCTCCGCATCGGGATACGAAGTTCAGCCGCCGGACTCGCTGGAAATCAGTTCGTCGAATGCGCCTGAGATCGACGGCGAAATTCAGACGGTTCGCCAGGACGGCAAGATCACCATGCGGCTCCTGGGCGAGGTGAAAGTCGCAGGACTGACCCCCGTGGAAATCGCCCGAAAGATCGAATCGCTCCTTCGGCGCTACTACCTGGAGCCCCAGGTCAGCGTCCGCGTCAGCTCAGCGGGCAGCAAGCGATATTACGTTTTCGGGCAGGTGGCGCGTGAAGGACCCTTCCAGTATACGGGCCGCGATACCCTGCTGGGGGCCCTGGCCGCGGCGAATCCGAAGTTCACCGCCGCCAAGGAGATGATCAAGGTCATTCGCCCCAGCCATGAAGAAGATAAACGCCAGGTACTGACGATTGATGCTTATCGAATGCTCGAAGAGGGCAGGATGGAGCAGAACGTGCTCCTTCAGGAGGGCGACATTATTTACGTGCCGCCGACGGTGCTCGGCTATATCGGCCTGAAGTTCCAGGAAATCCTCTATCCGATGCAGCCGGTCCTGCAGACTTACGGCGCGCCGGCCGGCGTCGTTTCGACGAACCAGATCTATCGGAGCACCGACAACGACAACATCAATTGATCGCGAATACGCCCTGGGCCGCTTCGCCGCGGCCCGGTGTGGCCTGACTGAGGAGTGTCGCAACCATGCAACATCACATTGACGAATTCTCCGTCTCGGATATTCGATACACGCTCAGCGAGGTCTGGCGCGTTGTCACGAATCGTCGATGGCATTTCGTCCTGCCCTTCTTCGCGGTCGGGACGATCGCCCTGGTCGCCTCGTTCTGGGCCCCGCGCAAGTACACCGCGACCACGATCATCAAGCGCGAACACGACCCCGTCCTGGCCAGCATGATGGGCAAGAGCTGGACCGAGCCCTACGCCGAAATCCGCCAGCGAATGGCCGCCGACATCTCGAACACCACCTTTGTGTCGGACGTCCTCTCGGACATGGACAACCCGGCCGCCTCTGCGATCGCCGAGGAAAGTACTGTCCGCCCCGGCTCGCAGTCCGCCGCGCACTCCGGCTCCGTCCGATTGACGAAGGAAGTTTCCACCGGCCTGAAGGTCGTTCCCCTGGAGTCGTCGCCGAACCGGGACGTGATCGAGATCAGACTCACGATGTCAGAGCCGACGCGCGCCGCGAAAATCCTGGCCGCCTGTCGCGATCGATACATGGAAAACACGCGCAAACGCGCCTCGGAGGTGCTCAACGACGTTCAGCGATTCTTCACCGCCGAGTCGGAGCGCTGCCGGTCAAAGCTCCGCGGCCTCGAAAAGCAGATCATTGAAATGGAGGCGACCTACCCGGGAATCGACCCGTCGAAACCGGATGCGTCACAATCTGGGCACGCCGCGCTCGTCGTCGAGCGAATCGAGATCGGCCGCAAGCAGGACGAACTGATGGCTCGGCGACTGCGCCTGCAGGCGATGGTCGACGGCCAGTGCATCGACGACCTCGGGCCGCGAACATCACCGTCGGAAATAATCGGCACGGTTCGCAATCCCCGGATATCCGAGCTCGAATCCGAGCTGGCGAAATTGCAGCAGGAACTCCACGAGAGCCGAAGCGTTCGCCTGATGACCGAGGAGCATCCGACCGTTCTTCGACTGGTCAAGACGATCAAGCTTCGCGAAGAGGAATTGGCGGCGACGCCGGCGATGATTCCGGAGACCGGGACCGACGACGCCAGGATGACGGGTGTCGAGGGGCTCACCGAGGTACAGCGCGCCGCGATCAAGCTGGAAAACACGGACGCGGAGATCATGGCCAATGCCAATCGACTGGAGGAGATCAAGCGGCTGACCGCCGAGATCGACCGCCGCCGCGTCGAGACGGCCGACCATCGCGAGGCCTATCTCAAGCTCTGTCAGCAGTCCAACCAGTTGCGCGAGGAACTCAACGGATGGCACGCCAATTTGGGCCCGATCGGCCACGTCCTCGCCATTGAAAACAGCAATCGCGGAATCCACTTCTCCACGTTGCAGGATGCCGTCCTCAACCCGAAGCCGACCTCGCCGAACGGCATCATCGTCATGGCGATCTGTCTGGCCATCGGCGCCGGCGTCGGGGTCTTGATCCTGCTGTTGGCGGAGCTCCTGGATCGATCCTTCCAGACGGTCCGGCAGTTGAACACCTCGCTCGGCATTCCGGTGATCGAGAGCATTGATGAGATACTGACGGAACCTGCGCGTCGTCGGCTGATTTTGCGTCGATTTGTGATGCTGCCGGCCGTGACGATGGCGATGGGGCTGACCATGAGCGTTGTCGGGACCATGGCCTATCTGAGCCTGGAGCACCCTGAAAGCTACGAGAGGATGCGACGGCTCGTCGGCCTGGGATGACGATAGATAAGGGTCGCTGCGACAAAAAATAACAGGTACGGATTGACGGGCCAGTAAGCGGATCAGCTTTTCGGTCGAGGCTGATCGCCGGTGAGAGAACAATGGGACACATCGCGGAAGCACTCAAGCGAGCCCGACAGGAGCGCGAGGACCAATTGCGCCTCGGCGAAGCTCCGCGCGCGGCGTCCCTCGCCGAGCAACGCCTGGATCGACCGGCTGATTCCTTTACTTCGCAGTTGATCGAACTGCCGGGTGAGTCTCGCCCGTCCGCCGCCGTTGAAACCGATCGCACGGACAAAGGCCCTCGTCGGCTTGCCGATCTTCTGAGGCCCGGTTTGACCCGCCTGCGCGACCAGGGTTCCGACGAGACGACAGCCGCCATCGCGCCGCCAGTCCAGTGGGACGTAGAGGCGCCGCTGGTTACGCTCCGCGAGCGAAGCTCGTCAATCGCCGAACAGTATCGCGCCATCCGAACCTGGCTCCTGTGTCGCGTGAAGCCTCGGGACCGAACGTGCCTGTGCATCACCAGCAGCATTCCGGGCGAAGGCAAGACCGTCACAGTCGCCAATCTCGCCGTGGCCATGTCGGAGATCCGCCGCATGCGCGTCCTCGCTTTGGATTGCGATCTTCGCCAGGGGGCTCTGGCCGGTCTGTTCAAGCTGTCGCGATCGCCGGGCTTCACGGATGTCCTGTCAGGAGAGGCGACGCTCGATGAGGCGATCGTCCAGACGCCGATTCCCAACCTCAGCATCCTGCCCGCCGGACGTTTGAAGGACGCCAATCCTGCCGAATTATTGAATTCAGCGGCGGCGGCCCGCATCTTTGACGAGGTCCGCGACAGATTTCACTACACACTCGTCGATACACCCCCGGTACAAAGCGTTTCCGACGTCGGCGTGATCGGTGCGCTGTGCACGGGTCTGGTCATGGTCGTGCGGATGCACAAAACGGCATCGCACATGGTTCGGCAGTCGATCACATGGCTTCAGTCGAACAATCTCAACGTGATGGGGTGCGTGGCGACAGGCTGCAGCCTCAAGGACGCGACTTATTCCTACCGATCCGGGGAGTATCCGGAGACGTAAGACGCTCCGTTGATGCGCCCGCCGGCCTGCGCGGTCTTCATTCATCTCCTCCTATTCGTACAGCCGAGCTGAGCAGTCTGGATGAGCCCGCCTGGGAGTCGTTCGTCGCAGATCATCCCGAGGCGACATTCTTTCACGAGCTATCCTGGCGCGACGCGGTCGCCCGGACTTTCGGGCACACCCCGCACTATCTCGCGGCGATGCGCGGCCCGGCGATCGTCGGCGTCCTCCCCTTATTTGAAGTCAACAGCATGTTGGCTGGACGGCTCTTGCTGAGCATGCCCTACGCAACCTATGGCGGCGTATTGTCGGCAGACGACGATGCCCGCGAACCCCTCCTTCGCCACGCGAAATCGTTAACGAGAGATCTGTCCGCCCGCTGCCTGGAACTGCGATCGATGCAGGCCGCCGACCCGTCCCTCCCGGTTCACGCGACACACGCCACGTTCATTCGTGCGTTGCCCCAAACGGTCGACGAGATCGAGACCTACCTGCCCCGAAAGGCGCGCGCCAGCGCCCGCCGTGCCGCCGAGCAGAATGAGCTAAGCGTTGAGTTCGGTCCACATGTATTAAATGAAGTCTGGCGCCTCTACGCCCGCTCGATGCGCCGTCTGGGGTCGCCCAATTATCCGCTGCGTTTCTTCGAGGCCATCGCCTCCGCGGCGCCGGGTCGCGTCCTGGTGCAGCTCGTCCGCTGCAACGGCAGGCCGGTTGCAAGCCTGGTCAGTTTCCTGCACCGCCGAACAGTCATGCCCTATTTCGTCGGTCTCGATGAGCGCGTGGAGATTTACGGCCTGTCGCACTATCTCTACCGCGAGTCCATGCGCTGGGGCGTCGCCAACGGTTTCGACACCTACGACTTCGGCCGCAGTCGCATCGACAACACGGGCCCCTTCGAGTTCAAACGCCTGTGCGGTTTCGAGCCGCGGCTCCTCTCCTATCAGCGATACATCCCCGAAGGCGGCCACGCCCCCGACTTGTCCCCGGCATCGTCTCGATGGGCACTTGCTCGCCGGTTGTGGCGAAAACTGCCGATTTGGGCGACCGGTCCGCTCGGTGGATGGCTGGCCAAATCCATTCCCGGCTAAGAGCCGATGGAAATGGGTGGAAACCATGACCAGCCGTCGCCGAAAAATCCTCTTTCTCACCCACCGTGTGCCTTTTCCTCCCGACAAGGGGGACAAGATTCGCACGTTTCATCAGCTCGATCACCTCGCAGTCGATCACGACGTCTACTGCGCCTGCTTCATCGATCATCCCGACGATCGCGTTCACGCCATCGCCCTCCAGCGCTGGTGCAAGGGCGTCTTCACCGTGGAGTGGCGTCCGCATCGGGGCATGCTTCGCGCGGTAAGGGCCCTCGCCGGGGATCGCGCGCTTTCCGAAGCCGCTTACGATGATTCGCGCATGCATCAACAGATCGACGCCTGGTCGTCCTCCATCGAGTTCGACGCGGTGGTCGCCTTCTCCGCCTGCATGGCCCCCTATGCCCGCCGCGCAAGAGCGCGGCGTCGCGTCCTGGACCTGTGTGATTCCGACAGCGCCAAGTGGCAGGAGTACGCCGCCTACTCGCGCTTCCCAATGTCCGCCATTTATGCCCTCGAGTCCCGGCGCCTCCGCGCGCTGGAACTCGCCTGCATCGAGGAGTTCGACGCAACGGCCGTCATCTCCGAGCGAGAGCGCCGTACGCTCGATCCGACCGGCAATTCCCCGCGCCTGCACGT
>CAZCGF010000068.1:0-5074 GCA_964498115.1 uncultured Planctomycetaceae bacterium | reverse complement strand
GTCGCCGAATCCGGATATCGCCACGCGGCAGGGCGTCACAGTTGGTCGGACACCATGCGTCAATACGAGCGGCTTCTCTTTCCCTCGCAGCGGCCGGCGCAAGGCAAATCGAGCAAGTCCGACCGAGAAGCGCAATTCGTGCGCAATCAAAACACTTCAGTCGGAAATCGCCCCGCGACTCCCTTTCGCAGCGATTTCGGCAGGCCCATTCAAACCCTCACCGGCAAGCCCTATTCAGCGGCAGCCGCCGGCTTCGCCTCAGGTGACTGGACATCATCGCGGGCGCAAAAACTGCTCTGAAACAGCCGGCCCACCGTGTACCTATTAGCGCTTGAGTAGGGGGGTTGCACGCTCGATAGATCATTATCGCACCCGCGGCGCGGGTGCCGCAGCGAAGCATGGAGTCCTGCTTTGGACGAGGCGACATTGCATCTGGCCGAACGACCCGCCGCGAACACGGCCAAAGGGTCGGTCACCTCCTGGCCGATGGGGCCTCACTCCACGATGCCCGTCGACCTCGACGAGTCCATCCGTGGCGAGCACCATGGTGCAAATGACGACCGGGACGATAGCGCTCGACCCGCACGCAAAGTGCTGGTGATCGCCAGTCGCTTCCCGCCCGTTGCCTCGGTCGGCGCGATTCGCGTTCGCAAATTCGTAAAATACCTCCCGCAGTTTAACTGGAAGCCCGTCGTCATTACCGGCGCGGCGCGCTCGGCGCGCATCTCGCGACACGACGCCCGACGCGCGGCCGACCCTTTGAGCCTCCAGGATATCCCTGCCGACGTACCGGTTCATCGCCTCAGCCCCATCCCCGACAACTGGCCCGGCTTCGCCAGTCGCAGCCTCTCAGGCTTCCTCGCGGGCATCACAGGCCGCATCGGCGCCGACGAGACATGGTGGCGCGGCATCCTGAAGTGGCGAATCGAAAAGCTGCACGACAAGCTCACCTTTCCCGATCGGGGAATCTGGCGATTGCCTTCCGCTGTGCGATTAGCGCGGCGCCTGCATCGAGAACATCGCTTCGATGCGGTCTTCTCCACCGGTATGCCCTTTAGCGATCACCTCATCGGGCTGGTCGTCTCCTCCATGATTCGCAAGCCGTGGATTGCGGACTTCCGTGACCCGTGGGTGGAATACATTCACTGGCGACAATGGGAGGACGGACTGGGCCGCCTGCTGACGAAGTGGTCGGAGTCCGCCGTGATATCCCGCGCCGCAGCGGTCATCAGCGTCAACGATCACATGACCCGTCGCTTCAAGGATCGATACGCCGCCCACGTCCGAAAATTCAACACCATCGAAAACGGCTATGACCCCGACGACTTCGCGGACACGACGAACCAGCCCCCGGGCAAACGATTCCGCCTCCTCCACGCCGGTTCACTTTACGAGACGCGCAGCCCGATGAATCTCCTGGCGGCCTGGCGACGTTTCATCACCGAAACCCCCGGCGCCGCCGAACACGCACAATTGGAATTCGCCGGTCGGGCCGGCGTCTTTCGAGACGAGCTGACCAACCCGGCCGACCGCGGAACCATCGTGTATCACGGCGTGCTCCCGCATGCGGAGGCCCTGGCGGCCATGTCTTCGGCCGATGTAAATCTGATCATGCTGCCCGACTTGCCGGGCAGCGAAGGCGACACCACCGCGAAGATGTACGAGTGCATCGGCGCGGGCAGGGCGATTCTCGCCACCGTGCCGCGCACCGGCGCGGCCGCGGCGGAGCTGGGCCGCCACGACGGCGTCTGGCTCGTCTCGCCCAAGGATATTGACGGAATCCATCGCGCGATCTGCGACCTTTATCGTCGATGGTTATCGGGAACGCTTCAGGTCCGGCGTACCAAGGACTTGTTGAATTCAGTCACGCGGCGACGCCAGACCGAACAGCTCGCCGAGTTGTTCAATCGCGTCGCACCGTGCAGGGGAATCAGGCGGGAGGTAGTCTCGTGAGTCGCTGGCTGGCAAGAACGGAATTTGACACCTGGACCGGGCAGTGGCTTCGTCGCATCCGGCGTCGCTACAACGAGCAGTGCATCAATGTCGTCGCCTATCACGGCATCTCCCCGCGCGATTCCATCTTCACCGCCGGCACCACGCTGCGGCACGACCCCACAGAGTTCGAGCGGCAGATGGACTATCTGGCTGACAACTTCAACCTCATGAGCCTGGAGGCGATGGTGGACGCCATGGAGCGCGGTGAGTCGCTTCGTCGCGCCGTCGCCGTCACGATTGACGACGGCATGGCCGACTCCGCGAGCTTCGCCGTCCCGATTCTCGTGCGAAGGCGAATCCCCGCGACCCTCTTCGTCGTGACCTCCGTCGTCGGCAATGATGACCTGATGTGGCAGCACAAGCTCACCTGGCTCCAGTCCCAGGGCCTCGGCGAAAAGGTCGTCGAAGCCATGGCCGCCGAGGGCTACCCGCCCATTCTGGAAAGCCAAAGCGTCGACGAATACGCCCGTCAGCACTACAGGGCCGACCTGCCCGAAATCATGGAGACTTTGATCCGCGCCACCGGCTCAACCGGTCCGGCCATCGCCGCCAAGGCCCGCCCCTACATCGAGCGCGAGGACCTGGCGACCTTCGATCCCGAATTGATCCACATCGGCAACCACACGCACTCGCACGCCATCCTGGCCAACCTCGACGAGTCTGCCCAGCGAACCGAATTGCAGACCGCGCGCGACGCGATCCGCGATCTCACCGGACGCATGCCCTTCGCCGTGGCCTATCCCTTCGGCCTCAAGCGCCACTTCAATGCGATCTCGCGGCGGCTCGTCGCCGAAACGGGGCATCGCGCGGCAGTGGACATGCGCCGACGCCTGAATCTCCCCGGCGTCGACGCCTTCAACATCAGCCGAAAACCCGCGCCGTGCGGTTCACAGCAACAGTTTGAACAGGCCATCGAAGATTGGCCGGACAATGCGGCGATCGATTCCACGAACTCCGAGACCCGATGATCCACGGCAAGAAAAAATCACTCCTGGTTGCGCCGTACCTCGGGGAGTTCGGCTGGGAATTGATGAACTGGCAGGCCAGGGTGCGCCGCCTCGCCCTCGCAGGAAGCCACGATCGCGTCATCATCTGCGCGCCCCCGGATCGTCGGCCCCTCTACGCCGACTTGCCGGCCGAACGCAATATCATCTTCTGTCCCATCGCGCGGATGGAGCTCCCCGGCGAGGCAAGCGAGGACCATCGCATCGACGCGAATGGTCGACCGATCGACGCGGATTATCTTCGGTCGCTCGCCGTCGGTGCTGCCATGGATTCCGCGAGCCGATTGGGTCTTGCCGAATCCGATCTCGACATCCTCTGTTCCGGCCATCGGTCGGAGCTGTGGTCCGTCCACGCCGGCGAGCAGCAGTTTGCCGAATTGCGTGCCCATGAAAAACTGACAACCGATATCCTCCTCGTCCCGCGGACGCGCCGTCTGGCCGCAGACCGCAATGCCTCTGCCGATTGGTGGAACGAACTCGCTGACCGGCTCCGCAATCGCCGCCTTCGCGTCGACGTCTATTCCCAGCCCATCAGCCGCGCCATCGCCCAGCTATCCGCCAGTCGCCTCGCCGCAGGCGCATCGACCGGCGGCCTGCATCTGGCCAGCCTCTGCCGGTGCCCGCACTACGTCTGGGGCAGCGGCGCCGAGATTCGCTGGACCCGCCTGGGCATCAGCAACCGACAAAGATATGAAACCCTCTGGAACCCCTTCGGCACGCCATGCATCTACGACGAATCCGGCTGGCAGCCCTCGATCGAACACGCCGAACAGGGAATCCTCCGGGCGCTCGATGAAATCGGGCTGAATTGTTCCGTCAGTCGGCCGGCGTGGAGCCTGCGGCCCAAGTGGCGCATCAAGCGCCGACTGGCCCGCCTGATCGAGGCGGTCGACGGCCGGACCATCTGGCCCTGGCGTTTGCGACAGATCGTGCGCGAGCGCCTGGTATGAGCCTCTGCGTGCGGTGACTTGATCGATAGCGAGTGACGTTTCCTTAATCCACATGCGAAACTTTCTACTCATCTCCTATCACTTCCCACCGCATGGCGGCAGCGGCGTTCAGCGAGCCCTCAAGCTCGCCAAGTATCTCCCCGACAGCGACTGGCACGCCCACGTCGTCTGCGCAGCCCATCAGCACTATCCCGTGTCCGACGCCTCTCTTCGTGATGAGATCGGCCCGGAAGCGTCCGTCTATCCGACCCTCGGCTGGGATGCCGGCTCGCTCGCGGCGCGCTTCGGCCGACAGCTTGGCCTCGTCTGGAAGAATCGCGAGGCGACCCACGCATGGGAAAACCGCCTCTACTGGCGACTCGAACGATGGCAGGGAAGACTCCCGCTGCCCGAGCAGGAACTATCCTGGATTCCCTCGGCAATCGCCCGCGCCCGCGAAGTCGCACGGCGATTTCCGATTGATGCCGTGGTCACGACCTCTCCGCCGAATGTCTCGCACTACATCGGCCGTCACCTCAAACGCCGCCTGGGCATGCCGTGGATCGCCGATCTGCGCGACCCGATCGTCGACAACTTCGCCGGCGATCCTCACGCCGGGCTTGAGCAGCGTTTTCGGCGCTCCATCGAGCGGATGATCCTGCACGGCGCCGATCGCGTCGTCGTGACCTGCCCGGAACTGGGGGACCGGCTCCACGAGCGTTACGCCGATCTGCCGGATACGAAAATCAGAATGATCCCCAACGGCTACGACTCCGCCGACATTCAGCTTGTCGCAGACGAGCCCGCCGATCGCGACCGATTCACCATGACATACGTCGGCGCCTTTTATCGCCAGCAGACCATCGCCCCGATCCTCGATGGCCTTCGCCTTCTGCGGAGTGAAAGGCCCGATGCGGCCGAGAAGCTGCGATTCAGGATCGTCGGCACCATGTCTGCGCCGCAGCGGGCGCTCCTGAACGATGACGACGCCGCCTTTATCAAGGTCGTAGGGTACAAACCGCACGCCGAAGCCATCAGCGAGATGTCCTCGGCCGACGCTCTCGTGCTCACCACGCCGGCCAACGAGGGCGGGCGCTACTGCATCCCGGCGAAAACTTTCGAGTACTTCGCCTTCGGTCGGCACAT
>CAZCGF010000067.1:0-18081 GCA_964498115.1 uncultured Planctomycetaceae bacterium | reverse complement strand
TTCAGGAGGTATCCCATGGCTACTGCCACCGCACCTGCACCGGTTAAGCCGGACGTGAAGATTGAATACACCAAGTGCCTGATCGACGGCCAATGGGTCGATGCGGTCGCCGGGCGGACGTTTGAGACGATTAACCCGGCGACGGGGGACGTGATCGCGCATGTGGCCGAGGGCGACGAGCCGGATGTGGACAACGCGGTGAAGGCGGCGCGCAAGGCCTTTGAGAGCGGGCCGTGGCCGAAGATGAGCGCGACGCAGCGCGGCAATCTGATGTACAAGCTGGCGGACCTGATCGAGAAGAACAAAGAGAAGCTCGCCGCGCTGGAGACGCTGGACAACGGCAAGCCGATCCGCGATTCGCTCAATGCCGACCTGCCGCTGACGGTGGCGTGCTATCGCTACTACGCGGGATGGGCGGACAAGATTCACGGCAAGACGATCCCGATCAACGGGCCGTTCTTCTGTTATACGCGGCACGAGCCGATCGGCGTTTGTGCGCAGATCATCCCGTGGAACTTCCCGCTGCTCATGCAGGCGTGGAAGTGGGGACCGGCGCTGGCGACGGGCAACACGGTGATCCTCAAGCCGGCCGAGCAGACGCCGCTGACGGCGCTCTATGTCGGGCAGCTTGCACTGGAGGCGGGCTTTCCGCCGGGCGTCATCAACATCGTTCCGGGCATGGGGCCGACGGCGGGCGGCGCGATGGCCCGGCACATGGACATCGACAAGGTGGCGTTCACGGGCAGCACCGAGGTGGGCAAGCTGATCATGGAGGCGGCGGCGAAGAGCAACCTCAAGCGGGTGAGCCTGGAGCTTGGCGGGAAGAGCCCGAACATTGTGTTTGCGGATGCTGACGCGGATGCGGCGATTCAGGGGGCGTACTTCGCGCTCTTTTTCAATCAGGGGCAGTGCTGCTGTGCCGGTTCGCGGCTTTATGTGGAAGAGAATATTCACGGCGAGTTCGTTGAGAAGCTCAAGGGCATCGCGAAGAGCCGGCGCGTGGGCGATCCGTTTGATATGAAGACGCACCAGGGCCCGCAGGTGAGCCGCGAGCAGTTTGACCGGGTGATGAAGTACATCGACATCGGCAATAAGCAGGGCGCGAAGATGGTGTCCGGTGGCAATCGCGTGGGCGATCGGGGATTCTTCATCGAGCCGACGGTGTTCGACGGTGTGAAGGATGAGATGACGATCGCGCAGGAGGAGATCTTCGGCCCGGTGCTTTGCGTGATGCCGTTCAAGGATATGGACGAGGTGATCGCGCGGGCGAACCGGTCGGTGTACGGTCTTGCCGCGGCGGTGTGGACGAAGGACATCCAGAAGGCGATGGCGATCTCCAACGGCGTGCGGGCGGGGACGGTTTGGGTGAACTGCTACGACGTCTTCGACGCGGCGGCTCCGTTCGGCGGGTTCAAGCAGTCGGGCATCGGGCGCGAGCTGGGCGAGTACGCCCTGGAGCACTACAGCGAAGTGAAGACGGTGACGATGAAGCTCTGATGAGCAGGGATGAAGATGGGGCAAGGCCTGGTGAACAGCACCGTGTTGGAGCTCCGTCGTCGTTATCGCCTGATCTTGGTTTCAAGTCTGATTGCATTCGGCCAGTTCGGCTGCGGAGTCGAACTGGCCGAATTCTTTAATGCGCTGTTTGAAGAGCGGCCGGCGGTGTCGGAGGGCTTTGCGTGCGTGGTGCCGGCGACGCTGGAGACGGTCGTTTCCGGTGCGCGGTTTCCGGTGAATCTTGCGTTTCTGCCGGACGGGACGCTGCTTTACAGCGAGAAGAATAGCGGCGCGGTTCGGGCGGTGCTGCCTAACGGGCAACTCGTCGGCGAGGCCGTGGCGGATTTTCCGACGGCGGGATTGGCGCAGGGCGGGCTGCTGGGGCTGGCGATTGATCCGGACTTTGCGCAGAACGGCTACCTGTATGCGGGGCACTCGGCGAATCTCTTGCCGTTCGACAATGCGTGGCCGCGATCGGAGTATCGGGTCGTTCGGGTGACGCTGGAGAATCTGCGGACGGCCCCGGGGAGCGAGGTGCGCATCGCGACGTTTCCGGCGAGCAGTCTTCCGGGGCATGAGGGCGGCAACATTCACTTCGGGCCGGACGGGATGCTGTATGTTTCGATCGGCGATCGGCTGAACAATACGGCGCCGAACGTTGAGGCGCAGGACCCGGCGGCGCTGGCGGGGAAGATTATTCGGCTGCGGCCGGACGGGACGATCCCCGATGACAATCCGTTCGGTGGCGACGTGATGAGCTTTGCCATCGGGCTGCGGAATACTTTCGACTTTGCATTCGATCCTGTCGGCGGCGGACTGTTCGGCGGGGATAACGGGTTCGGCGGGCCGACGGAGGAGCTGAATCTGATTGAAGCGGGCGGGAATTATGGGTGGCCGATGGTCGGGGGATTTGCGGATACGCCGGATGAGACGGCGTTTGCTTCGGCGACGGCGAACTACCGCGACCCGCTGCTGATCATTGACATTGCGCCGACGGGGGTGGCGTTTAATGAGACGGCGCGGTACGGCGACGGGTTCGTTAATGACTTATTCATTGCAGAGTGGGTACCGGGGACGATTCGGCGCGTTCGGCTGAGCGGCGATCGACGGTCGGCGGTGATGGATGAGGTGTTTGCCTCGGGGATTCCCGATGGGATGAACGACATCGCCTTCGGCCCCGACGGGCTTTTGTACATTTCGACGGGCAGGTCGATCTATCGCATCGTGCCGCAGCCGTAGGCGGGCCTCGGGGGCCTACCTCTTAGGGGTTGATGGTGGCGTCGATGAAGAGCTGAACATCGAGGCCGTCGGGGGTGCCGCTGTTGTCCATGTCGCTGCGGTCGATGTGATCGGCGTCGGTATCGAGTCCAAGGAGGACCTGGGTGAAGAGATCGACGTCGATGTCATCGCGGCTGCAGTCGTCGTTGATATCGGCGGTGAGGCCGCAGGGGGTGACTGCGAAGGCGATGGTTGCATCACCGCCGGCGATGCCGTCGCCGGTGGGCAGTGAGGCGGGATCGTCGGCGACGGCGACTTCTCCGTCGAGGATCTGGCCGCTGTTGGCGGCGGTGACGCCGGAGACGACGAGGGTGTAGTCGTCGGGGGGCAGCGGCGCGTCGAGATTTAGAATGGCGGGGTTTACATTGACGCCGGAGAGGAGTGTGAACGACCTGGCACCGGAGTTGGCGCCGGTGATCGAGAAATTCGCCGCGGAGGCGTTGACGTTGGTATGGAACCAGACGGCGACCTGGTTGGTCGGGGTGAGGCCGGAGATTTCGGCGCCGGGGGCGGGGGTGACCTGCACGATCTTCGGCGGGCCGGGCTGATAGCTCATGTTGGAAAGGCCGGAGCGGAGGATCCACTGATCGGGATCGAAGCTGCTGGCGGTGGCCGGCGCGTTAATCGGGACGACGAACCACTGGGTGCGCTGGTCGTTGGCAACGATGATGTCCTGCGGGGAGCCGGCGATGGTGGTGCGGAGGCGGACGGGCATTTTGAAGATGGTGGGCCAGCCGGCGGTTGTATGGGTCTGGGCGATTCGGGCGAGGAGGTAATTCTGGCCGTTGATGTTGGCGGACTGCCAGCCGTACTGGTAGGCGGCGGCGCCGGGGCCGTAGACCCACTGATCGAAGAACCATGAGAGGTCCTGGCCGTGGGTGTTGGCGGCGATGGCGGCGAAGTCGTCGGTGGTGGCGGCGGAGCCCTCGAAGGCGGCGCGATAATTGGCGAGGATCTGGAAGAAGGTTTCGTCGCCGACGACGCCGCGGAGCTGGTGGAGGACCCAGCTTCCCTTGTTGTAGCTGGAGTCGGAATCGAAGATTCCGCTGTAATTGGCCGTGTCGTACACGTAAACGGTCTTGGAGAGGTTGCTGGGCTTTCGGCCGAGCATGGCGGAGAGATAGCCGGGGGTGTTGACTCCGCCGCCGCGGCGCTCAATCCAGATGGCTTCGGAGAAGGTGGCGAAGCCTTCGTTGAGCCAGATGTCGCTCCAGGTCTTGCAGGTGATCATGTCGCCCCACCACTGGTGACCCAGTTCGTGGGCGATGACCGATTCGCTGAAAGTGCCGAGGCCGGTCATGGTCTGATGCTCCATGCCGCCGCCGAAGTTGAAGTTGTAGTGGCCGTACTTTTCGTTGATGAAGGGGTATTCGCCGAACACGGTGCGAAAGACGGGGAGCATGCTCAGGCATCTTTCCCAGGCGGTGCGGTTTCCGGGGGTATCGTTTTCGGGGTAGATGTAGAACTCGACGGGCATTGAGCCGCCGGGGTGGTTGTAGGTTCGCGTCCACTTGTTGTAGTTGGTGGAGGCGATAGAGACGAGGTAGGGCGCGATCTGGTAATTGCTGTGCCAGTGGGTGCGGCGGCGATTTCCGCTGAGGAACTCTTCACTGACGAGCATGCCGTTGGCGGCGGTGGTGAAGTTGTTGGGGACGGTGTAGGTCAGGTCAATGGTGGCCTTGTCGCTGTTGTCTCCGGGCTCGCCGGCGTCGCCGTCTTTTACGGGCCACCAGGAATAGGAGTAGTAGGGCTCGCTGAGGCTGAAGACGATCTGGGAGTTTCCGTGGGGGCCGACCTTGAAGGAGCCGAAGCCGAGCGGCCAGGACTCTCCGGTGTATTCGATGGTCAGGGTGAAGATTTCGTCGACACCGTAGCTGCGATCGAGGGTGACGAGGCGCGTCGAGTCACTGACTTCCGTGACGGTGACGGGGATGGTGTCGTCAATCATCGCGCTGAGTATGTCGTACTGAAACCGAAGGCGAAACGTGAACTCGGTGAGATCGGGAACTTTGCTCTGGATGGTGATTGTGTTTCGTCCGTCGATGGTGGCGTGCGGGACACCGAGGCTGACGAGATTGGAGACCTCGATATCGAGGTCGTAGTGGAGGACGTCGGTGTCGTGGAATCCTTCCCGCGGCGTCGCCTGTGATGTAGTCGCGGGATTGTGATCGTGAAGACCGATCATGGCCTGAGCCTTGCCGCATCCGAGAATCTCGGGCTCGTGGCAGGCGCCGTAGTGAACGGCGGAGACCGGAGATGCAGTGAGACAAGGCAAGATGATCGCGGCTGCGCTCAAGAAACGAAGCGGCCGCTGGAAGTGGCAAGCAAGACTCATAGATGAAAAACCCCTCTGCGGGACGGATGTCCCAAACGGAAGACTCCGGCAGCCGGACGATGTTGTTTTAGCGAAAGCGACACTCTCCCGCTCACGCCGGTCGGGGCTGAGGCAGGCATCCTGACACTTCTGATTATATCGGGTGCGGTCGCCGACTCAAAGCCATTTACTTGCGGTAATAGAGTGGGTCGGGGAGACTCTTCGGGCCTTTGCCATGCCCTGTCGGCGGGCAAAAGAGGCTGACGGGAGAACGCTTATGGGTCAGTGCTCGGCGTGCGGTGCACGTGTCGGTGAATCGGCAAAGTATTGCGGCCATTGCGGGATCGCTCTGACCGGCGGGACTGCCAGTTCGGTCGGCAGTGTGCCAGCACACAAGCCGTTCATCGCCAGTGAGTCGGTGATTCCGGAAATCGGGATCGCCCCTGTACTTGTCGGCGCTATCCTGGGAATCATTTTCGGCGCATCTTCGCTGTACCTGGTGCTGAAGGTGGGGATGACGGTTTCGGCGTCGATCCCGATCGCGGTGCTTTCGATCACGCTCTTTCGGGTGTTCAGTCCGCTGGCGGGCCGGAACGCGACCATTTTGGAAAACAACATCGTGCAGACGACAGGGTCGGCGGGCGAGTCGATCGCGTTCGGCGTCGGTGTGACGATGCCGGCACTGCTGATTCTCGGGTACGACCTCGAAGTGGTGCGGGTCATGCTGGTGGCGGTGCTGGGCGGTCTGCTCGGCGTTTTGATGATGATCCCGCTGCGGCGGGTGTTCATCGTGAAGCAGCACGGGAAGCTGACTTATCCCGAGGGCGTGGCGTGCGCCGATGTGCTGATCGTCGGAGAGAAAGGCGGATCGTCGGCGGCGAAGGTGTTCGCGGGATTCGGGATGGCGTTCGTCTATCAGTGGTTGATGGCGGGCTTCAAGTTCTGGCAGGATACGCCGGGCCGCCTTCTCAAGTTCTTCAAGGCGGACGGCAGCGTCGCGTTTGAATTCAAGGGGGCAGCGGTGGCGATGGAGGCTTCGCCCGCCCTGCTCGGCGTGGGTTATGTGATTGGTCCGCGCATCGCGTGCATCATGGTGGGCGGCGGCATTCTGGCGTCGTGGGTCCTGATACCGGCGATCATGCTTTTCGGCGACGGGCTCAGTTCGCCGCTGTTTCCGGCGGAGAAGCTGATCCGCGATATGACCATCGGCGAGATCTGGCACGACTACGTGCTCTACATCGGGGCCGGGGCTGTCGCGGCGGGCGGGATCATCAGCATGATGCAGTCGATGCCGACGATCATCGGCTCGATCAAGTCGGGACTCGGGGACCTGGCCGGTTCGCGGGCGAAGAACGGCGCTCCCAAGGTTGCGGCGCCTACGTCGATGCGCATCGATCGCGACATGTCGATGAAGGTCGTGCTGATCGGGTGCGCGGGGCTGATCATCGCGATCTGGGCGGCGCCGATGCTGGAGATGAACCTGCTGGGCGCGGCGCTCATCGTTGTGTTCGGATTTTTGTTCGTGACTGTGTCGGCGCGGCTGACGGGCGAGATCGGGTCGTCATCCAATCCGATATCCGGCATGACGGTGGCGACGCTGCTGCTGACGTGCCTCATCTTTGTGGCGATCGGATGGACCGGGGCGAGCCATCGGCTGACGGCGCTCTCCATTGCGGCAATCGTTTGCATCGCGTCTTCAAACGGCGGAACGGTGGCGCAATGTCTGAAGACGGGGTACATCGTCGGCGCTACGCCGCGGCACCAGCAGGTGTCGATTCTGGTCGGGGCGATTACTTCGGCACTGGTGATCGGCTTTACCATTTTGCTGCTGAACGATTCGGGCACGGTCTATTCCACGAAGGATTTGCCAACGCGGACCATCGACGTCACGAAGCTCGACGCCGAGGCGAAAGTTCACGTCGGCGGCACTTACGCGAGCGATGATGAAAAGGAGTATCTCGTGCTGCAGGCGCGGGTGGGCGAGATCGAGGGCGTTCCGCAGGGAAAGTACCTTGTGAACGATGCCGGAAAGATCTGCTACCTCGTCGACCCCGGAATCAACGGCAAGCTCGAACATCGCGACGACGGCGTGAAGGTGAACAAGTACATCGCCCCGAAGGCGGCGCTGATGTCGTTTATCGTTGACGGCATCTTGACTCAGAAGCTGCCGTGGGCGCTGGTACTACTGGGGGTGGCTATTGCGATCGTTCTGGAGCTGGCGGGCATTCCGTCGCTGCCGTTCGCGGTCGGCGTTTATCTGCCGCTGTCGGCGTCGACGCCGATTTTTGCCGGCGGGGTGATGCGTTGGCTGGCTGACAAGAAAGCGAAGCGCTCCGCGGCGGAATCGGAGATGAGCCCGGGCGTGCTGCTTTCGTCGGGCTATATCGCGGGCGGGACCATCGCGGGCATTCTCGTGGCGATCATCGCGGCGAAGTGGCCGGAGCTGGCGGCGTCGATGGACATGGGCGAAATGCTGCCGGGCACGCTGGCCGCCAATCCGGGGCTGACGATGGCGCCTTTCGGGCTGCTGGCGTTCGTCCTTCTGATGGTGGGATGCCGGAAGTCCGAGGCTTAGGTCGCGGCTACGACGCCTTCTTTGCGTGCTCGAGGTGGCGTTCGAAGTTTTCGATGTAGGAATCGATCACGTCGTCGGCATTCTTGAGAATCAGAATATTCTCCGCGTTCTTATCTTCGGCGGCCTTGGTGAAGTTGTACGAGCCGGTGATGACCGCCCTGCTGTCGACGATAGCGATCTTGTTGTTGGCGGTATCGTGTTCGCGATCGAAATAGACGCGGACGCCGTCACGTCGCAGGGCGCGCCAAGGGCCGTAGGTCGCCTTCTCCTGAGACTTGTCGAGGATGACGTCGACCTTGACGCCGCGCTTGGCGGCCTTGCCGAGGACTTCGGCGATTCGCTTCGAGGTGAAGATGTACATCTGAATGCGGATGTTCTTTTTGGCGGAGCTCAACTCTTCGACGATGCGACTTTCGCAGCCGCCGCCGGGGGAGAAGACGGCCTCGGCGCGCATGGCGCCGCCCTTTCGTGACTTGGTCATGGTGCCGGGCCCCATCGCCGTGGCCAAGAGGGCCGAGACGATGACACCAACGGCGGCGATGAGTGGAGCGGGCCTGCGCAGGGCGAAGACGGACGAGGTGAGATGTTTAAGTGCCATGATGTGGACCTCCTAAATGGCGATCGAACGACGCCTCAGGCGGTGATCCTACCGAAGTTGGGAGGTCTTGGTCCAGCGGATTTTGGTACTTGTCGGCGAAGGAATCGAGCACCCAAGATGGACCCGCGATTCAAGTTCCTGTGGCTGCGCTGGATAGGTGGCGTTTGCCATGTGTTAAGCGCGTGGCATTCGGTGTGCGATGAGTCAGGCACTAACACCGCGGGGCCTACCTAATTGCCGGATTTTTTGAAAGTTCGGTGGCGCACAACGGTTTCTTCAACGGGCGGCGGTTTTGAGGTACCGTGAATACATGGAGGCACACCGACCCACCGGCACGATTGTCATCGCGGGAGGCAGCGGCTTCCTCGGAATCTCGCTCGCGACCCAGCTTGCCGAGGCAGGCGCGACGGTGGTGATTCTCTCTCGAAGTCGGCCGAAGGTTGATGGACCGTGGCGGCATGTGGCGTGGGACGCGCGGTCGCTCGATCATTGGCATCACGAACTCGAGGGCGCAGCAGGGCTGGTCAATCTGGTTGGCCGGACGGTCGATTGCATCAAGACTCCGGACCATCAGGATGAAATCCTGCGATCGCGGGTAGAGGCGACGCGGGTACTGGGTGAGGCGATGCGGTCGGTCAAGAATCCGCTGCCGGTGTGGGTGCAGATGAGTACTGCGCATATCTACGGCGATCCGCCGACTGTGACATGCAGTGAAGAATCGCCCTTTGGCGTCGGATTTGCGCCGACCGTGGGAAGGGCCTGGGAGGAGGCGTATCACGCGAGTGCGCTTTCATCGCAGCGCAAAGTCGTTTTGCGCACCAGCTTCGTCATCGGGCGAGATCGCGGCGCGGGGGGCGGCGCGCTGTCGCGCCTGCGAACGCTTGTGCGATTCGGGCTGGGCGGCACGGTTGGATCGGGCCAGCAGGGAATGAGTTGGATCCATGAGGCCGACATGAACCGGTTGTTTATGAGAGCCCTGACTGATGCAAATATGCAGGGCGCTTACATCGCGACTGCACCGCAGCCTGTTTCGCAGCGCGAGTTCATGCGGACGCTTCGGGGGGTGATGGGGATGCCGATCGGTCTTCCGGCATTTGGCTGGATGGTGCGGATCGGCGCGCCTTTGCTGATGCGCACCGATCCTGAGCTTGCGCTGTACGGGCGATACCTCGTTTCAACGAGATTGAGCGAGGAGGGCTTTGAATTTCGGTTTCCGGAGCTTCGCGGCGCGCTGGCTGATTTGTTTGCGACCGGGCGCTAGGCACTTGTTCATGTCGTACGCACGGGCTGGAAGCCCATGCTACCCTGTTGGGGGAGTTCGCTACTGGGGGAATTCGCTGCGGCGGATGTCAGGCGATGGCAGGGCTGGTGTCAGGCGATGGCGCGGCGGGTTCGGTAGCTGTGCTGCATGAGGAGGGCCCACATGAGGGAGGACTGGCCGATGGTCAGGACGATGTAGACCCATGCGGGTAGCTTGGGGAAGTTTCCGAAGGCGATGAGGATGGCGGCGGCGCCGAGGCTGAGGCATGTGCCGAGGAGGACGGCGGCTGCGCTGGCGTGAACCCAGGCCGCGGTGCTCGCGGTCGGGCGAAGGGCCCAGATGCCGGTGATGCCGGCGGAGGCGAAGAAGGCGGTCCAATAGACGCCGGTGTGGTAGCGCGAGTAGCGGAATGCGGCGAGCCAGCCTTCGAAGGTGGCGGAGCCCTTGGGCCAGAGGAAATAGAGGGTCGCGCAGAGGACACCGCAGGTCAGCCAGAGGGCGCAGAGGCTCCCTGTGCGGACGCTTTCGTTGGGGGTCATCAGGGCGATTCCGGCGACGGCGAAGATGCCGGCGAGTACGGCGGTGGAGAACATCCAGACGAGCGGCGTGATTTCGCGAACCTGGATGGGACGCTGCATGCGCTGCATGGCCTCACGCTGTGCTTCGGGCAAAGCGAACGACTCGCTCGATCGCGCTGCGGACGGCTGAGCGCCTGGGGGCGATGTTTCCACGGGGAGGCCGAAGCCGGCGAGCGGATCGGCCGGGGCCGTGGGGGTCATGCCGCGCTGCTGCACGCCGATGGCGGCGCCTTCGCTGAGGGCTCGGACGAGCGACATGTTGCTGACGGAGTTGTAGAAGGTGAGGCCGCCGAACATCCAGAGGAGGGCGAAGGCGATGTTGAGGATGCCCATGCCGAGGGACATGTGGGCCAGGACAATGGCGAGGACAACGAGCTCGCCGGCGACGACCCAGTGCCAGGCATCGACGTTCTTGTAGCTGATGTGCTCGACGCTGGGGATGCGGTCTCCGGTGGCGAGTGAGGGGAAGCTTCGGATTTCGGTCATGCCGCTGGAGATGCAATACCAAGCGAGGCAGCCGAGGATCAGGGCGACGAGGAAGTAGACGGGCTTGGTCCGCGAGGATGCGACACCGATGGCGGTGAGGATGAGGACGGTGGCCCAGGTCGACTCGGCGCCCCATTCGTTCAAGACTTCCGCGGCGCCGATTGCGAGGCGGTCGATCAGCGGGGTCCAGTTGAACCAGCCATGAACGGTGCCGAGGGCGGCCGCGGCGACCATGAGGAGGCCGATGGTTCCTCTTGCGCTGGCGCCTTCCTTTGTGAGGCCTGCGTGAACGATGTAGCCGAAGACGGCGGAGACGATGGGCAAGACAAAGGGCAAGGACGCGTTGCCGAATGCGGTGGTGGCGAGCCATCTGAGCTTGCCATCGATGAGCAGGTCACAGGTGTAGGCGGTGACGGCGAACTGGGCGGCGGTGACCACGACGCTTAAGGCGCGGCCGCGCTGGCAGGAGAGGCCGAGCAGACCGAGGACGATGGATGCAATCCACTTGGCACTGGGGCTGGTCCAGGGCTGTGCCTCAAGCCAGGAGGCGGGCACGTGATCGGCGGCGGCGGGCGTGACGCCCTGGCCGAGGGTGACGATGGTGATCCAGGTGGGATGGGAGATGGTGCCGAGTGCGACGCCGATGACGAGGAGCAGGAGACCTACGAACGCGAGGAGCGGGCGCGGGGCGGACTGGCCCGCATTGTCCATGACGCGGATGCCGTTGATTTTTCGCCCGGAGGGACTGAGGGGTCTTGGCACGTTGGGCGCAGCGTCGCCGTCATGCGCGACGCGCAGCTGCGGGCCGGGTAAGGATTGCGTGGGCAGGTCGGACATGCGCCTCTAGTGAACTTCCTGGAATCCCTCCGATTCCGTAGGTGTATTACCCGCCGGGGTTAAAACAATTTCAATATCGGTAGGGGTTTTGCGCGGGGCGAGCGGTTCCGCGGCCAAATTGGACCGGCAGAAAGGACAGAATGGGCTTTTTTTGCCCGCAGAGGCTGCGCGGGGACCTGTCCTGAGTCGGGATCAGGGAAGCGGGCGACGAGGGGTTAGCTGACGAGAGCGGCGTTATCAGGCCAATGACGCGGGCCGAGGCTGGTGAGCCAGCCCTCGGTGTCGATCGGCCATTTCCGCATGTAGTCCTGAATGGTGTCGCGGGTGACGGCCTCGATTGCACTCAAACGCTCGGTGACGTCGCGCGGTTTTCCGACGGTGTCCATGTCCTGGATGAGCTGCATGAGGCGGTAGTACGGGGCTTCGGCCTCGGTGGTGAGACCGGTGCGGGTGCGATTCTTGACGCGCTGGACTTCTTCGGCGGTGACTCCGTCGGCTGCGACCTTTTTCAACTCGGAGCGCATGGCGGCCAGCAATTCGTCGACGCGCTGGGTTTCGCAGAAGCCGAAGGCGATCATCATGGCCGCGTCGCAATAGTCGAGCCGACCAGCGGAGACGTAGGGGGCGATGCCTTCCTGGATGACGTTCCAGAAGAAGCGGGAGTTGTGGCCGCCGATGATGGAGGCGAGGACGTCGGCGTTTTCGCGGTCGACGTGGGTGGCGGACGGCGCGGGTACGGCGAGGGCGATGGCCTGCTGCTTGAAGCGATCGACGACCTTGCAGCATGCGCCGGTCTTGAGCGGAGGCGGAGGTTTTCGCTCGGGGCGCGGACTGCCGGCGGGCCATTCGCCGCAATGCCTGGCTGCCATGGCCATGGCATCGTCGGGATTGATGTTGCCGGCGATGAGGAGGGTGATATTCGCCGGGTTGTAGCGCTCGACGAAGTAGCCGTGCAGCTCGTCGCGGGAGAGACGGGAAATCGACTCGGTGGTGCCGAGGACCGGCCAGGCGAGGGCGTGTCCTTCGTAGGTTCGGCTGTGAATGAGGTCGTAGACGCAGCGGTCGATCTGATCGGCGGACATGGCGATCTCTTCGAGGATCACCTTTTTTTCCGTTTCGAATTCGTCGGGCGGGATGGCGCTTTGCATCATGTCGGCGAGGAGCTCGATCTGGCGCTCGAGGTCTTCGACGCGGACCCAGCCGAAATAGACTGTGCGCTCCTTGGAGGTGTAGGCGTTGTAGGTGCTGCCCATGTTGTCGAAGTCGATGGTGATCTGTCGCCAGTCGCGCTTGGCGGTGCCCTTGAAGCACATGTGCTCGAGGAAGTGGGAGACGCCGGCGAGGTGCGGCTCCTCATCGCGGGCGCCGGTTCGGACGAGGAAGCCGGCGGCGGCGCTTTGTACGTGGGGCATGACCTCCATCACGACGCGCAGGCCGTTGGGGAGGGAGCGATCGACAAAATGACTCGATTGGGCCGCGCTCATCAGGCGACTCCTTCCAGGGCTCTGGGGCCCAGGGTCTGCACGCAGAGTTGATCGCGCGGGTACTTTTCGAGATAGGCCTGGACATCGGCGATGGTGACGGCGGCGAGCTTCTCGTTCTTCTCGGCGACGGAGACCGGCCTGCCGAAGTAGAAGAGGTCGCTGCTCAGCTCGCTGACGCGGGCCCTGGTGATGTCGCCGTGGGTCTGGGTCTTGGCGATGGCGCCGACCTTGACGCGTTCGATCTCCTCATCGGTCACATCTTTGGCGAGGCGATCGACTTCGCGGAGCAGGGTGCTGTAGGTTTGATCGCAGCGCGCGGGGGTGGTTGAGGCGCCCATGAACATCCGGCCGGAGTTGCGGGGATGCTCGTCCCATGCGCCGACCCAATAGACGAGGCCCTGCTTTTCGCGCACTTCGACGAAGAGGCGACTGCTCATGCCTTCGCCGAGGACGCCGAGGGTGATGCGCTGGACGGGGTAGTCGTCGTGGTCCACGGGGACGCCGGGCCAGCAGATCAGGATGTGCTCCTGTTCGAGCTCCTTGGGATGATGGCGGCGACCGGGTGCGAATTGCGAATTCAACGGGCCGCCGTTACGTGCGTTGGGATCGCCGAAGCCGCCGAAGAGCTGGTCGATTCGGGCGGCGACTTTTTCGACGTCGATGCCGCCACCGACGGTGACCTGAATCCTTCCGGCGGAGAAACAATCGCGCCAGAAATTCGTCACGTCTTGTCCGGTGATGCGGGCGAGGGACTCCATCGTGCCGAGTTCGTGGCGACCGAGGACTTCACCGAAGGCGTGCGGCTCGATGAGCTTGCGGGCGAGTTCGCCGGGCTCGTCCTCGAGGCTGGTGAGTTCCTGCTGGGCGAGCTCGATGGCGACGTCGACGAATTCCTGGGGGAAGGTGGGCGTCCGAAGCATTTCGGCGTGGAGGCCGAGGGCGTGGTCCAGATATTCCGGGAGGCAGGTGCAGCGGAAGACCATGGACTCGCGGCCGACGCCGGAGCCGGTCTGGGCGCCGATGGCGTCGAATGCGTCGGTCAGCTCCTGTGCGGAGCGCTGCCGCGTGCCCTTGGAGATGGACTCCTCGACGGTTCGGGCGAGTCCACCGAGCGACTCGGGCTCGTGGGACAGGCCGGCGAAGACACGGATTTCGTATGCGGCGATTCGTCGGGCGGTCATGGGGAGGGCCGCAAACTCGACGCCGCTGGGCAGTCGCCGGTGGACGAATTTCTCTTCCAATTTCATGCGGGGTTTATATCCCCGTTCGAGGCGTTCGCCAACCTCGGGCGAGTTGAGGAAGAGGCGGGAAGAATCCGACCGGCGGATGGGACTCACTCCTCACCCGCGACGCGTGACAGGGACGACGGCGTTACCGGTCTGATCGGACGCCGGGTCCGACGGGCACATAATTGGACTCGCAGGTGCAACCTTATGCACAGTGAATGGATGGTCCGGTGCGTCGCCTGGATCGTGCATATCGAGGGCTAAAGTCTATACTGACGGGGACCGAGCCTGTATCATGATTCATGTCAGGAAAGTGAAACATTTCCGGACGAGCCTGACCGCCTTCTTGGGGGAATCGCGCTTCGCCGATCACCGACTACACAAGGCGATGACGGCAAGGCATCGGTGATTGAATTCAGCCCGAACAAGGAGCAGCCTTGGTGCACTCAGTAAAAAACTCCCCCAACGTCCGTTGGGCATTAGTCATTCTATTAACGGCGATGGTCACAATCGGAATCGGCGGCGTTGTTCTCGCCGATACGATCGTCCTCAATCCTGTGAAGGACACGACGCTGTACGACGACAGCGAATTCTTCAGCAACGGCGCCGGCAGCTATATGTTCACGGGGCAGACGAACGGCACGGCCAATCGACGGGCGCTGATGAAGTTCGATGTTGCGGGGTCGATTCCCGCGGGGTCGACGATCAACAGCGCATCGCTTCAGCTTTATATGTCCCGCACGCAGGCGGGCGATGAAATCGTGCGATTGCACGTGATCCTGGCCGATTGGGGGGAGGGTTTATCGAATCCGAGTGGGAACGAGGGCGGTGGCACGCTCGCGGAGAACAACGACGCCACCTGGCGGTATCGATTCTTCGATACGAACGACCTTACGTTTGCGCCGCAGTGGACCACGCTGGGAGGCGACTACAACCCGACGCCCTCCGGATCGACCACCGTCGGTTTGACCATCGGCAACTATACATGGTCCACGTCTTTTGCGATGGTTGCCGCGGTTCAGAACTGGCTGAACAATCCGGCGACGAATTATGGATGGATTGCCATCGGCGACGAGTCGACGGCCGGGACGTCCAAGCGCTACGATTCGCGCCACTCCACAACTCCGAGCCGTCGCCCGAGGCTGACGATCAATTTTACGCCTCCCGCGGCGACGGGCGCTTGCTGCTTCGCAAACGGGTCCTGCCAGGTGCTCACGCTTGCCAACTGCGCGTCGATGAGCGGGACTTATCAGGGGAACGCAACGAGCTGTTCGCCGAATCCGTGTCCGCAGCCGATGGGCGCATGCTGCTTCGGCGACGGCAGTTGTCAGGTGCTCGGTCAGAACGACTGCATCACGACGAGCGGCACCTATCAGGGCGACGCCACTGACTGCTCGCCGAATCCTTGTCCGCAGCCGACGGGGGCTTGTTGCTTTGACGATGGAACGTGCCAGGAGCTGACTTCGGCCGACTGCACGACGCAGGACGGCACTTATCAGGGAGACTCTACGGCGTGCACGCCGAACCTTTGCCCGATCGTGCTGACACCGTTTGTTGACCCCCTGCCGATCCCCCCACTTGCCACGCCGACGACGGGCACGCAGGGCGGCGAGGCTACCTATGACATTGAGATCGTGCAGGTGCAGCAGCAACTCCATTCGGAACTGCCGCCGACGACGCTGTGGACTTATGAGGGGATGTATCCGGGCCCGACGATTCTGGCGACGCGCGACGAGCCTGTGACGGTGCACTGGATCAACGACCTGCGCGATGAGCAGAACGACCCGCGGACGGATCACTATCTGACGGTCGATCCGTGTGCGCACGGGGCGGCGAATGAGCCGAAGGTCGTCGTGCATCTGCACGGCGGGCACGTTCCGGCGGCGTATGACGGATACCCGGAGAATACGTTTCTGCCGGGCGCCTCGGATACGTATGTGTATCCGAACCATCAACTGCCGGGGCTTATCTGGTACCACGATCATTCGCTGGGGATCACGCGGCTGAACGTCTATATGGGGCTGGCGGGCGGTTACGTGATCACCGACGCGTTTGAGCAATCGCTGAATCTGCCGTCGGGCGAATACGACATTCCGCTGATCATTCAGGACCGTAAGTTCAATCCGGATGGTTCGCTGTATTACCCGGCAGCTTTGGACGAACACTTTTTCGGGGACAAGATGCTGGTCAACGGCAAGGTGTGGCCGTACCTGAATGTGAAGCAGGGCAAGTATCGCTTCCGGGCGTTGAACGGGTGTAACTCGCGGACGCTTACGCTGTCCCTATCCAACGCGCAGACGTTCCAGCAGATCGGCACCGACGGCGGCCTGCTTCCCGCGCCGGTGACGCTGAGCGCGGTGACGCTTGGGCCGGCGGAGCGGGCGGACATCATCGTCGATTTCTCGGCACTTGCGCCGGCGACGGAGATCGTTTTGACGAACAGCGCGGCGTCGCCCTTTCCGAGCGGCGATCCGATGTTTGCGGTGCCGGATGTCATGAAGTTCGTCGTGCAGGCGGAGGCGGGACATACGGACGCCATCCCGGGGAGTCTGCGGCCGATGGAGACGCTTGACCCGATGGATGCGGTCACGACGAGGAACTTTGTGCTGAGGAAGCTGAGCAACCCCTGCACCGGATCGATGTGGCTGATCAACGATCTGCAATGGGACGACATCACCGAGTATCCGGTGCTGGGGACGACGGAGATCTGGTCGTTCGTGAATCGCTCGGGTATTTCGCATCCGATGCACATGCACCTGGTTTTCTTCCAGATTCTCGATCGGCAAGATTTTGAGATCGTCGAGGGCGAGGTCGTGCCGGTCGGATCGCCGGTGGCGCCGGCTGCGCACGAGGCTGGCTGGAAGGACACGGTGATGGCACACCCCTACCAGATCACGCGGGTGATCGCGCGATTCGAGGACTATACGGGGCTTTATCCGTATCACTGCCACATCCTGGAGCATGAGGACCACGAGATGATGCGGCAGTTCGAGGCGGTGTGCATCAAGGGCGACACGAATCAGGACACGCTGGTGGACGGCCGGGATATTTCGCTGTTCGTGGAAGCGATCATCGGCACGGTGGAGGCAGGGACGGCGCAGTTCTGTGCGACCGATATGGACAGCAATCTGGCCCTGGAAACGGCGTACGACATCGATTTATTTGTCGATTGCCTTGTGGCGGGTAGCTGCCCATAGAATGCATGACTCAGGGGGAAAATGAGCATGCGCAAGGTCCCATTTCGATTGACTCAATGTTTCGTCGGCTTCGCGGCAACCGCGGGCCTGATTCTTCTTTCTGCGACGGCCGGTGATGTACGGGCCGACCTGGTGATACTGGGTGCGGCGGCCGACAACACGCTGATCGAGGACGCCGAAGGCGACGTCAGCAGCGGCGGTTCGACAGGGATGTTTGTCGGGCGGAACAATCAGCCTTCCAATTCGCGGCGTCGCGGCGTCATTCAATTTGACATTGCCGGGGGGATTCCGGCGGGATCGACGATCAACAGCGTCATGCTGGGGCTGAGCTTGTCAGCCTCAAATGCGGCGGACGCCACGGTGTCGGTGCATCGGCTGCTGGCGGAATGGGGCGAAGGGACGGCGACGAGCAGCGGCGGACAGGGCGCGGCGGCCGGCGCCGGGGATGCGACGTGGCTCTTTGCGCAGTACAACACATCGCCGTGGACAACGGCGGGCGGCGATTACGACGGCGCGGTATCGGCTCAGACGGTTGTCGGCGGATCGGGCGATTATTTCTGGCCATCGACGATGGCAATGGTTGCGGACGTGCAGGGATTCCTTAACGACCCCGCGATGAACTTCGGATGGATCATCATCGGCAACGAATCGGCGGCGCAAACTTCCAAGCGATTCTCGACACGCGAGGACGCGGACGAGGCACTGCGACCCCGGTTGATCGTGGACTACACGCCGGTGCCGGAGCCGACG
>CAZCGF010000066.1:0-18449 GCA_964498115.1 uncultured Planctomycetaceae bacterium | reverse complement strand
GCCCCGCTCGGCCGTTAACTGAAGAAACGTCGAACTCCATCGGACGACCTGTCGGGTACCACTCGACGCGACGCACTCCTGCCTTTGATGCGATGTCGATCATCGCCTTTGTTTCAACCAGATAGATATCCGACGCCCGGACGAAGAACTGCGCCAGCCTCCCATGAATGCCGCCGACCTCGTGAACCTCTATACCGCCGAACATGCGAATCATGAGCGGCTTTCGCCAGATTCGGCTGGCCAGCCACACGACTGGTCCGATGTAGGGCAAACCTGACGGAACTGGCTGAAGACTGATGACGTCCGCACAACGCGCCTTCCAAATGATGCTCATTACAATCCGAAGAAACCGCGGGACAGCGAGAACGGGATGACCTCTGACGCCACTCGTATTGACGACCTGTACCTCAAGGTCCCCACGGCGCTGCAGCGACCCAATCAATTGGCTGAGCGAAACGCTCGCGCCGCCAAGAGGCGGAGGCAGCGTGCCGATAATGAGTATATTCATCCTTGCCTCACATTACGTGCGACAGGGGCATGTGAGTGCCCGCGAGACGAGAGGGCGTCCTCATAAACGTCCAGCAAGCGACGGGACATTGCCTCCACGCTGAACCCCTCCCGCACGAGTTGCTTGCCGGCCTCCCCCACACGTCGACGCTGATCGGCGTTGCGTAACAGGGATTCGATCCGATCAGCCATTCCGGATACATCGCCTCGTCGGACAACGAAGCCGGTCTCGCCGTTAGAAATCAGCTCCTCAACGCCGGCAAAGTCCGTGGCAACCACAGGCACACCCGACGCCATGGACTCGAGAAGAACATTCGAGAGTCCCTCATAATTGGATGTCAATACAGAAACGTCAGTCGCCCAGAGGATCTCCTCGACATTAGGACGATTGCCAAGAAACGATACCGTATCGGAAAGGCCTCGCTCATTTGCACCTTGTCTAAGCTGCTGCCCCAGAGACCCGTCCCCGACGACTAAGAATCTCGCCGCTGTCTTTCGGCGAACCAACTCCGCGGCCATATCAAGAAACATTCGATGATTCTTCTGCGGCTCGAGCCGTGCTACGATCGTTACAATCGAATCGTTTATGCCGACGCCGATTTGTTGCCGAGCCTGTTCCCGGGACATGCGAGGCTCAAAGCGTTGAACGTCGAGTCCGTTGTAAACTACGTGGATTCGATCAGGACGTATGTCAAACACTTCACCTAAGCGCTGCGCCGATGCCTTTGAATTGACGATCCACCCAGCCAATCCAGGGTTTAAAAGCCTGTGTGCCAGTTTTACTAAACCCGTACCGTCGTACTCGACGCGAATTCCGCCAAAAACGGCGCGACGACCCGCCAAGCGGCCGGCCAGGGCGGCATACACCGTAGGCATGTCCATAAATCCATGAACAATGTCAAAATCACGCTCTCTCAGGTACTTCGCTAGCTGCCGGATGAACGGAAGGCGACGACTCTTCTTGGGCATGAAAACAGGCCGCACGCCGAATTCTCGCTCCGGCTCATACGCATTCTCAACATGGTTGTAGTAGATAAGCTCAGCGTCACAGCCGAGTCGCCGCAGCCCGGCCATGGAATAGAGCGCCTGACGCTCCGCGCCACATCGGATAAGTGAGTCTTGTATTATGCATATTCTCATGAGATGGAATTCGCCGGAAGTACACCTCGCGCGATGCTCAAGGCTCTTGAAGACTGATAGGCCCTTTAGCGCAGTCCTATCAGAATGCTCGCAGCATCTGGGAGGTATTGGTCCGCTCGTTCCTAGCGCGCCTCCGATCGACGTGATGGCGGCCAAGTGTCGCTACGAGCAATGATCTTTCAAATCCTTAATCCTGCAGGCGCCTGGACAACTCTGGAATTTCGGCTGTAGTGCCCACAAATCTAGGTAATTGTCTGACAATTCATCGAGCTGGTGGAGCGGGAAGGCGGAGCAGACGCGGCGCTGCGACGTGCCCGAGTTGGGGACTGATGGAGGTAAGGGCATATTTCTGCTGCATGTTCCAAAGATACGCGGCAAATCCTCCGCAAAGCGGCCAGATCAGGCGATGAGTATCAACAATGGCCACCGCATTGAACGATATGATCATCGCCAGCATGGCAATGATCATATTCGAGACCAACCTTTCCTCCTTGGGCAAATCCAACTTGCGAACTCGTCTGACAAATTGAAAAAACGCAAACAGGCTCCAGAAATAAAAGAAGAAACCCGGAAGTCCTGTCGTCGACAATGTCTCCGCAACAGACGTGTGAGAGTAATGACCGTAGCCCAACTTGGTCTTACCCAGCCGGTGCAGCGCAAAGCCACCCAGACCCAGGCCGAATACAGGATTCTCGGTTATCACTTCGAGTGAAGTAAAAAAGTAGCGCACTCTCGGCTCTTTCATTAACTCCTCTTTACTCGAGAGAACGTCTACCAGGCGGTAGAAAAACGGCAGCTTGGTGATGAACACGCCCGTGCCGACAAGCAAGCCCAGACCAAAGATGACCGTCGCGATCTTCGCGGTGATGCTCGAGAGTCCGATCTTTCGGAAATGAAAAATGAAAGTGGCCAGAATGCCGCACGCCAGCCCAAGCATCGATGTTCGCGAACCTGAAGCAGCCACCAGATACAACCCCGAGAGTGCCCCAAGGATGGCAAGGCCCCTCAATATCAGGCTTCGATACGCCAGAAAACAGGTCATCCCGCATAGGATCACAAGGGCCGCGAACATTCCGAGGTAATTCGCGTTACCCAGCATCGTATCATTCGCACGCGCTTTCGCGGCATCGCCGACCACCTTGTGTGCTTCCAAGGCCCTTTGAATCTGATCTCGCCCCACAATCGCAACGACAATGCTCGACACGGTAATCGCCAGGCAGCAGGCCAGTATGTCTTTCCGCGTTCTTACCGTCTGCGAAAGAATCCAGGTGATCAGCGCGACCTTCCAATACGTCTTGAGTATCGAAAGGTAATAATCCTGATCGATCGTCACGATAATGCCGGTGCAGGCCCACCCACAGAAAAGGAGGTAGAGTGAAATCGGCTTAATCCACCGAATTCGCTGGCCCTGGAGGATGACGCCGACGCAAATCCATAGCACGGCAACACCCAGCGCGACAACCTGCGGAATCCAGGACACCGACTCACTCGCCGTACTGGCGAGGCAAGTACTCATGATAAACATCGCCGATGCAAAGCCGAGAAAGGTCGGCATCTTCGGCTCGCGGACCTGTACCTCCGACGGTTGAGCACCGCGGATGGGCGCATATCGCCCGCGCATCGGGCTCCTCGGCGAATGAGTAATAGTCCAGGATCCAGCCATCAGGGTTTCCCGTCAGATGCCTACTGAACGGTCATAGCGTGCGACCGCGGATTGACTCGATATTCTATCGCCAGCACAGAGATTCTGCGTCTCTGCATGCCGCTCATGCGATTCGCACCTATTGCTATTCATCGGCCGAACTCGATCCGGGCGCGCAGGCGTTCTCGTAGATGTCATTCGTCAATGGCCTTCCGCCACCTGCCTCTTCGAGCTCGCAATGACCCCGCCAACCGACTGGCGGCATGAATCTCCTGCCATACTGGGGAAACAACTTCGACATCGAAACCAGGCTTCCAGCGGCAAGTACCTGGATGTCGTCTGGGGCGAAGTCAGTCAGCGGGAAGCGATGGTTCTCAAACGCTTCCCTAACAAGCGCAATCTTCATGGGGTCCAATCCCATCAATATGCAGTGAACCCACTCGACGGCCGCCGTATTCAACCCCATGGTGAGCAGGCCCAGGGGAACTGGAATGGGACAGAGAGGTCCCTCGCCCTCTCCAGCGATCAAAGCATCGGTGATTGACAGCACTGTCCGCTTTCGCTCCGCGGAGAGGCTTCCATCGGCCCGGCCATAATGAAGAATCCGCTGGAGATCGAGACACGTTCGCCAGATCGTGTCGTTTCCGTGCCAGGCGCCCTCAAAGTTCGAGTCCGCTCCCAACACCTTTCCCACGGCAGATCCAATCCGCGATGCGACGACCATGGCCCTGCGCATGGCCAGGTTCTCAGTTCGGTTGCCGATATCAAGAAAGTCCTCAACGAAACTCTTCACCCATAAATCGCCGTCGTAACAGTCACCGCCCTGTCCGGCCCCGCCCTTGCGATGATGAGGCAGATACTCCTTATGACCGTTGATGCCTACCATGTTCTTCAGCGCGCCGGTAATGCATGACTTTCGATGAGTCTTAAGCTTCGGAACGTTGATAACAACATCCGCCTCAATCACATCTCGAGCGATCAGATACTGATGTCGCCCCGGCCCATGCGTCTTCTTCATCAGATCGGGGTTGTACATCGTCACGCGAAAATCCGGATCCTCGCCGCTGATTTCCTCCAGAGCGCTGTCCTCGCCCATGTCATAGAGGACGAACTCATCGAGTGGCCGACAATCATGGCGTTGACCCGCCTGGGCCTTATCCTCATGGCGAATCGTCCTGCGAAAATCCTTCACAATGACTTTCGTAGACGCCGAATCGAACTTTGCCGCAATCCGGTCGAATCCGCAGGTGAGGTTCAGGCTCTCGAAATCACATCCCTGAATGGGTGCGTCTCCAACGACAACCACCGATGGCTCTGCCTTGACCAAATACGTCAGGATTGCCTCGATCACGGAGATATGTGTGATCAGACAATCCATTCCCATGCCGGACTTGTTTGCATGCAATACCCAGTTCGGCTTCAAGACAACCCGCATGCCCTTTTTCACGATTTCGCCAAGCGGATTCCAATCACGCGTTCCGAAGCTCTTGCGATCCAACCCCGCGTCATGAAAAAGGCTGCGAAGGGTCGCCAGTGTCTGAGTCGGGGGAACCTCCTGCGGTATCTCCGGCCACTCGCCCCTTGGACATGGGCCGTAATGGGGCTCCGCTGAGCGGGCGATATACACTTCACTTGGCTTCATGATCACAACTTCCCGAACCCAATCCCTGCTTGGCGTTGGTTCGCGCTGGTGCTGCTCTTCCCATCACTTGAGAGATCAGGTCCTCAAGAATCACGTCCTGCGGCCAATGATGCCCCTCATGCCAATTCATTTCCGGATCCCAGTAACCCGGGCATTCGTAAATAAAATCAGCTACAAAAGTATAGCTGATCTCCACGAGAATGAGCGACTCCGAAGGGCCCTTGATGTAATCAAATGCCAGCGCCTGGGTTCCGAGCTTCCCGGCAATTCGAAATGCTGACTCGACGCAGCGGGGGTCAATCTGATTCTTGTCGAAAACATTCAAGCCGCTGCCGGAAGCCCGAAAGTCGTTGGCCCTAACCATGCGCAGATAGCCAAACGCGCGATCTCCAATGACCGTGATCCGTGTGTCGTACTCGTTGTTGGGGAGGAACTCCTGAAAGTAAATGTATCCTCGCTCGCGCGGCATCTGCTTGCTCAATTGTACGAATTCTCGCAATGTCTTCGGCAGCCGCTTGACCGTCGGCCAGATGTCTCCCTTTCTGCGGTGCTTTGCCAATTTCGACCGGGCATCGCCCCAACCAGACGCGACGGAACGAAACCCTGCCCCGAACGCCCTGTTTACTAGTTTCCTGGCCTTTGCTGCAGAGTGAATGAGCTGGACATTCTGAGACCCCGCGCCTCGGCTGAGCTTAAAGACCTTGGGCCACTTAGTGCTCGCAACCCAACTCAGTGCCGACTCTTTGTCGTAGAAAACGAATGTGGGGGCAAGCTCCGCGCCAATCGCCTCAAGCAGATATTTTTGCCCGACTTTGTCGTCATAGTGCTCGCACGTCGCGGAATTGGGGAAGACGACAAGACCCATAGCCTCGGTGGCCCGAATCACTCTCAGCGCCGCGAGTACATCCTTCGGATTGCCGTATTTCCACTGCCAAAGCAGCCCGCCGCAACTTGCCAACTGACTGATGATGTCTGAGTCATAGCAATTAACGATTCGATGAGGTACGTGGTGACGCTGACAATACTCAAGCCACCTGTCGGAATAGGACCCTTCGCAATGATGGATCGCAATCTCCCGGCAGTTTTGCTGCGTGCGACTTAGATTCATGCTTGCTCAGCTATCCGTCTTGATTGCCCGTCTCAGGTGCCGGCTAGGTCGGCGAGACCCGGGACCGTACTCGACTAATGAATGAACCCAGGTGCGCTCGCTCTTCGACGCCCAAGCCCAGGAAAACGATCAATCCAAGAAATGCAACTTCCCCGATGCCGACTGCGCCCAACAGTCGAAGCCAGTTCCCCGTGCCGATTCGGTCCGACACGATCCACGTTAAAATCGCCGCCGCCGAGCCAAGAGCCAGCGGTAACGCAAGGCCCTCCAGGATCAACCGACGTACACCCACCCCGATCTCCTGACTTCCATGTACAAACACCACCAGGCTGCACAATACCTGCATGGCATATAGCCACACGGCGGCCCCGGTTAATGACGGATCCCTTGAAAAAAACACATAAAACCCCGCCACGACAAGACTCGCAGCGCCGCGGGAAAATACCGCAGGACTTGTAACCCTGAGCCGACCCAGCCCGATCAGCATCTGCTGCGCGCTAAGAGATGCCGCAATCGGCAATTGGGCGAGCATGATCACGATCAGAAGAGTCGTGAGCGATGCAAACTCATCCCCCAGCCAAAGACGCAGGAAGGGGCCGAACACGGCCAGCGGTACCAGGCACATCGACGCAGCCGCAACCGAAGAGTATTTCGTCGACGCCACAAGTAGCTTCCCAAGTGACTCGGCGGACCCGCGGGCCTCAAGCGTGCTCGCCGTGGGCGTGAGCACATTGGTCATGCTGCAAATCACCATGAATACCATCGATCGAAACGCCCAGACTGCGGACAGGCCGCCGACGTCGGCCATGCTCAGGCCCTTTCCAACGAGCACGCGAAATCCCTCCTGACCGAGAACATTTCCGAGCGTCATCACCAATCCGGCGGCGGCAAAGACCAGGAGAATCTTGAATCGATCGGGACGAATATGACGTATTGAGAATTCGAGCTTGGGTATGGCCCGTTTTAGGCAAATGAAAAACATGACTGACGCGAGGATCATCGCAACCATGTGAGACAGGGCGAATACGACGATGCTGCCCGCGCCCAGCTTGAAGAATGCGATGATCACCAGCATGCGCAGTACGGTTGTCGCGCCTGTATAAGCGCCGACAAGGTCGAATCGCTGAATCGCCTCTAGCCCGGCCTGAAAGGTGAGCAGCGGCCCCTCAACGAGCATGAAGATCGCAACCGCGAAAAAGGCCATGTTGCCGTCAGCCCTCAGCTCGGGGGTGATGCCCGGATCATCAAGATACCAGTTCCGCACGAGCAACATGGTAACTGCCGCGAGAAACCCGAGCATGCCAAACATCGCCATCGCGGAATTGAAGGTCCCATTGACCCGATCCGGGTCGGCCGACTCCAGATCCTGTGGCAGATACCGCTGCATGGCGCGATTAACGGCATTGCCGAGCGTGGTTGTGACAGTGATGCCCGAAAGGAGCATCATGGCCAGACCGTATCCGGTCTGCGTCAGGTCGTTGACCACGATCGGCACGACAATCAACGAAGCAATGCCCGCGACGACGGTCAGCCCGTAGTTGGACAAGACATTGATAATGAGTCGGTCAGTTTGGCGCATGCATGAATGTCGCCGGAAGAAACTCAGCTTCCCGATTGGGGAAGCGATCTCATCCGGTACGGGAAGATGGTCTGTGAAAAATGGGCGCGTTGCGATACGGCGATCGCTACTCTAATGGAATGTGATACAAGCTGGGCTTCGGCCGACCCACAAGTCTCCAAAAGCACCGGTTGGCCAACACCGCAATCGGAAAAATGCCGGGCAAAAAGGGCACATAGGCGAGCATCCATCCCATACGACGGAGAAGTGAGGCCGACCTCACCTGTGTCTCGGTGTATCCGGTTCGCTCCAGCATTCTTCCCATGTAGAAGTTCATTCTGTCGACTTCCGGCCTCGCGACCGAGTGTCGCCACGCGCCGACGCGCTTTGCGTCCGGCGCCCCCAGAGCTTTGCCCTTCCAGTTCAACTCGATGGACGGCACCGCAGCCGAACCGACACTCTCTGTCAGCATGCTCGGCTCGAACTCCTCCCCGAGAAACTCGCAAACGGCCCTCAAAGTAAACTCCGGACGAAGCATCAAATCGGCAAATCGCACGATGGCGAAGTTCCGCGGAGAAAGTCGTTGCTGGCACCGCAGCATTTCTCTTGCAAATGAGTTCCACAGCCGACAAAGACTGGCCACGGGCTTGTTTCGACCCCATGGCACATTGCGGATCGACTGAACAACATCGCGGCCGTCTCGCAAAATGCAGATGAACTTCGCATCGGGGTAAAGCTCCAATAGCTTGCCGATATGGAAGAGATGATGGCATGATTTCTCAGCGGCCCGCCGCTTGCCCTGTTTGGCGGCGAAAGCGCTTAGGATTGATCGGAAAAGGCTGTCGTGGGTCGCCACAGACTCGCAGTAATAGTCAAGCACTTCATCAGGCGTGAGACCCGTCTCTCGTATGAATTCGTCGTTGAGGGCACGCTCGATCATTCGATAATGTAACTGCGGCCCCCCGCTGGCCAGGTCTCGCTGAACATATGTGTGAAAGAACTGCGTCTCCGGAAGCATGGCAATGCCGGAATGTCGATCCAGCATCACGGCAAGTGCCGTCGTCCCGCTTCGTTGACAGCCGACCACAAAAATCGGCCTCGTCTTCGCGACGAACTGGACGGGCTTGGAGCGGTCTCGATCGCGAGTGGTCGAACTCTGCTTTTCGAGAAGTGCAATTGACTCCATGATCGAAGTTCTCCTGGGAGGCAAAACATCCCACGAAGTCACTTCTAATCGCGAAGTGCAAATGACTCGTTACTGAAGCGCGATGTTCGTATGAAGCTTTCGTAAAGATTCGGTCTCGCTCGCTCTCGCCTCTGCTCATTTGGAAACGATTGAACCGACTGACCACCATTACCGGTCGCTACGCAAAAGGATGCCGGCAGTGCGCTCGTTCGATGCCCCATCCCCCGACGACGTCATAGCGCCGATCTCAAACGACACTTGCTTCCGAAGCTCCCCCAGATGCCGTTCGACATCAGCCCGCGTGTCGAATTCATGACCCTCATAAATCATGAACGACCACGGGATCCTCGCAATGGACTCCATCCACCCGATGTGCCCATGAACCGCAAGGTATGAAAGGCCACAACCCTGAACCGACGGCCCCAGCCAGTCGGGCAGGTCGTCTTCCAGTCGCCGATCGCGTTTGAGTTGAGCGCCCGTCGTCGAATACCGCGTACAGCCCAGGCTTGAAAGCAGTCGCTCAGTATGCGGCACGACATTCGGAAAGTCCCAGCCATGGCACCACTTGGCGCCCCACTTTAGATACTCGGCGATCATCATGCCGATGTTGCAGCCGACGTCGAGCATCAGCCGATCCCTCACTTGAACCCCAGCCTTTGTGAGTAGTTCCGTGAACATGGCCGAACGTGAATCCACCGATCGCTTGGCCGGCATGTTCACACCGGGAATGGATTGATAGAGTATCCGTCCCCCGCCGAGTAGGCGCTTGTCCCCAAAGTGTGAGTCGTCAACGGCCTTTCGGGCAACCTGGTCCAGATACTTGCCGTAATTCCCGGTGACGAAGTTCTGGAAGTCAACGTACTGAAACTTCCCGTCCTCATCGATGATGGCGTTCCCATTACAGGATGGGGGCAGAAAATCAATATTGCGATGCGCCCCCGTCGCAATCGTCATCAACGTGCCTGCTTCCTCGAGCCGGCGCATCTTCGCGACACCCGCCTCGCACTCTGCCGTTGTCGGCTCTCGCCCCTCAACGTGCCGCATCACGTACGCAGTCCAGATCTGGCTGCCGCAAACCAGTTCCACAAGATCATAAATGCGCGGCCCAAGTCCCTCGTTGAAGAGCAGATTCGCTGCAAGCGGTAAATGGCGATCAATCTCCTTCCGCTTGATGCCCGGACCATACGTACTCTCGCCAACAGGGCCCGCAGCTTTTAGGAGTTTCACCCCGGCGTCCGGCGGATACTCGGTTTTGAGAACCCTAAACGGCGTTCCCGCCACCGTCTCGGGAGGCAGGTACAGTGCAAATACACCGTTGCCATGCTTTAAGCCCGCTGCCTCCACGCAACCCTTGATGGACTCCACTGTCGGAAAGTCTGCCTCAGGAATCTCGATACGCCGAATCCCCTGATATGGAAGTACGTTCTGCCAGCTTGTTGCCTTCTGAAGACCGGGGAACAAGTGTCGCCAACTTAAACGCCGGACAACGTAATACTCCATTCGCGCGCGATCCTTGATGTCTCGCGCGGTGGCGAACATTCTCGGAAACCGGGCCTTCAGAAATGCCTTCATCACTCTTCCTTTAAGGTGCTGTCGATTTGCTCAACCACTTTGCGAACATGGCCAGCCCGGCCTCGATCTCCGTGCTTGGTTCGTATCCCAGTTCCGCCTTCGCCCTGCTCACGTCAGCATAAGTCTGGTAAACGTCCCCCGGCTGAAGCGGAAGTCGCTCAATAATCGCCTTCCTGCCGACCGCCCGCTCAATCGCTGCGATCAAGTCACTGAGCGAAACCGGCCGGGATTCCCCAAGATTGTAAATCTTGTATCCGCCACAGTGATCGATTGCGGCAACAACGCCGGCGATGATGTCATCAATATAGGTGTGGTCCCGCATCATGCTGCCGTCGCCAAAGACCGGGATCGACTTGCCCGCAAGAATCAACTTTGCGAACTTATGAATCGCCAGGTCCGGCCGCTGTCGCGCCCCATACACCGTAAAGAACCGAAGACACGTGATATCCATCCCGAACAGATGGTGATAGGCATGGCAGATCAGTTCGCCTGCCTTTTTCGTCGCCGCATAGGGCGAGATCGGATTGTCTACGACGTCCGTCTCTGAGAAGGGCACCTTCTTATTGTTCCCGTACACGCTCGAGCTGCTGGCAAAGACCAGCTTCTTCATCCCCAGCTTTCGCATGGTCTCCAGGATGATGTTCGTCCCGCGAACATTCACGTCCTGATAGAGCAACGGATCCTCGATCGATGGTCGCACCCCGGCACGCGCCGCAAGATGAACCACCAGATCACAGCCCTTTAGCGCACCGGCCACAACGTCGGCATCGCGTATGTCGCCCTCAACCAGACGGAAATTCGAATTCGTCAGGCATCCGGCGATGTTCGCGCGCTTGATCTTCGGATCATAAAAGCTGTCGAAGCTATCCAGCCCCACAACACGCCGACCATCCGCCAGCAGTCGCTCGCAAAGATGGGAGCCGATGAAGCCCGCCGCACCGGTTACAAGTATTGTCTGCATATTCTCTCACCCACACTGACCGGCCGTCGGTCGGCCCACGCTGTGATATTCGAAACCCATTCGCTTCATAAACGCTGGGTCGTACAGATTCCGCCCATCGAACACCACCGGCCGCCGCAGGTTCTTCTTCATCAGGTCGAATTCCGGCACTCGGAACTCCTGCCAGTCCGTGAAAATGACCAGACCATCGGCCCCACTCAAGGCCTCATATCCATCCTCATGATAAGTGATGCCGGTCTCTCCAAGCGTCCTTCGCGTGTTCGGCATGGCCTCAGGGTCGTGGGCCCGAATGGTGACACCGTTCTTCAGAAACATCTGGATGGCCGTGATCGCCGGCGCCTCGCGGATGTCATCGGTCCGCCCCTTGAACGCCAGCCCCCATACCGCCAGGGTGAGCGGACCCTTGCCCTTTTCAAAGCGCTCGATCACGCGCTGAGCGAAGTGCCGCCGTTGCTTTTGATTCGTATCCTGGGCCGCCTGAGTGATGAGTGGGATGTAATCCACTTCGCGACCCATCGAAACCAGCGCACTCACGTCCTTCGGAAAACACGATCCGCCATACCCCACACCGGGAAACAGAAATGGATGACCGATTCGCGAGTCGGAACCAACTCCCGCACGAACCAACTCCACGTCCGCCCCATACCGCTCGCACAGGTTGGCAATCTCATTCATGAATGAAACTTTGGTCGCCAGCAGCGCATTCGCGGCGTACTTGGTCATCTCCGCGCTGGCCGGGTCCATCACCAGAATCCGCTCGCGCTTCCGCATGAACGCCGAATAGAGCTGCTTCATGATCTCCACGACCGCCGGGTTCGTCGTTCCAATCACAACCCGGTCTGGCTTCATGAAGTCGTCGAGCGCCGCGCCCTCCTTCATGAACTCCGGATTGCTCACGCAATCGAACGGGTGATCCGTCGCTTCCTTCACCACGTCCGCGATTTTCTTATGCGTCCCTACCGGTACCGTGCTTTTCGTCACGATGATCCGGTACCCGTCCATGACCTTGGCAATCTGCCCGGCAACGCTGAGCAATGCCGACAAGTCGGCGCTGCCGTCGTCCGCCTGCGGCGTCCCAACCGCAAGGAACATGATGAGCGAATTGGCCGTCGCATGAGCCAGGTCCGTTGTGAATTCCAGCCGACCGGCCTTGGCATTCCGCTGAACAATCTCAGCCAAACCAGGCTCATAGATGGGAATCTCGCCCTCGCGCAGCTTGGCAATCTTGGCCTCGTCAACGTCGACGCAGATAACGTGATTTCCGACATCCGAAAAGCACGCTCCGGCGACGAGTCCGACGTAACCTGTCCCAACTACACCTACTCGCATGGCTTTTCCGCCCTTGGGTTTAGCAACCCCCGGAGTTCGTCAAGAATCGCGGCTCTGGATAGACTCCGTCCCCGTCAACCGCTGGTCGCGGTCTCACCGAATCCCTTGTCTATTCTGGACTTGCGCACGAAACGTGCGCCCCCTCAAGGGGCATCAATGATATCGGTTTCGCCTTGTGAGAACTACAGACTGAATGGAACCGGCGACCCCTCACAATTGCCGCTCTTTCAATACGTTCCGCGCCTGTGCAGGGTTTGATTTCTCGCTCAGACTCTCGATTGGGCGAGCCCTTGTCGATTCCACTGAAGTGGAGATAGGATGATCTATAAGATGTTTATTTTCAATAGGTTCGGGCAGTTTCGCGACGACTGGCTCGCAGACTAGGGCGCGTTCATTCGTTCCAGCACGTCGTCCGATACCTCGACGCTGACGGATTGGCCCAGCATCACCACATTGAGCACCAGCCGAACTCTCCCGCTGCGCTGAACAACGACCCCTTCGACGCCCGAAAGCGGACCCGACGTCACTCGGGCCCAATCCCCCACCTTAATCTCGGGATGCCAGCGAAGTCCGACGCCGGTCGAAATCGCCTTGTAGATCTCCCGAAGCTCGCGTACCAGCGACTCCTGCCGAGGCACGTCGATCACCGTCACGATGCGGTTTGTCTTCAACGCTCGCAGCCGCTCTTCCTCCGTAGCATTGAAGAACAGGTAACCGGGAAAAATCGGAACGACGCTCTTGTAAACACGCCGCGATATGCGGCCTCGCGTCTGTCGCGGCTGAAGCGGCAGAAAGTGAACGATGCCCGACTGCACAAGCTCCCCGGCCAGCGACTTCTCATTACGCGGCTTGGTGTGCGCAACCCACCACCGCCCCGCAAGACCATCCGGAATCGCTTCCTCCGCCGGCAACATGATGATCGATGCGTCCGTCACAACTTGATGCCCCGCTCGTTGCAATACCAATCCACCGTTCGTTGCAGCCCCTCGTCAAATCCCGTTGTCGCCTCAAATCCAAACGCCGCCTTCGCGCGACTCGTATCCAGACACCGTCTCGGCTGTCCGTCGGGCTTCGTCGAATCCCAGACGATCCGCCCCTTGTATCCGACGATCCCGCGAATCTTCTCCGCCAGGTCGCGGATCGTGATCTCTCGCCCCGTCCCGATGTTCACAGGCTCCGCACCATCATAGTGCTGCGTCGCCATCACAATAGCCTTGGCACAGTCCTCAACGTAAAGAAATTCGCGGCTCGCCGACCCGGTCCCCCACAGCGTAACCTCCGCCGCCCCCGACAACTTCGCATCGACAAACTTGCGAATCATCGCGGGAATGACGTGACTCGTCTCCAGATCAAAGTTATCGCCTGGCCCGTAAAGATTGACCGGAATCAGGTACACGCCGTTGAGCCCATACTGCTGCCGATAGGCCTGAAGCATGACCAAAAGCGCCTTCTTCGCGATGCCATAGGGCGCGTTTGTTTCCTCAGGGTAGCCGTTCCAAAGATCGTCCTCGCGAAACGGCACCGGCGTGTGCTTCGGATAAGAGCAAACCGTCCCGACCATGACGAACTTCTTCAGTCCGACATCTCGGGCCTGTTCAATCAAATGCATGCCCATCGCCAGATTGGCATAGAAAAACCGCCCGGGACTCGCGCGATTGGCCCCGATCCCCCCCACTTCCGCGGCAAGGTGAATCACGACCTCCGGCTTCATGGCTGCAAACATGCGCGCCACGCAATCCGCTTGCGTCAAGTCGAACTCAGCACTTCGTGGTACGAGCGTATGGTCGTTTGAAATGCCGACCCGCTCCAACTCAGCGCACACCCGCGTGCCGAGAAACCCCGCTCCCCCCGATACTACGACTCGACACTGTTTGAATTCAACGTTCATTTACACTTCGAGGTTCGCATCGCAACGATTGCCAGCTAACAAGCCAGCGACACTTATGTCCTCATCCAGAATGGGCCAATGAATACCTTCGCCGTCACCGATTAATTCCCATTTTTCACGCGATTCTGGAGTTGCCCGGCTCAATCGCGGGAACCAGACGATAGGCACCGAAATTGAGCGCCCATCGTCAAGAGTTACGATTAGCTCGCAATCAGTCACGACAACGCACTTTGCTCTTGCAGATTCAGCAAACATGCTATCGCGCCTCACGTTTTGCCGTTTTTCGCCCGGTGATCCGTCAAAACCCGCTCTTCCTTCGCCAGCCGCCAGTCATGCTCCGTCATCATCTTGGCCAGCTCGGCAAACAACACAACCGGCTGCCAGCCCAGCTTGGTGCTTGCCTTCGAGGCGTCGCCGCACAGTTCGTCGACCTCCGTCGGCCGTAAATACCGTGGGTCATGCTCGATGTATTTCTGCCAGTCCAGCCCGAGCTGCCCGAAAACCGCCACGGCAAACTCGCGCACGCTGTGCATCTTCCCGGTCGCAATGACATAGTCATCCGGCTCGCCCTGCTGAAGCATTCGCCACATCGCCTCGACATAGTCCCCGGCAAATCCCCAGTCGCGCTTCGCGTCCAGATTGCCGAGAAACAGCTTGTCCTGCAGCCCTTCCTTGATCCGCGTCGCCGCGCGGGTGATCTTCCGCGTGACGAACGTCTCCCCGCGTCGCGGGCTCTCGTGATTGAACAGGATCCCGTTGCAGGCAAAGATGCCGTAGGCCTCGCGATAGTTCACCGTCTGCCAGTGTGCATACGCCTTGGCACACCCATAAGGGCTGCGCGGTCGAAATGGCGTCGTCTCGCTTTGCGGCGGCGGCATGTTGCCGAACATCTCGCTGCTGCCTGCCTGATAGAACCGCGTCGGCATCTGCAGATCGCGGATGGCCTCCAGCATCAGCAGCGTGCCGATCGCCCCCGTCTCCGCCGTATAGACCGGCTGATCGAAGCTCAGCCGCACATGCGACTGCGCCGCGAGATTGTAAACCTCGTCGGGAGCGACATTGTGCAGCACATTGCGCACGCTGGCGCCGTCATTTAAGTCACCGTAGTGCAGGAAAAGTGCCGCGTCTTTTTCATGCGGATCGTGGTAGAGGTGCTCGATGCGCGCCGTGTTGAAGCTGCTCGACCGGCGAATCAGGCCGTGGACTTCGTAACCCTTGGACAGCAACAGCTCCGCCAGATAGCTGCCGTCCTGGCCCGTGATACCGGTGATGAGCGCCTTCTTCATACCATCCCGCCGCAGCCGTCAGTCACGGCACTTTGCGTCATGCCATCGCCGCGAAGATTGCCGCGATGCGCTCCGCCGCCTTGCCGTCCCACAGCTCGGGCCGTTTCGCCGATGCGCCGCCGCGCGTGAGCTGTTCGCGGTAGGCCTGCATGATGCTCGCCGACTCCGGCTTGCACAACCGGTTCGTCCCCTCGCTGATCGTCACCGGACGCTCGGTGTTCTCGCGCAGCGTGAGACAGGGCACGCCCAGAATCGTCGTTTCCTCCTGAATCCCGCCGGAATCGGTCAATACCATCGCCGAGTCCGCCGTCAGTTTCAGGAAGTCCAGATACCCCAGCGGCTCCGGGGTCTGAAAGCCGGCTATGGATTCTACGCGCTGTCCAAGGCCCATGTTCGCCATGTTCTTGCGCGTTCGAGGGTGCATCGGAAAGACGATCGCCATGTCCTTCGCGATCTGTTCGAAGGCATCGAGGATCGACCCCAGCGTCCTGGCATCGTCCACGTTGCTCGGCCGATGCAGCGTGACCACGGCGTATTTCTTCGGCGTCAGGCCCAGGTTCGTCAGAATCTTCGACTCATTGGCCCGCTGGCGGTTCTTCATCAGCGTGTCGATCATGACGTTGCCGACGAAGTGAATCTTGCTGTCGTCCACGCCTTCCTTGCGAAGGTTCTCAACGCCCGACGGCTCGCTGACCAGCAGCATGTCGGAAATCGAATCCGTCAGCAGTCGATTGATCTCCTCCGGCATGCCGCGGTCAAAACTTCGCAGGCCGGCCTCAACGTGGGCCACTTTCACGCCGAGCTTCACCGCCACCATGGCGCAGGCGATCGTGCTGTTTACGTCGCCGACGACGATGACCCAGTCCGGCCGATTCTCGAGGACGACCGGCTCGAAGCGGCGAATGATCTCCGCAGTCTGCGAGGCGTGGCTCCCGCTGCCGACTTCGAGGTTGATGTCCGGCTCGGGTATGCCGAGGTCGCGGAAGAAAAGCTGACTCATCCGCTCGTCGTAGTGCTGACCCGTATGCACCAGAACGGCGTTGATCTTTCCGCTGCGGGCAAAGGCGTCCATCAGCGGCGCGATCTTCATGAAGTTCGGCCGGGCACCGCAGACACAAATCACTTTAAGCATCAGAACCCTCGCTCCGAACTTCGCCTCGACAAAAAAGACAACGCCGCGTGCGCTGTCTCCCCGTATCCAAGTTCGGACCGTATCGGGCGGCCATTGAGTTTAAGCCCAGCGGCAGCCAGCGGATAGGCGCCGGCGGACATTCGCCGCGGCCCGCGTGTCCGATAAGCCCGGCCTCACTTGTCGGTGGTGGTTGCCACCCTTAAAACCTGCGCGATGCCGGCTTCGAGTTGGGTCCTGATTTTTGTTCGCTACGGCCGCCGATTATTCGCCGCGGCCGCTTCGCTTTCCGCCATTCTCCTTTCTGCCTGCGCCGCGACAGACGAGCTTCAGCTCGCCGATCGGGCCGGCTCCACGTCGAGCATCACGCCCATCACCGTGCTTGAGATTCTCTCGACCGAGTCGCTGCCGACGACCTACGCGTACAACCACGCGTCGACCATCATCGAGGCGGCCAATGGCGACCTGCTCACCGCATGGGGCGCCGGGTCGGAGGAACTGGCCGACGACTGCGTCATCGTCCTGTCTCGCAAGCGGCCGGGCGAATCGCGGTGGAGCGAGCCGATCGTGGTGGCGGACAAACCGGGCTATGCGGATGCGAACCCGGTGCTGCTCGCGGGCGAGGGCGACGAGCTTCGACTCTTTTACGTCGAGATGTTCGGCGACTCGTTCTGCCTGGGCCGGGTGATGGAGCGCGTCAGTCGCGATCACGGCCTGACATGGGGGCCGCCGCGCGATGCGCTTAAGACCGTGTGCACGATGATCCGCAATCACATCATCATCACGCGCAGCGGGCGCTGGGTGATGCCCGCGTATCAGCAGGCTATTTATCAATCGCAGTTCCTCCTTTCCGATGATGGCGGCGCGACCTGGCGCGCGACGGGCGGCCTGCTGACCCCGTCGGCCAACAATCTTCAGCCGGCCGTGGTCGAGCTTTCCGACGGCTCGCTGTATGCCCTGATGAGGACGGGCGGCGGGAACAACGAGACATGGGAAGGCCGCTCAACGGACGGCGGCCGAACGTGGAAGATGGGCCAGCGGCCCGATTTGCCGAACCCCAACAGCGGGCTCGATCTCGTCCGGCTCTCGGGCGGCCAACTCGTGCTGGCCTACAACCCCAGCAAGACGGAGCGGACGCCGCTGTCTGTCTCGATTTCCAACGACGAGGGCCGCACCTGGTCGGCCCCTCAGACGATCGACGACGGCGAGGCTCAGCTTTCATATCCGAGCCTCTGGCAATCGAGAGACGGCTCTCTGCACTTGACATACTCGGAGCGGTTGCAGCGCATTCGGCACGTCGAACTGCGGCCGGGGGAAACGTCGAAAAATCGAAACGTCGAAACGTCGAAATTGTGAGCGGCGGCGAGTCGGCGCGGTTTCACTTCAAAGGACTCCTGTGCCCAACGTCCGGCGCGGGCGCGGGACGGTGCGGGGGACGACAAATCTGAAGGTGACATAAGGTGACACAAGGCCTTCGCGAATTGTGCCAACACTTGTGGCG
>CAZCGF010000065.1:0-18474 GCA_964498115.1 uncultured Planctomycetaceae bacterium | reverse complement strand
GTCGGGGCGACCTTCCAATCCGCCTCGGTCTGCAAGGCCCCGCCCTCCGTCGTCGCCTTTGGGCGGCGGTCGTTGATGAAGACGACGTGGTGGCCGACGAAGACCTCGTCCTCGATGGTGACGCCTTCGCAGATGAAGGTGTGGCTGGAGATTTTGCAGTTGGCCCCGATCTTCGCGTTCTTCTGCACCTCGACGTAGGTGCCGATCTTGGTGTTCTCGCCGATCTCGCAGCCGTAGAGATTGGCGAAGCCGAAGACCTTCACGCCGGGCGCGAGCTTCACGTCGTCGGCGATGCGGTTGTAGGTCGGAAGCGGATCGGGCACGGGGGGTTCTCCGTCGGGATGGTAATAAGAATACATGGTGGGCCGAGCCCACCCTACGGCGGCGCCGCGTACGCGCTACAGCATGATGCGCGAGCCGGACTCCAGCGAGCGCTCGGCCGCCTCGAGGATGCGCACCACGCGAAGGCCGGCCGCGCCGTCGGTGACAGGGCTCTTGCCCTCGCGGATGCAATAGACCAGGTGCTGGATGGCGCGCTTGAGGGCTTCTTCCGTGGCGATGGCCGGGGCATACATGTCGCCCATGCGGTACTGGACCATCGCCTGATGGATGCCCTCGATGCTGTGCAGCTCGACGCCGCGATCGTAAATCTTCACCTTCTCGGTGACGAGGTTGTCGTCGTAGACCAGCATGCGCTTGCCGCCGCCGACGATGATCTGCCGCACCTTCACGGGGCTGAGCCAGTTGACGTGCATGTGGCCGAGGATGTTGTCGTCGAACTGGACGGTGACGTAGGCCATCGACTCGACCGGCTGGCCGGCGTGTCGCGCGCCGGCGGCCTGCACCCATTTGACCGGCTTGCCGATCAGGTGCTCCATGATGGAGGCGTCGTGCGGGGCGAGGTCCCAGAGGACGCTGATGTCGTGCTGGAAGAGGCCGAGGTTGATGCGGACGGAGTCGTAATAGCAGATGTCGCCGAGCTCGCCGCGGCGGATGATGTCCTTGATCTTCTCGACGGCGGGGTGATAGATGAAGGTGTGATCGACCATGAGGACGCGGCCGTTCTTCTTCGCCAGATCGACGAGTTCCTCCGCCTCGGCGACGCTGCCGGTCAGCGGCTTCTCCACGAGGACGTGCTTGCCCGCGGAGAGGGCGGCCTTGGCGAGGCTGTAATGCGTGTGGACCGGCGTGGCGATGGAGACGATGTCCACCTTCTTATTGTCGAGCACCTCGGCGAGGCTGTCGGTCATCGTCGCGGCGGGGTACTGCCGGGCGGTCTTCTCCAGCCGGCGGCGATCCTTGTCGCAGCACATCACCAGCGCGCAGCCGTCGGCGGTGGCGAAGTTGCGCGCCAGGTTCGGGCCCCAGTAGCCCATGCCGATGACGGCGGCGCCGATCATGCCGGGAGTCCTTTCTCGATCTCCTCGGCGCTGCGCTCGACGAGGTCGCAGATGATGTGGTAGGCGAGTTCGTGAAGCTGCTGGATGGCGTAGGCCGACTTGGCCGGGGCGACGAATGACAGATCGCAAAGCTCGGTGAGGCTGTGGCCGTCCTCGCCGGTGAAGCCGAGGACCTTCGCGCCGCGCTGCCGCGCCGCCTTCGCCGCGAGGAGGATGCTGGGGCTCTTGCCGCTGGTGCTGATGGCCCAGAGGACGTCGCCCTTTCGCACGTGGGCCTCGACCTGCCGGGCGAAGACCTGATCGAAGCCGTAGTCGTTGCCGATGGCGGTGAGGTTGCTGGAGTTGACGGTGAGTGCGACGCAGTTGAAGGCCAGGCGCTGGCGCTGATAGCGGCCGGTCAGTTCGGCGGCGATGTGCTGAGCGTCGGCGGCCGACCCGCCGTTGCCGCAGATGTAGAGCGTGCGGCCCGCCTTGAGGGCGTCGACGATCATCCGCGCGGCGGACTCGATCTGCTCTTGTCGGGCGTCATCGAGTCGACCGATGGCGGCGGCGGCCTCGGCGATGAGTTCCTTGATTCGTGGGCGCATGGACATCCTTTCAGGCGGCAAATGTTAACCGGAAGGGGGGCGGTTTGCATGGCCCGCCGGAGGGTGGTCATTCCCACTCGATGGTGGCCGGGGGCTTGCTGGTGATGTCGTAAACGACGCGGTTGATGCCGCGGACTTCGTTGGTGATGCGGCTGCTGATGCGGGCGAGAAGGGCGTGCTCGATGTGGACCCAGTCGGCGGTCATGAAGTCGACCGACTCCACGAAGCGCACGGCGATGACGCTCTGGTCCTGATAGGCCCGGCCGTCGCCCATGACGCCGACGCTGGCGACGGGAATGAGCACGCCGAATGCCTGGGCGACCTTTCGATACCACCCGGCGGCGGTGAGTTCTTCGATGATGATCTGATCGGCGAGTCGGAGGATTTCCAGGCGGGCCTCGGTCACGTCGCCGATCATGCGCACGGCGAGGCCGGGGCCGGGGAAGGGATGTCGCCAGACGAGCTCCTCCGGCAGGCCGAGCAGTTCGCCGATGATGCGCACCTCGTCCTTGAAGAGCTGACGCAGCGGCTCGACGAGTTCGAAGCCAAGTTCGGCGGGAAGGCCGCCGACGTTGTGGTGCAGCTTGATGTTCGCGGCAGTCCCAGCGGCGCTATGGCCCGACTCGATGACGTCGGGGTAGAGCGTGCCCTGCGCGAGGAAGCGGGCATTGGGGATGCGCTTGGATTCGTGCTTGAAGACCTCGATGAATTCGTGGCCGATGCGGATGCGTTTTTCCTGCGGATCGACGACGCCCTTGAGGCGATCGAGGAATTGTTTGGCGGCGTCGACCACGTGGAGGTCCATCTTGAAATGGCCGCGGAAGATGGCTTCGACGCGCCATCGCTCGTGGAGCCGGAGCAGTCCGTTATCGACGAAGATGCAGGTGAGCCGGTCGCCGATGGCCCGATGGAGCAGGGCGGCGGTGACGGAGGAATCGACGCCGCCGGAGAGGCCGCAGATGACGCGGTCGTTGTCCTTGACCTTCGCGCGAATGTCCTCGATCGACTGCTCGACGATGGAGCCGGGGCTCCACGATGCCTCCGCCTTGCAGACCTCGAAGAGGAAGTTTCGCAGAAGCTGCGAGCCTTCGGGGGTGTGGCTGACCTCGGGGTGGAACTGAATGCCGTATAGCGGGCGGCGCTTGTGTCGAACGATGGCGTGCGGGCAGCTCGGCGTCTCGCCGAGGGTGATGAAGTCGTCGCCGATGCCGGTGACGATGTCGCCGTGAGACATCCAGACGGTGGTCGAGCGCGGCAGGTGTCCGATGAGCAGGTCTTCACCGCGGACTTCGAGCGATGCCCGGCCGTACTCGCGGTGGGGTGAGGCGCTGACCTTGGCCCCGAGTTGTTCGCAGGCGACCTGCATGCCGTAGCAGATGCCGAGGACCGGCAGGCCCATGTCGAAGATGCCGGGGTGCGGCTTGGGCGCGGCGCTTGCGTAGGTGCTGGCCGGGCCGCCGGAGAGGATGATGCCGAAGACGTTATTCCGGGCGAGCTCTTCCGGTGAAACGGTGGGGGGGAAGATCAGCGAATGGACGTGGTTCTCGCGCACCCGCCGGGCAATCAGTTGGATGAACTGGGAGCCGAAATCAAGAATGGCGATGGTGCGATTTATCATTTTGCTAATCTACGATCGGTCAAACTTCGCGTCAAAGGCGGGGTGCTGCCGCCGGCTGACAGCCGCGATATGATCCCGGCATGCTTCAGGAAGAAGCGCCGCAGCCCGTCGTGCAGGGATTCGCACGGGAAGGGCTCGGCGATGGACCGCTGCTACTCACCACCTCGAGCGACCTGGCCCTCGGCGGCACGGTCGAGCGCCATTGGCTATTGGTCAATACCGACCGCATCGCCGTGCTGAGCGATGAGCCGACGCCGCGCCTGCTTCGCAATCTGCCGATCTCTAGCATCACGAAGTTTCGCGCCCACCGCGTCGTGGGCTCGGGCTTTCTTCAGGCGCAGGCCGACGGCGTGTGGGTCGATCTGCTTCGCTACTCCAACGGGCTGTCCGATCGATTCTCGAAGATCGCCCGGAAGTTGGAGCGGCTGCGCACTGACGGGCGGATGGAGTTCTTCCCGCAGGATGATGTCGATCCGCACCGCTGCCGCAATTGCGACATGATGCTCCGCTTCGTCGGAGACGTGTGCCCGCAGTGCATGGATCGCAAGGCGATTCGCTCGAAGGTGTGGGACCTTATTCGACCCTATCGCGCGGCGGCGGTGGGCATCTTTGCGCTGCTGCTCGCCGGGGTCGTCGCCGAACTCGTGCCGCCGAAGCTGCAGCAGTACCTCGTGGATGACATCCTCCGCGTCGATCATCGCGGCGGACCAATCGGCAAGCTCACCAGTTCGCTGCTGGCCATCGTGCTATTTCTGGCGTGCACGCGCGTGGTGCTCGCGGTTGTCTCGGAATTGAAGGGGCGACTGTCCCTGCGCGTCGGAACGGCGCTGACCAGCAATCTCCGCGCGCGGATGGTGCAGAAGCTGCAACAACTCTCGGTGGCGTTCTACGACCGGCACCAGGTCGGCGTGCTGATGAACCGCGTGGCCTACGACACCGAGGTGCTGCACGGGTTGATTCACCAGATCACCGGCGGTTTCCTGCTTCAGATTCTGCAATTGCTCGGCGTCGGGGCGATGCTGTTTACCCTTAATACCACGCTCGCCTTTTACACGCTCATCCCGATGCCGCTGGTGCTCGCGGGGAGTTGGTTCTTCTGGCGTTACGTCTATCCGCGCTACTACAGATACTGGGATTCGGCGAGCAAACAGGCCGGCGCGCTGTCCGGAATGCTGTCGGGCATTCGCGTGGTCAAGGCCTTCGCCCAGGAGGATCGCGAGTTCGAGCGCTTCCGCGCATCGAGCGAATACCTTCGAAAGTCGAGGCTTGCGGTCGAATTATCCTCGACGACCTTCTCCGCGGTCATGCAGGTCATCTTCAGCCTCGGCGGGCTCATCGTCTGGTACGTCGGCGGCCGCGACGTGCTTGGCGATCGGATGACGCTTGGCTCGCTGATGGCGTTCCTCGCGTACCTCGCGATGTTTTACGCCCCGCTCTCCACGCTGGCGCAATTGACGACATGGCTGACCAGCTTCATGACCGCCTGCCAGCGCATCTTTGAACTGCTCGACACGCCTACGCGCATCACCGACACGGCGAATCCTGTCCGGCTTCCCGAAAAGGTCGGCAGCATTCGATTCGAGAATGTCACCTTCGGCTACGACCGGCACCATCCCGTCCTGGAGAATGTCTCCTTCGAGATTTCGCCGGGCAAGATGATCGGCATTGTCGGGCGCAGCGGATCGGGCAAGAGCACGCTGGTCAATCTCATCTGCCGGTTCTATGACGTGGACGAGGGCCGCGTGCTGGTCGAAGATCGCGACGTTCGCGAGTTGAGCAGCATGGAATTAAGGCGCCACGTCGGCGTCGTGCTTCAGGAGTCGTTTCTGTTTCGCGGCACCGTCTGGGAGAATCTCATCTACGGCAATCCCGACGCCACGCCGGAGATGGTGATTCAGGCGGCCCGCGCGGCCAACGCTCACGATTTCATCCTCAAGATGCCGTTCGCCTATGACATGCCGCTCGGTGAGCGCGGGGCCGGGCTGTCGGGCGGCGAGAAGCAGCGGATGTCGATTGCCCGCGCGGTCTTGTACGACCCGTCGATCCTGATTCTCGACGAGGCGACGAGCAATCTGGACAGTGAATCGGAAAAGGCGATCCAGGAAGCGCTCTTCGCGCTAACGAGGGGACGGACCAGCATCGTGATCGCGCATCGACTCTCCACGCTGCGCAATGCCGATCGCATCATGGCCTTCGATCGCGGCAAGCTCATGGAAGAGGGCACGCACGAGGAGCTGCTCGCCAAAGACGGCATCTACGCGTCCATGGTGAAGATACAAACGCGCCTGACCGCCGGGGCAAGCATCGACAAGCTCGTCGCAGGCGCCGAAGAAGAGCAAAGCGCCGAAGAGGCGAACGCTCAGGACTCGTCAGACGCGCCCTCTCCCGCAAGATTCGACTTCGCCCCGCGATGGCTGACGCCGCAGACGGCGAACATCCACCTCGGCACGCACGACGCCCTGCACGTGACCGTGATCGACGACCGTATCTATGGCGGCGTCTTCGCGGTGCGCGTGTTTCCGGCGGCCTACCCGGACCAATACATCAGTCTGCGGCACGAAGGCGCGGACGGCAGAGAGCACGAGATCGGCATCATCGCCCGGCTGGATGACTGGCCGGAGGAAGTGCGGCGGCTGGTGCAGGAGGCGCTCGACCGGCGCTACTTCATTCACATCATCGAGCGGATCGAGACCATCCGGCTGCGCTTCGGCCTGCTGATCTTCCACGTGGTGACAAATCGCGGGCCCGAGCAGTTCATGATGCGCTGGCAGCAGAGCCAGGCGATCGACCACGGCAAAAGCGGAAAGATCCTGACCGACGTCGACGAGAATCGCTACCTCATCGCCGATGTGGAGTCCCTGCCCAAGTCCGAGCGGGACCTGTTCCGGCGACACGTCTATTGGTAGGCCGTCGGCGCGCAAGCGCCGCATAAAAAGACAGCGGCCTTCCGCGCTGGGACGAAAGGCCGCTGGAGGGTTCATTCATTCAGGCCGCCGCGCGGGCGACCTATTCACCCGTCAAATCAAGGATCAGGCGGGCAGACCGCCTTGGGCACCTCCATGAGCTGATTCACGAACGGGTCGATGTCCGCCACTGTGGCGACGCCGTCGTTGTTCATGTCCGCACAATCGCACGGGCAGCCGAGCATCATCGGCGGCGGAGGATTGAGCAGACAGTTGATGAATCGCTGGATGTCGAGTCCGTTCAGAACGCCATCCAGATTCAGATCGCCCTTGCACGAACAGAACATCGGCATGTTCACCCAATCGGTATCGCTGTGGACGTCGATGCCGCCGCGATAACCGACACCGTGCCGGACCTGGAGAATCCGCCCGACCGGTTGGTTCGGGTTACTCTCGTCGAAGAGCAACACCGGATTATCGCCCGGCCCGAAGTAATCGACATTGTTCGGGGGCAGTTCCCAGAGCCCGTTTGGCGCCGTCATGTGCGCAGGCGCCTGGGTAAACAGGTTCTGGAACCCCGGCGGCGCACCGGGCAACTCGATTTCGACAAAGACGTCGAAGAAGCTGTCCAGCGGCCAGTGCGGATAGGGCAGGAACGGCTCGCTTCCCGGTCCGAAGAGCAGACCGTTGCTGTGCTGATCCGGCCGCTCGCGAATGATGACCGGCCCGATCGGCGAGATTCCCGTCAGATTCATGGAGAGAATCTCCGTCTGAATCGTCGTACCGCCGAGCTGCACGTTCGGGTTGTCACGCCAGACGCGCGTCGGTCCGTTGGCCGTCATGTTCACGATGGGCGGTCCCGGCGGGAAGAACTCGACGACGACATCGGCCTGTGTGTCGATGAGCGTGTCGATGGTTCCCGGTGGAATCGGTCGTGCCGGCGGCGGCGGATCAGTCGGCGGCGGCGGCCCGGGGACATAAGGCTGGCACCAGATGACCTGGCCCTGCTTGCCCGGCGTACCGTTGCTGCAGATGAGATAGAACGCCATGTCCATGGACTTCGTCGGATCATCGGCGCAACCGATGTATTCCGGCTGGCCCCAATGAAGATGGTTCATCCAGTTGTAGATCCATCCGCCCCGGCAACTCATACCGAGCTTGCCCATGTAGGCGTCATCTTTCATGTGATATCCCGGCGGCGTGGTGTGCCATCCCCAGAAGTCGCCCGTGGCCATGTTGCCCGTGGGAGACTCGACGCACTGCGGCGGCGGGGAGATGAAGTGGCCGACTTCCGCCTGAATGCTCAGCCAGTATGTGACGCCCGGACGCGGGTTGAAGATGCCGGGCATCGACGGATCGATCTCATCGGGTCCGGCGTTGTTGTGGACGAGGCAACCCGCCGCAAGCCGCGTGCTGTAGCAGAAGGTGGCGTGCTGGTCCCAACCGATCAGGCCGGTGTTAAAGAACGGAACAACCTGCGGGTTGAACGCCCACTGCGCGACGAGGCGGCCGGGTCGGCTGATGCCGGTGTCGCACGGGAGGAATTGCCGCACGCACAAGGCTCCCGGAGCCGGTGCGCAGGGCGTATTGCAATCAGGCAGATACTGGGCACAGATTCGCCAGTAGCCGGGCGGCGGAATGATGCATCCCGCGGTCGCACAGCCGGGCCCGCCGGGTGGCGTCAGAGGAATCGGTACCGCCGCGCCATCGGGCAGGAACGTGACACAGCCCAACGCATTCGGCGGGGAGACGATCCCGCAGGCGTCGTAGTTGGTGCCCGGGGGACACGGCTGCGGCGCGATGTCGCGATGAATGGCAATGAGCCATCCGTCAATCGGTCGCGGCGACGGCGTGATGGAGGGATCGAACTGAGGATCGAGATACGAGCCGTACCACTGGATGTCGGTGATCGGCATCGGTGGCGGCACGACGTCCGGGCAGCAGAGCCCCGGCGGATTTCCCCCGGCAAGACAGGTCCAGATGTTCACGTCGGCATTGTCAACAAAGCCGTCACAATTCAGATCGGCGAACTTGCAGGCCGGCGTCACCGGTCCAAAGCAATTCTGGAGCATCTGGAAATCAGCAAAGGTCGTGCAAACGCCGTCGCCGTCAAAGTCGCAGCGGCATTCCGGGCACGACGGGTTGATGCAGAAGTCGTCGGCGATGACCCAGTTCATATAGGGGGGGTCTTCGATGCAATCGCAACAGACTTCAATACTGCCGTCGGCGAGTGTGACCGTGGTGGTCTCGCAATGGAATCCCGGAGGGCACGCACCGACACACGTCAGGCCTGCGGGACCAAACTCGACATGGCACTCATTCGGGCTGCGGCAGTCGCAGTCGATGATCTTGATCTGTCCGGTCGAGGGATTGAAGTTCATACAGCGCGGAATGCACTCCTGTCCGGCCACCGGGCATTGAACCGGCTGACAGGCGGAGCCGTCGGGCAGCGCTTCGCACTTCTGCTGCTGGCAGACGGTCGTGGCGCAATTAGTCCCGGCGCCCTGGGGCATGCCTCCCATCTGGGTGCAGCACACCGGATCGACATCGATGCACGCCGCACCGGGCAGACAACACGCCTGTCGCTGCGTGCAGGCAGTACCGACCGGGCCGGAAACGCCGCCGAGGCACTGACAGGTCGATGGCAGCGTCGTCATGCAGACATTGTTGGGAAGGCAGCACGGCGCAGTCGCGGTCACCGGAACAATCTGTCCGCGGATCGCTCCGCTCGGACACACGCCGGTATGTATGTTCACGTAGTGCCGCGAGGCCTGCATGTCGGCCTGCTGCGCGGCAGTCAACGTATAGCTGCCGACCTTCAGGAATCCGCCGGGCAGTGGTTGGACGACGCCTGCGGTCGCCGGGCAGACGCCGGCCGGACCGTGCACGTGCGCCGCCGTCTCTCCGGCCTGGTTATGACGAATGTAATAGTTAACAACGCCCGTTGCTGTATCAAGCGTGAACGCGCCGCACCCAGTCCCTTGTGCGGACGTACACGCCGGGCATTCGTTCGCCGAATTGATGGGGTCGGCAACGAAATGAACGATGGCGGCATTTGCGGCGCCGGTTGCCATCGCTCCCATCAGTACAGCGAAGGTGAATGCTGCCGCGTACCACCTGATCGGTGGCCCATGACGGAACTGACATGATGGTGATAACAATGTCCTCCATTGTTTCATGTTCCTACCTCCATGAAATGTGACTCTTGCTCAAGAAACTTCACCCCCACTTGTCGCGTGATTGATGTGGTGCCGGAATCGCGATTGGTTGCTTTGTCGAATGCGCAGGGAAAGGGCGCGTCAAAACGCGAGAGCTCGATGGGTCGGGACGATCCCATGTCGGTCTCCGGGTGCCCATGAATAGTTCGCCTGCGCGGGCGAGGTCCGCTAAGTGTGAAAGCGTCGAAGTGAGTATGGACCGGCGCGCGAAATGAAAATCTTCGAGAGTCCTGAAACTCTGCCCCCAATATTGCCCGAAATTGCCCCAAAAATCAAGGAAAACCCTAGCAACCTTGGGACTGTCAAAGAATTGGCGGCGTCTCGCCGGGTAATTCGGGGGCGATATTACCCATTGGAAGTGTCGTTGATCTCGGTTGGCGAATGGGGTGCCGTGGAAAAATGGTCGGACGATTCGGCGTCGGCGATGTTGCGGGAGACCGGTGGCGCTTCAATGGGCCGACTGAAAAATACGGAGTACGCCGGAGAAGTTCCGCCGCCGACGATTCGAACCTCGGCGTGAATCAATCGAGCGAAGTCGACGATCAACGCCTCGATCAGTGTCCACTGTTCGCCGACGACTTTGACGCCGCCTAGGTCGAGCTTGATGGTTCTAGGTAGATCGCCGTGACACCCCTTGCCTAGAAGCTGGAGCATGCCGGCCAACTCCTCCGGGCTCAATTGCGGCTTGGTGGGAGCGATCCAAAGCAGGTCCGTGCTGGAAATGGAGAACTCCCAGCGGCCTAGCAGATACTGCGTTTCCTTCAGCGCGCTTTCAATCTCGGTTTCTGGAATGTCTGACATCTTTCTCCTCTGATAGGACCTCCTGGGGTCCGCAGAGGTGAGGCGCGGGGAACAAATTGTGAGCAACAATTCGCGACCGTCGGGAATTCACTGCGTGACCCGGTTCCTGTATCTGTCACGCGTCAAAGCCCGGTACGGACCGCAGATTTTGAATGCCTCCGAAACCCATGAATTCCACCGGCAGGGGGCCGGGGCTGCAGCATTACCGGGACGCATTCTTGTTGCTGTGTGATACATAACACCTGACGTGCCACATGGAGGCTGAATGAACTGCGCTCTTCCTAATAGTGCCGCAACCGGCGACAAATAAGTGATTTACGACGATTTGCCAGATAAGTCTCTGCCAAGCACTGACCCGATAATCCCCACTAAAAGGTAATATTACCCACTATCTGCGAAAATGGTGTGGTCGATCGATACGGATTATTCTAGGGATGAAAACGGGGGCGGGATAGGGCACATCCCACCCAAGTCGGCGAACGACACCGACTCGCGTCGCACAAGCCCGGCATCAATCCGTGCGGCGAGCGATCCGAATCTCAACTCAAAAACCATGGAATCACGTGGTTTCTAGCGGGATTGGCGCAACCCATGGCGCCCGGACGAGCGACAATCGGGACCGCGATGAGTCGTCGATGTGCGGCCGATTTCGGAACGTGGTGCACGCGAAAGCACTCGGGAAGCGAATAGCGAGAAGGTTCGCCCGTGCGGGTTGGCTGTCTCTAAACTGCTATGCACACGAAGATTAGAGCATTCTTGACCCTTTTTCGGCAGGTCAACTAAAATCGGCCCCCTGTCGCAATTCCAGAAGCGGCGATGTTTCCGCCTGGGTGATGCGACGCCGCCGCCGGATATTCTGGTGCGGCCCGGATTAAGACTTTGCGAAAGTGATTCTGGATGGAAATAGATGAAATCAAGACCCTCACCGACCTCATGGTCGAGCATGATCTCTCGGAGATCATGATCCGTGACGGTGAGAAGCGCATTCTCCTGCGTCGTGGCGAACCGAAGTCGGCGGCTGTCGCGCATCACGCGGCGGCTGTCAGCCACGCACCACAGCATCATGCCGCTCCCGCGCCGCCTCCGCCGGCGCCCGTCGCGACCGTCGCACCTGTCGCGCCCGCTGCCGATCCCGGCCTCGGGAAGATCACGTCCCCGATGGTGGGCACGTTCTATGCGACGCCCGATCCCGAATCGCCCCCGTTCGTGAAGATCGGTGATCGCGTCACGCCCGACAGCGTCGTCTGCGTCATTGAGGCGATGAAGGTCTTCAACGAGATCAAGGCCGAAGTGACCGGTACGATCGAGTCGATTGAAGTCCGTTCCGGCGCACCGGTTGAGTTTGGTCAGGTCCTCATGACGGTGCGAGCCTCCTGATGGCGTCGCGTAAAATACCCAGCAAAGAATCGTCCGCATCGATCGCGGATCTACTTGGTGACGCCTTGTCTCGAAAACCGTCTCGCGAGCCCGTGAAAAAGCGGACTTTCTCCAAGATCCTTGTCGCCAACCGCGGCGAGATCGCGCTCCGCATCTTTCGCGCATGTCGCGAAATGGGAATCGGCACCGTCGCCGTCTTTTCCGAGGCCGACCGCGGCGCCCCGTACATGAAGCTCGCCGATGAGGCGATGTGCATCGGTCCGCCCGCGCCTGCTCAGAGTTATCTCCGCGCCGACCGCATCATCGCCGCCGCGGAAATCGCCAACGTCGACGCCATTCATCCCGGCTACGGCTTCCTGGCCGAGAACGCCAACTTCGCCGAGCAGTGCCGCGCCAGCAAGATTGAATTCATCGGCCCCGGCTCCGACGCCATCCGCCTCCTCGGTGACAAGGCCGCCGCCAAGAAGCTCGCCCGCAAGGCCCGCGTGAAGACCGTGCCCGGCAGCGACGACGTGGTGGAAGAAGACGATGAAGCGGTGAAGATCGCCGCCGAGATCGGCTATCCCGTCATGATCAAGGCCGTCGCCGGCGGCGGCGGTCGCGGCATGCGCATCGCCCACAACGAAGCGACCATGCGCACCCAGATTCGCAACGCACGCAACGAAGCCGAAAACGCCTTCAAGGACGGCCGCGTCTATCTGGAGAAGCTCGTCGAGCAGCCGCGCCACGTCGAAGTGCAGGTGCTCGCCGATCAGCACGGAAACTACCTGCACCTCTGGGAGCGCGATTGCACCCTCCAGCGCCGCCATCAGAAGCTCGTCGAGGAGTCGCCCTCTCCGGCGATCAGTTCCAAGACGCGCGAGGAGCTCTGCAAGTCGGCCGTTCGCCTCGTCGAGGCCGCCGGCTACTTCTCCGCAGGCACCGTCGAGTTCATCGTCGACAAGAGCGGGGCGTTCTACTTCCTCGAAGTGAACACGCGCATCCAGGTTGAGCACCCGGTGACCGAAATGGTGACCGGCGTCGACCTCATCAAGTGGATGATCCGCATCGCCGCCGGCGAGAAGCTGACCCTGCGACAGAAGGACATCCCCCGCAACGGATCGGCCATCGAAGTACGCATCAACGCCGAAGACCCGGAAAACGGTTTCCGCCCCAGCCCCGGCAAGATCAACGAGCTTCGCGTGCCCGGCGGCTTCGGCGTCCGTTTCGATTCGCACGCCTGCGCCGGCTACACCATCGGCCCGTACTACGACTCGCTCGTCGGCAAGCTGATCGTCCACCGCGCCGACCGCGACGACGCCATCCGCTGCATGCGTCGCTGCCTGGAGGAGTTCCACATCGACCCGCTCAAGACGACGATCCCCGTCCTGCGCCAGGTCTTCGACCACCCGGACTTCCACAAATCCAACATCGACACCGGCTTCATCGAGCGGATGCTTCAGCAGAAGTAGCCCATTTCCAATACTAATCTGGCCGTCGGTTGTGTCGTCATGGCTTCGCGGACAAAATCCGACTTCATCGGGCTACCGCTTGGCACTGCCGCGCTATGTTTACCGGAGATGCACTGATGTCCAATCGAATCTCAGCGTCGCTGCTCATCGTCACCCTTACTGGTGGGATCATCATCGGCCTTAGTCTGCGAGATTCGCGGGCATTGGCAAACAGCTTGGGCGATGAACACGGAGGTAACATCACATGTCGGTCACTGACAATTGAAGACGCCCGGGGGCGAAAGCGAATTCGGCTCACCGTCACCGACAAGGGTCCTGATGTTCGTTTGTACGACGCTCAAGGTCGCCGCCGTATCCAACTAGGACTTCGCAGACGAGGATCAGATGATCGACGCGAAGAAATGGATATGCCGTATGTGAGCCTTTTGGACGCCAAAGAGCATCCGAATGTAATGTTGCATTCCCATCAGAGCTCAAAGGGAGACGGAGCAGGCGGCGGCCTGACTGTAGGATCGACGGCAGGGCCCGGTCGTATTGATCTCGCGGTATCCACACTTGGTGAGGCGACGATGAAAATCGAGCATGGCGAGGGTTTGTCAGGTGTCACAATGGAATCAAGACCTTCGCAAGTGGCCATGTTTTCGATAACTGACAATGAGGGCGAGTCACTTTTTCGGGTCGCCGGGTTCTACGACGAGGGATTTGCCGGGTTTCGCGTTCAAACAGAAAAAGGAAAAGAACCCTGGAAATGTTCAAAGTGACGATTTCCGCAGTCGCGCGCTTACGAAGCGAGGCTGCGGACAGCGGGCCGATCCGTCGCAGTCGGGGCCCGGAGTTGACTGGCTGGAATCGTCGCCACGGCGACCGTTCTTCCGGTCATATCAAAGAACTCGACGGAATAGCCGTCCTCTCGCCCTGCGACTTGATGGCGTTCAACGATCGTGCCGACGTCGCCCGCGCGAAGCCCTTCCTTCGGCAGGTCAACGAGTAAAACGGCGTCTTTGTAAATCTCAAGTGCCATCATTCACTCCGGATACATTGTAATCAGCCTGGGGTAGTCTGTTCCAATGTCTTTTTGCCAGATCGTATGAAATGAAGCCGCACGTCCATTCGGACCGGTAATCGGGGCCAAAATCTGATATCGTTTGCCGTAATGAGATGAAATCGTCGCGTTCGGCTCTTGTCCCAGATGATCGCGTCGAATAGCGCCCTCCAGGTCTTTCCAGTTTCGCTCAAAGAAACCAATCGAAGCCAACACGTGAGCTTTTCCGCTCCCTCGTTTATGGGAGGGATTGAGCAGATAGGTCCGAAGCTTCTCCTCAGCGATGACCGCGCGATCGGCGTTTGGTATTGGCATTTTAGGAATCATCACTCCAATGTCGTGACAATTCCACCAGCGAGTGCACCTTCTGAGATTCAGTTGAATCAGCGTTAACACCCCGCCGATCCAACCAAACCGCTCGCCAGCCCGCCGCCTGCGGCAGCTCCACGTCGCAGATCGGATCATCCCCCACGCACAGAATCTCCTCCGGCTTCACGCCCAGCATTTCCGTCACGCGCGAGTAAAACTGTGGATGCCCCTTCGCGTAGCCCGTCGCCGCCGCGTCGAAGTAATGATCCAGCCGTGCCAACAGCGCTTCGCCGCCGCGCTGAAACATAAACCTCGGCAGCGTTGTGAACGCGCAAGCAACCAGCCCCGCGCCCTTCACCGCCTCCACCGCGCCGAGCGCATCCGCGAACACCTCCATCCGGTTCCGCGACTCGTACATCGCCGCCACCGACGCGATGAGGTCCACCGACACCTTCGCCCCCATCTTCGCGAACGTCAGCGCCAGAAAGTCGATCCACCCCTCGATGGGCCGCTTCGCCCCGTCGAAGAACATCACCCCCTGACGCGCCGCCTCATACGCCTGATAGCTCATCTCCACGCCGAACCGTCCCAGAAGTCGCTGGACCTCGATCGGCTCCACGCGCCCCTCCGGCCATCGGGCCAGCGTGTCGTACACGTCAAACGCCACCACTTTGATCGCCATGCCCCGATTCTCACACCCATTCCCGCCGCCCGCCAGACTCGAAGATTCTCCCCATCACCGCTCGAAATCCCCATCCACGCCCAAATGGGCGGCCATATCGCACTCGCAGGCCCTTTCTTCCCCCCGACTCTTTGCTTCAGCCCCTACCCCCACTGTCCGATATTTTTCTAGCGGCCGGCGGTCAGCGAGCGTCCCGGCTTATCGTGCCCAGAGGCGGAAATCTCGGATCATCGAGACTCCGCCAAAACGCTCGAATGCCGCGTTTCGTCGCTAAGCCGAGCAGTCGATCCGTATAATGGATTAACCAAAAGGCCCGACGGGGTTTGCCGCATATGTACCTGAAGATCGACAAAGACCATCAGCGCTTCCGCCAGATCGTCAAAGGCAAGATCCGCGACGACCTGCGGAAGTTCCTCACCCGCGGCGAGCTGATCGGCAAAGAGGGCAAGCACCTCATCAGCATCCCCGTCCGCGGCATCGAGCTTCCCCACTTCCGCTACGGCGACAACAACGACGGCGGCATCGGCGCAGGCGACGCCAGCGTCGGCGATCCCGTCGACAGCGGCGAAGGCGAACAGGGCCCCGGCGGCACTCAGCCCGGCAGCCACATCATGGAAGTCGAAGTCTCGCTCAACGAGCTGGCCGACATCCTCGGCGAAGAGCTCAAGCTCCCGCGCATCAAGCCCAAGGGCCATCACACGATCACCTCGGAGAAGGATCGCTACAGCGGCATCCGCTCCACCGGCCCGGAGTCACTGCGCCATTTCAAGCGCACCTTCCGCTCGGCCCTGCGCCGTCAGCTCATCGCCGGGACCTACGACCCCGAGAACCCGATCATCATCCCCATGCGCTCCGACCGGCGCTATCGAAGCTGGAAGACCGTCCTCAAGCCGCAGTCCAACGCCGTCATCATCTACATGATGGACGTCTCCGGCTCCATGGGCGACGAGCAGAAAGAACTCGTCCGCCTCGAGGCCTTCTGGATCGACGCCTGGCTCCGCCGAAACTACGAAGGCATCGAGAGCCGCTACATCGTTCACGACGTCCGCGCCGCCGAGGTCAACCGCCAGACCTTCTTCAGCATCCGCGAGGACGGCGGCACCAAGATCTCCAGCGCCTTCAAGCTCTGCAAGTCCCTCATCGAGACGCACTACAACCCGTCCGAGTGGAACATCTACATCTTCCACTTCTCCGACGGCGACAACTCCAGCGAGAGCGACTCCCGCGAGTGCTGCCGAATGCTCAAGGAAGGCATCCTCCCGCTCTCCAACATGTTCGGCTATTGCCAGGTCGCCAGCGCCTACGGCAGCGGCAACTTCATCAACGTCATCCACGAGCACCTCGAAGAAGAGGCCAACGTGGTCACCAGCCGGGTCAACACCAAGGACGACATTTACGACTCACTCAAGGCGTTCTTCACCGCCGGCAAGTGATACCACGGAGGGCGAGGCCGTCGCTTCGACGAACACCATGAACATCCATCACCTCCGACCCGACCTCGCCAAATACGCCCGCGAGATCGCCGACATCGCCAAGTCCCACGGCCTCGACTTCTTCGAGACCCGCTTCGAGCTGGTCGATTTCGACACCATGCAGGAAATCGCCGCATACGGCGGCTTCCCCCAGCGATACCCCCACTGGCGATTCGGCATGGAGTACGAACGACTCCGCAAGCAGCACGTCTACGGCCTCGGCAAGATCTACGAGATGGTCATCAACAACGACCCCTGCTACGCCTATCTCGTCAGCGATAACTCCGTCGTCGATCAGAAGCTCGTCATGGCCCACGTCTATGCCCACTGCGACTTCTTCAAGAACAACTACTGGTTCAGCAAGACCAATCGCAAAATGATGGACGAGATGGCCAACCACTCCACGCGCATCCGCCGTCACGTCGATCGCTACGGCTTCGAGCGCGTCGAACGCTTCATAGACCTCTGCTCCACCCTCGACAACCTCATCGACCCCCACGCCCCCTTCATGCAGCGCACCGCCAAGCCCGTCGCCGACAGCGGCGTCTCGCCGGAGCGCGAGGTCGAGCGCGACATCATTCGCTACAAGAGCAAGCCCTACATGGAGCCCTGGGTCAATCCCCCGGCCGAGCGCTCCCGCCAGCGCGAGTCGCTCATGGCCCAGCGCGAGAAGAAAAAGTTCTCGATTCCCGCACAGCCGCTGCGTGACGTGCTCAATTTCCTTGTCGACCACGCTCCGCTCGAGGATTGGGAGGCCGACATCCTCTCCATGATCCGCGAGGAGGCCTACTACTTCGCACCCCAGGGCCAGACCAAGATCATGAACGAGGGCTGGGCCACCTTCTGGCACAGCCGCCTCATGACCACGCGCATCCTCAAGGATGACGAGATCATCACCTACGCCGACCACCACAGCGGCACCACCCACATGCCCCCCGGCCAGGTCAACCCCTACAAGATCGGCGTCGAGCTCTTCCGCGACATCGAGGAGCGCTGGAACAAGGGCCGCTTCGGCAAGGAATACGACGAGTGCAAGTCGATGGAGCAGAAGCGCAAGTGGGACAAAAAGCTCGGTAAGGGCATGGAGAAGGTCTTCGAGGTCCGCCGCATCTATAACGACGTGACTTTTATTGACGAGTTCCTCACCCCCGAGTTCGTCGACCGCTTCCGCATGTACCACTACCGCTACGACCCCTCAACCCGGCGGATGGTCGTGGTCAACCGCGACTTCGACAAGATCAAGGCCCAGTTGCTCTTCATGCTGACGAATCACGCCCAGCCGTACATCTACGTTTTGGACGGGAACTACGGCAACCGCGGCGAGCTCTACATGGGCCACAAGCACCACGGCGTCGACCTGGACATCAAGTACGCGGTGGAGACGCTGAAAAACGTCCAGCGCATCTGGCGCCGCCCGACGCACCTGCAGGCGATGATCAATGATGAGATGGTGCTCTTCTCATTCGACGGGGAACAGTCCCAGCAGCAGAAGATTCATGGCGATATGCCCTCGCCGGCGCATGCGATTTAGGGTTGGGTTCTCCCCCTATTCCTAAACTTGCCAAGTGACCTGTGTTTCAGTCATCGCACATGCAGAGTTAGTTGATATGCAAG
>CAZCGF010000064.1:0-18544 GCA_964498115.1 uncultured Planctomycetaceae bacterium | reverse complement strand
TGAAGCCGCCGACTAATTACACCCGAAGGTCAGGCAGAAGATCATCTCCGGCACATCCAGTCCGTCGGTGAAGCCGTCGAAGTTCATGTCGCTGCGGATGATCGCGCCGGGTGGGACGTCGATGCCGAGCAGGGCGTCCACGAAGCAGGGGACGTCGCCGTCGATGTCCACCATGCCGTCGGCGTTGCAGTCACCGAAGAGCACCAGCGTCTCGATCACGACGGAACCGCCGTAGGGCGTCTCGATGCCGTCCTGGTTTCGGGCCTTGGCGCGGACGGTGTAGCTCTGCCCGCTGAGCAGGCCGGTCAACATGGCGGTGTTGCTTTGCTGCCAGGTGAATGCGCCGCCAAATGCGCCGGGCGGATCGACATCGAAGTAGATGCCGGACATGCCGACGTTGAGGTTGGAAAATGCGCCGGTCGCCGTCACCTGAGCGGTTGTGTACTCGACGTTGGAAAACGCCATGCCGACGGGCGTCTGAATGTGGCTGGCGATGCACGCGGCGGGCGAATAGGCGCCTTCGTTCGGCACGCCGTTGCTGTCACGGGCCTTCACGCGGTAGCAATACTGCATGTTCGGCGTGAGGCTGAAGTCGACGTATGAGTTCGGGTTCTGCCAGCCGCTGGTCGTGCCGCCGGGGTTGCCCGTCGTCTCTTCGAAGAAATGCTGGACCGGCAGGCTCGCGTCGATCGTGCCGGCCGCGGTCATGGTGATACTGGTCGAATCGATCGCGGTCGGGGGGCTGTCAAAGGCGAGCGGATCGGGCTGAGGCGGATCAAAATCATCGATGACCGGGATCGATTCGCGATACTGCGAGATGGTCAGCGCCGTGTTGTTGATGGTTTGCGCGTTGTGCGCTTCGAGCGGCTGGCCGATCGGGACGCCGGTCGGCACGCCGTTGAACAGCACATTGGGATTGGAAAAATGGTTCACCCGTTCGCCGGGGTCGTAGGCCATGATCGTGCGCTTGAGGTTTGGGGCGTTAAAGCGATGGCCGTAAGCGTAGGGGTAGATGCCGGTGTCGGCATTGTCGCGATCGTGCTGGCAGCCCTGGTTATGGCCGAGCTCGTGGGCCAGGGTCAGGTTGGCCGAAGCGCAGGTCCGCAGCGTGACGCTGAATGCCAGGGTCTGGAAGCCGGAGGAGAGTGACGTCATCAGATAGGCGATGCCGCAGTTGTCCGAGCTGTTCACGATGAGGGCGCACAGGTCGGCCCCGTGCGTATTGCGGAGCGAATGAACTTCATCGATGAAGCCATCGGAGGTTCCCGAGAAGCGTCCCAGATCGAGGCTGGCATTGCCGGTCTCGGGATAGTTCGTTTCGGCCATGTGGACCAGGCGAAGTCTCGGGTTGACCTGGCTGGACGAATAGGCGCCGTTGGTGACGCTGATCGAGAGGATGATCAACGACTCGATGCCGTTGGTTCCACCGGCGGCGTTTTTGGCGGTCGTGGTGTACATGCCGAGCACATCGAGCTCCGAGCCGTCATCGACGCGCGGCGAGGCCCCGCCGCGGGGATCGGCGGGACTCGGCGAAGTTTCAGCGACTTCGGCGGCCTGCAGGGGGATCGCGTGCTGCTTGCCCGTTCCGCAGGGCTTGAAGGCGGCGGGGTCGATCTCCACGACTTCATGCATTCCGCCGGGCGTCGAGCGAATCTCGAAGACGCCGCCGTCAACCAGATCGATGCGTGCACAGATGACGTCGTGATGGACGACCAGGTAAAAGCTTGATTCGGGGATGTTCTCGAACTTGCCGGTCCAGGTGTAACTGTCGACGGAGCGGATTTCCCGGCGGGTCAGCGCGCCGACGGGGGATACATCGTCGAACAGGTCAAAGCGCAGCCGGCGGTCGGTCATGTCGGTCATGCCGTGCAGCACGGCGAAGTTGACGTCGACTGTGCGACTGCGAACAGCGGTCTCTTCGAGGGTTCGGCGCGGCGCGGCGACCTGGGCCGAACTGAGGAAAGTCGGTTGAGCATTTGCGAGTGCGGCAAGGGCCAGCATGGTGCAAGTGCAGATGGAGAAAGACAGGCGAGAATACTGCATGAATTCGCTCCTGATGATCAGGCTGGGCTTCGTGGGGCAGTTAAGATTGATACATGATGATAGGCCGATTGGGCCCCAGGAACAAGGCAGAAGGACTTGTTTTCGGTCCCAAATTGTGATCCGGACGATGCAAATGCGCAATATGGGGGCGATTCGTCCTCAGTTCCTTTTTTTGTCGGATCGCCAGATTCCCGTCAGCAGGAGAATGATGCCGATCCACGCGGCGCCGCCCGCCGCGGTCGCCGACGCCTGATTCCGAGGATGGGTCGTGATCGCGGCAAGGGTGAACAGGATGCCGGAGATGAGCAGGATGACACCACCGGCGCTGGTCAGGCGATTGACGAAGCGAAAGGTGCCAATCGATTGACCCTTTGTCGCGCCGGCGTGTTCCGGCGGCGCATCCAAACGGATGCCGGGCGGCTGCCCGCTCCGCCCGCGCGAGACGGCCTCCAGGAAGGACTTCTTTTCCTCGCGCGTCGAGAGGATGCCGTGCAGGCCGATGACTTGCTCGCTGCTGCGACGCCTGAGCCACGGTCGAATGTCACTGATCGCGACGAGGGAGATGTCGTCCCATGCCACCTGCGTCAACTCGCCCATGTTGCGTACGAAGAGTCCACCTTTGGTGAGTGCGGCAAAGCGGCCGATCTGATTGGCCCGGCGAATCCGCCACGCCAGAAAGACGAGCGGCGCGGCGAGGACCGCAAGCGTAACAAATGTGCCGCCGGTCTGACCCAGCGCCCCGACGGTCAGGCCGTACACCATGGGGCCGTAGAAGTAAATCAGGATTGCGGCGAACCCAAGCGTCCCGACGTAAGTCATCCACGGCCGCGATGGTCTGAAAACGATCGTCGCCTCGTCATACTCAAACGCGCACTCCGGACAGCGATGTGCCTCCGGCAAACCGTGCAGGGCGTAGGAGCAATTGGGACAAGCGTCGATGGGCGGGTGGCAGATCACGCAACGAATTCCAGTGCGGCTGTCGGATTCCGTTGCCCCCAGTGAACAACGGAGGCCGGCCATCAGTTTAGCTCGGCGATCCTCACCCCGACCATGGCGATCTCGCGGCGGATCAGCTCGGAGTCGGGCTCCAGCGCCAACATTCTCGCCAGGACGCACGCCGTGCTCGACCACGCCTCCTGCTGGGAGAGGACAGTCCGAAGATTGTTGAGCATGCGCATGAGCGTGGCCTTCGCGGCGACGGCCTCGAAGGCGGAATCGTCCAATTGAACAGGCTTGCCCAGCAGCTGCGAGACCAGCCGCTCGCAGCCCGCCCGACTGAGCACCTGTCCGCCGCCGAAGGGATCGATCAGCAGATCGCCGGTCGGCGTCTTTCGCTTAATGACAAAGTGCCCGGGCAGGCCGACGCCGACGAAGGGCCAGCGCAATTGCCGGGCGATGTCGAGCCAGATGACGGACAGCGAGATGGGAATCCCGACGCGGCGCTCGATGACCTGATCGAGCAGGCTGTTGCGCGGGTCGTAGTAGTCGGTGATGTTGGCGGAGAAGCCTTCCTCCTCGACGAGGACGGTTCGCAGCGCGGCCACCTGGTCGGCGGGCGAAACGACCTCGATCCGCTCAACTCGCCGGGCGAGGCCGTCGAGCCGCTCCAGCCACGACTTCGGGTCGAGCCCGGGGCTGTGGTCCGCGGCAAAGAGCAGGGCGGCTTCGGCGATGCGGATATCGCCGTCGGGCTTCTGCACGAGCAGGTCGAAAGGATGTTCGAATTCAAACTTCATATCTTCGAAGCCGGCCTGTCCCGAGGCGATGCGTCATTGCCTTATTCTAGGCCGCCGGCGCTCCCAGCGCCATCGCAATGGCATCAAAAATCGGCTGAAGGAATGCGCCTATCACCAGCTGCAGGATCGACGTAACCGCTCCCGTCAGAAATGCTTCCAGCGTCGCAAAAATGACATCAATGAACTGCTGACCGGGTGACATAATAAGACCTCAACTACGAATGCCTCACTTTAGTCCAGTTACCCCCCATGAAGACGGGGGTTACGAATTATCCGACAACGCGCTGGCCTGCGGTGCTGCGCCGCGGCCCACTAGGTTCATCATTCTTCCGGGTCGGCGGCGGAATCCGGGACTTCCCAAAGGTCGGCAGCCGTGGCCGCGCGGTATTTTGCCTGTGCCTGAAAGAAGGCGGCCAATGCGTCCACTTCCAGCGCCGCCGTGCCGGCCGTGGCCTCCTCGCGGAGGTTTACCAGCAATATGGTACTGTTGCCGAGTTGAAAGCTCTTGCGCTCCCCATCCTCGACTTCGCGGGCGAACTTCAGGCTGTTGCGGGTGCGCTCCCAGCGGTTGTAGGACGCGACGAGTTCGGACATGGCGTCCTGAACATCCGCGACGACCTGATCCCGCGCAAACTTCAATTCACCTGAAATCTTGGATAGCTTGGCCCTCGCGGATCGAATCTTGCCGCGCCCTTCGCGCAGCCATACCGGCATTTCAAACTGCACCTTCCACACCAGTTCCGCCGGGGTCCGGTCCATCACCTCGGGGGCTCGATCGAAATCCTTGGACGCTTCAAGAAGCATGTCCACTTTCGGAAGCAGCTTGTTCTCCGCCTCCTGAAGATCGACCTGGGTGCGCTCGCGCTCAAGGGCGAGTTGGCGCACTTCCGGTCGCCACGCTAATGCCTGACTCCGGTCCCGATCGGCGCTGGCGGGGTCCGGTGCGGACGGAGCGGGAAAGTCGCTCGGCAACTGCTCCGCGCTCGGCATGAGCGGTGAGCCCGCATGGTCGCGATAGAAGAGTGAGAGGGCGATGCTCGATTCCTGAAAGCCCCGTTCCGCCGCAATCACAATCGCCTTGCGCAGTTCGATCAGCCGTTCATTGTCCTTCAGTTCAAGGGCGGGCAGGTCGCCTTGTTCGACGCGCCGACTGAGGGCGCTGTTTCTCGTTTCGGCGAGGGCCAGCAGGTTTTTTGCGATTTGCAGCTTCTGGCCCGTGGCGATCCATTTCCAGAATAGCTGCGCGGCCTTGCGTCGGAAGGCGATTCGCTTCACCTGAATCTTCGGCTCAGCGAGGTCGACGTCGATTTTCGCGCGGGAAAGATTGGCTCGTCGTGTGTCGATGGGCCCGCCCTGCAGCAGCGGCACCTTCACGCCCGCCAGAACTTCTCCGCCGCGATCGGTCCGGCGGTCATCGTCATAGGGTGGGAAGTCGCCCTGTCCCCAGCGATATCCGGAGTAGATCGTCGTTCCCCAGAAGGGCGTGGGTTGCTCCAGAATGCTGGTAACGCTGTCATTCCTGTAATAGCCCTGCGGCTTGTCGAGAAGCTCCGCCCGCGCCGTCAGGTCGAAACCGCCTTCGGCCGAGAGCAATCCGCCCAGGGCGATTTCCATCTCCTCCTCGACGGCCAAGAGCAGCGGAAAGTGTTGCTCAACAGAATCGAGGACATTCTCAAGGGCGAGCGGAGCCGAGATCTTCTCGGAGGTTGCGTCGGATTGAGATTCATCCGGCGCATCGACCGGGGTCGCGGCGTCTTGCATAACCGATCGCGACTCGTGTTCGGGCGAAAGAGGTGCTCGACTCATCGCCTGAGTGACCTGCCGGTGTGCAGGCGGCTGAGTACAGCCTGACACCATCGCGGCGACCACGATACAAAATCTCAATGAAAGGGAGATCATGAGCCGCCCCCCTTCGGGTCGCCGCCCGACAGTTTGTCGAGCGCCACGGTCGGCGGAAAGCCGTTGAGCTGTCGCCAGATTTCGTATCCCGCGCGAACCTGATCGAGCAGCACCCAGCCGTTGGCCCGTACGCCTTGTCTCAGATAGCTGCCGTCGGGCCATGGCTGATCGTTCGGATCGGGCACGACCAGGATTCGGAACTTGCCGCGCCCGTCATCCTGTGCATCGACAAGCGACACGCGTCCGCCAAAGGTTCCCACCGCGACGGAAGGCCACCCCGAAAACTGGACGGCGGGCCATCCTTCAAATTGAAGCCGGACCGCCCTGTCCCGGCTGATAAGCGGTGCGTCATTACCGTCCACCCACAACTCGACGGCAAGACTCGCGGTATCAGGTATCAGTGTCAGCAAGGAATCACCCTGTTTGACGAGCTCCGCGCCGGGATTAACAAGAATCCTGAATACGCGGCCGTCGCGCGGGGCGCGTATCACCTGGGTCTTTTGTCGCTCCAGCTTCACGCGCGAGTCGGCCAGATCCTTCTCCGCCAGCGCCACTTCGCCTTGCGCTGCGTTGAGCTCGGCGAGGGCCTTGTCCACCTTGGCCTGAGCCTCTTTGCCTTTTTGATCGCGTTCGGATCGTTTGGCTGCTTCCTCAGCGCGGGCCGAGGCGACCTTGGCCCGTTCCGACTTTACCTTGGCCTCCGCGGACTTGTAGTCGCGCTCCGCCTTCTGCGCGGTCAGCTCCGAGACGATGCCCTCGCGCGCCAGTTCGCTCTGGCGGATATAGTCGAGCCGCTTCTGCTCAAGGTCCGCCTCGGTTGCTATCAGCGAATTCTCCGCCGAGACGACCTTGTTGACGGCGCTATCCACGAGGCTTTCAGCGGCCGCAATGGTCAGCTCTCGCGCATCTTCCAGCGCTGCCACCACGTTCAGAGATGCCGCAACCTTGTCCATCGAGGCGGCGCGCTTTTGCTGCGCGGCTTCGTACTGCTGTTGAAGACGATTCAGCAATCCCGCGTCCTGATCTTCCAACTCCAGCAGCCGGTCACCCTTTTTGACGCTCGTTCCTTCAATGACCCAGCAATTTATGAGGCGGCCGGAAACAGGCGCCTGAATGGTCTGCTGCCGCTCCAGAGGCGCAAACGCAACGACGCGACCGAATCCCTTGACGTTTTGCTGCCACGGTACCAGAAGTACCAGAACCGGGAAGAGAACGAGGATCACCGCCAAAATCCGGGAAAGTCTGCGCGCCAAATGCGACGCCCTCACGGACCCGAGGACCGGCAGCGCTGTGTCGATGTCTTCAGTGTATGAAACAGTGCGCATGGGCGATCAACTCACTTCAGTACTTGTTTACACGATGGATTCACTTGATGCCGGAGGCCTGTCTGATCCGTTGGCCATTTCCAGCGACACGGTGCGATCCATCTGGCCGAGCACCGTTGCGTCATGCGATAGTACGATCAGCGTCCACGGGGCGCTGCGGTCCGCAAGCTTCGCGACGACCTGCTCGCGCCGGTCAATCGCCAGGTCGTCCAACGACTCATCGATGATCAGCATACGCGGCTTGCCGGCAATTGCCCTGGCCACCTGCAGCCTGCGCGCCTGGCCTGACGAAAGGGGCGCGCCACCGGTAATCAGGCGCGTCTCGACACCGTCCGGCATCGAGAGAATCTCGTCCAGAAGCCCGACCGCATGGAGCGCCGCACGAACTTCTTCCAGCGATATCTCGTCGCGGCCGAGTCGCACATTCTCCAGCACGGTGCCTTCAAACATCTCCGCGCCCTGAACGGATGCCACGCTGTATCGCAGCGTACTGAGACTGAGCTCGCGGTAGTCCACACCGTCAAGGGAGAGTCGGCCGCTGGTGGGCTGTCTCAGACCGAACAGCAGTTCTGCGAGGGTGCTCTTGCCGCTTCCGTTCGGTCCTGAAATGCCGATCCGTTCGCCCGGGCGAACGTCAAGCGTGAAGTCTTCGATAATCGGCTGCATGCCTTCGTATTGGAACGACACGCGATCGAGCATGATCGCGGCCGGCCCCGACCGGTCGGCAAGTTGTTGCCCCGTTCGTCGCTCCAATGGCAGATCGAGCAGGTGCCCCAGTTTCTCGACCGCCGCCATCAGGTCGTAGAAGCTCTCCAGATGCTTGCCCAGCTTGGCGAATGACGCCACGACAGCGGTCACGATCAGCTCGGCGGCAACCAGTTGACCGAGCGTGAGCCGTCCATTGATGACCAGCCAGCCACCGATTCCCAGCAGGGCCGTGCTCGATATGGCGTGAAGGGAAAACGCGCTGACCATCTGTCGGAACAGAATTGAAAAGTGGCGATTTCGGGCGTCGAGATACTGCCGCACCCGCGCATCGGCGCCGGCATTGGCGAACTCGATGGCGCCGCCGTGCTTAAACGACAACGGATGCCGCGCCATCTCCTCCAGCCAGCCGGCCACGGCATACTTCGCATACGACTCATCAATGGCCGTTCGAACGGCGCCCCGGCCCAATACAAACACGATGAAAAGCAGAAGTCCGAGCAGGACAATATCGAACGCAAGCAGGATCGGATGATAAAAGGCAAGAACGATCAGTCCGATCGAGCCCTGCAGGACGATGGCCAATCCATCCAGCAGCAGTTGTGCGCTGACCTTCTGTACCGTGATGACGTCGAAGAACCGATTGACCAGTTCGGGACCGTGGGATCGATCGAACGCCTCGATGCGAGCCCGCGGCAATGTGTGTGCGATATCGGAAACGACGCGCACGAAGATGCGCTGCTGCATGACCTCCAGCGTGTACGTCTGGAGGGCCCGCATCACCGCACCCGACGAGAGGCCCAAAAACAGAAGGAGCGTGATGACGATGAGCGGCTGAAGGATGCTTCCGAAGGCGACGGTGTTGACGAGAGTCTGCACCGCCACGGGCACCGCCAGCGTCAACCCGCCGATTCCGATGGAATAAATCACGATGGCGCGGATGTCGTTGCGCTCGGGCCTGAGCATCTTGATCAGGCGCCGCAGCGGCGGCAGGTGGTCATTTCTTTGCGAAGAAGTCTGGTCCATTTTGTCGGCTGTCGCTGATGTTCGAGTGATCGGAGCCTGCCGCCTCGATGGGCAGGTACACCTCAGCATCAAACGCGGGGAAAACTCCGCGCTGCTGTTTCACTGCATAAGTTGAAAAATGAGACTAAGTGATCCGGTCGGGCCGGTCCACTTTGACCGCGATGGATGGGAAGATATGCCTCAGATCAAGAGGCGGGTCGCCCGCGAAAGCAGCGGCCCGTCCAGAAAGAAAGTGGGCTGGAAATCGGCCTTTCCCTGGTGCTCAACGTCGACGTGGTCCACGTGGGCAACCGGACGGAGTCGTCTTGCTGTGTCTCGGAGGTGGCGACTTTCCTTCCGATGGCAGGCCGTCCGCAGGGGAGTACTCTCCTGCCATTCGAAGGACTCGCATCGTTCCGCCGTTTCCACGATCTCAGATTGAGCGCGGAGCCCCGTCGAGTACGGCGTCAGCAGTACCGCCGCGATGAGCAGGCGGCCGAACTGGTTCTTAAGATTCGACATCTCTAATTGCATCAGCGCCTATTGTCTTGCCCCTCTGAAGCCGGTTGGCAGGGGAACCCGCATCACTTTCCGCACGATTTAGTCTGCCCGAGCACGGGCTATTAGTCGCAATCTTAGTCCGCAGGAAAGTGGATTTCCGCAGCGGCTGGAGACGCGCTCGGCCCGCTGAATGCTTGCCCGCCGATCAAAACGCTATATCATGAAGGCTTTATTGGGCGCCCGGAAACATAAGTCCTTGTCAATCAGAAAGCAACTGCGGAGACCAGTCACCATGGCAGGCCAGAAAATCACAATGAGCGGCGGCAAGCTGAGCGTCCCGGACCATCCGGTCATTCCCTTTATCGAGGGCGACGGGACCGGGCCGGACATCTGGCGAGCCAGCGTGAAGGTTTTCGACGCCGCCGTGGAGAAGGCCTACTCGGGCAAGCGGAAGATCGAGTGGCAGGAAGTCTATGCCGGCGAAAAGTCCTTCAACATGTTCAAGGACAAGCTGGGCGAGGCGAAGGCTTGGCTGCCCGATGACACCATCAAGGCGTTTCAGGAATATCTCGTCGGCATCAAGGGACCGCTCACGACGCCGGTCGGCGGCGGCATCCGCTCGCTGAATGTCGCGCTGCGCCAGATGCTCGATCTCTACGTCTGCCTCCGCCCGGTTCGTTACTTCAAGGGCGTGCCCAGCCCGGTCAAGCAGCCCGAGCTGACCGACATGGTCATCTTCCGCGAGAACAGCGAAGACATTTACGCGGGCATCGAGTTTCAGCAGGGGACCGACGATTGCACGAAGTTCCGCAAGCTCTTGTCTGAGAACTTTCCCGACAGATTCAAAAAGGTGCGCTTCCCGGATACGACCGGGTTCGGCATCAAGCCGGTGAGTAAGGAAGGCACCTACCGCCTGGTCAAGGCGGCGATCGAATACGCCATCTCCCAGGGCCGCAAGAGCCTGACCCTGATCCACAAAGGCAACATCATGAAGTTCACCGAGGGCGCGTTCCGCGATTGGGGATACGCCCTTGTGAAAGAGAAGTACGGCGCAACCGACCTCGACGGCGGGCCCTGGCAGGTCATCAAGAATGGCTCCCGCGAGCTGATCATCAAGGACGTGATTGCCGACGCTTTCCTGCAGCAGATTCTCACGCGGCCCGCCGAGTACGACGTGATCGCCACGCTCAATCTCAATGGCGATTACGTCTCCGACGCCCTCGCGGCGTGCGTCGGCGGCATCGGCATCGCCCCGGGCGGCAACATCAACTACGACACCGGCCACGCCGTCTTTGAGGCGACGCACGGCACGGCTCCGAAGTACGCCGACAAGGACCAGGTGAACCCCGGCAGCGTCATCCTTTCAGGTGAGATGATGCTCCGCTACATGGGCTGGAACGAGGCGGCCGACCTCATCATCCGCGGCGTGGAAGGCGCCATCGCCGCGAAGACCGTCACCTACGACTTCCACCGGCTGATGGAAGGCGCCAAGCTGCTCAAGTGCAGCGAATTCGGCGACGCGGTGATCGGGAAGATGGGGTGAGGATTGCCGGTTGCGAGATATGCTTTGCAAAAGGGGGATCGTCATTTAAGGCGGTATGACGTCGCTCGTGCATGGGTTTTGTTGTGAAGGGACATGTACGAAAGGGGCGATGGTGTCATTGTTCTGACGCATGCTGTAAACTCGGCGTCTAAGCCCAACGAATCCGCGGGTGCCTGCTTCGCCTTGGCCGGGAATTGATAGTCCGAAAAAGTCTTCCGATCAGGTCTCTTTTTGCGACGATGACAAGCCAGACCAATCCACATCCCGAGGGGCCGCTTCGCGAGGGCCAGGCGTCCAGTGCGTCTGCTTCGGTGGCAGTCCCATCAGCCAAAGAAGGCAATGTCGCGTCGCCAGGTACGCCGGAAGGCAGCCGGGCCTCTTCATCTTCGAGCCCGCCAACCGATCGAAAACTCAGCGCCGCCGAACGCAACAGTGCAACTGATCCGCTGAAGTTCCTCTTGATTCTGTTGCAGTTGGCGGTGATCTCATTCGTCGTCTACGCCTTTAAGATCGAAGGGCGAACGTTCGGAGAGTTGACCGGCCTCGTTGCCGTCGGATTCGCGGTTCATTACTGGCTGCCGTATCGATGGAAGAAGTGGTTCTTCGTCCTTTTTTCCGCGGGCGGCGCGTTTGCGATCATACCTCCGTTGACGGCGACCGCCGTCCTCGTCAGCACACTCGTGCTTTACGCCATCGTTCGCCTGCCGATCGGCTATTGGCTGCGCGTCGGAGCCATTGCATTGATCGCCGCGGCATGCCTCTGGTTTCGCAATTACGACGCGGGCTCCGTCTCGACCAACGCCATGCTGTCCTCCTTCTGGCCGGTCTTCGGCGGAATCTTCATGTTTCGGATGATGATCTATCTCTATGACATGAGGAACGAGAAGGCCCGCGGCGGGTTCCTGGATTACCTGACCTATTTCCTCATCCTGCCCAATTACTATTTCCTCCTGTTTCCCATCATCGACTATCAGACGATGCGCAGTACCTACTACAACGGTGAGTTCCACAAGCAGGCCCAGGAGGGAATTCGCTGGATCGCGCGCGGCGTGGCGCAACTGATGATCTATCGGCTCATCTATCACCTGCGACCCTATCCTTCGCCGGAAGAGGTGACTTCATTCGGCGGGCTCGTCGTCGCGATGGTGTTGACCTATCTGCTGTATCTTCGCCTTTCCGGCCAGTATCACATCATCGTCGGAATGATGCGCCTGTTCGGCTTCAACCTGCCCGAGACGCACCGCAGGTTCCTCTTCGCCGAAAGCTTCACGGACTTCTGGCGGCGCATCAACATCTACTGGAAAGACTTCATGGTGAAGCTGGTTTATTACCCCGTGTATTTCCGGATTCGCAAGTTCGGCGATCTCAAGGCCGCGGGGATCGCGACCTTTATCGTGTTCGTGGTTACCTGGGTACTTCATGCGTACCAGTTCTACTGGCTCAGCGGCACGCTTCTTTTGGAGTGGCACGATCTGTTGTTCTGGACGATTCTGGGCGTCCTGGTGCTCATCAATGTGATCCTTGAGACAAAGGCGCAGTCCAAGCGCGGGCGAGGCGCAGCACCGGTCATACCCAATCCAGCCGTGAGATACGTGAAGATCGCCGCGACGTTCGTGACGATTACGGTGCTGTGGTCGATGTGGAACGCGAAGTCACTGACCCAGTGGCTGGACATGCTGACCTATTGGAAAGTCGGATGAAGCCGCGAGACTTCAATTATCATTTCAAACTGACCCTGCCGACGCTCGCCGTCCTGCTGGTCGCCGCGGTCGAGCACAAGCGGCTCGGTAAGCTCGAGCCCAGCAATAAGCTGGAACTTGCCCTGAACGTCATGGGCCGCACGGGACTCAGCGCTCGCGATGAAGGCGAAATGACCGCCGGCTATTACGAGGGGCTTCTGGATGGCGCCCAGAACACCGCGAGCAAGAGTCGCGGCCTGCTCGCCAACCTGAGCATCCTGAAGCAGGCGCCGCCCGACTGGAAGGAATTCGCCGAGACGACTGCCGCGAAACACGTCGGCGGCTATATTCAGTACGAGATCGCGCCAAACGTTCGCATCGAGCACGCCGGCGCGCTCTTCGTCTCCAATCAGTGGGGACAGCGCGACAAGGAGTATACAAAGGCGAGACCGGCGTCCGTGCGGCGACTTGCCCTTGTGGGTTCCTCCATCGGCGTGGGATCGGGCGTCCTGATGGAGAAGAACTACGAAGCTCTCCTTGAGGATCGGCTCAATTCAGCGCCTGTCTGCACCGGCGCGCCTCCCATCGAGATTATCAACTTTTCCGTGCCGGGTTATCAGATTACTCAATTGCTCGACGTCGCTGTTGAGAAGGCGCCCACCTTCGAGCCGAACGTGGTCCTCCTGGAAATCAATGTCCTCATCGCCTTCCCCAACTGGGCGAACCACATCGCGACGCTCGTTCAAAAAGGTGAGGACCTCAAGTACGACTTCCTGAAGCGATTCGCCGCAGAGGCGAATCTCATGGCGACCGACTCTACCTCGCGCATCTCCACCAAACTGGCCATGCACCGTATCGCCATCACGGAGGAATGTGTCAAGGAAACACAGCGACGCCTGAAGGAAAAGGGGATCGAGCTGGTGCTTCTGGCCATTCCCGTCACTGGCACCCGGGAAGAGCTGCATCCGATGATTTATGAGATACTGGACCGGGTGAAGCCGCTCGGATTGCCAGTGGTCAGTTCCATGGACGCTTATGGTACGCTGGAGCTCGAGGAACTTCGGATCAGAGATTACGACAACCACCCGAATGAGCTCGGTCATCGGTTGATGTTCGAGGCCTTGGACAAGGGAATCCGCGAGGACCCCCGGCTCAGACGTATCGTCGCCGGTTGTGAATAGTAGAGGAGAAGGATGCATGAATGAGATTAAGGAATACCTGCGAGACTATGTGCTTCAGGAGTTCTTGCCCGGTGAGAGCCGGGAGAACCTCACCGACGACCTGACCCTGCGGACAAGCGGCATTCTCAATTCGATCAAGTTGCTCCAGCTCATCGGACACATCGAGGAGAAATACTCGATCATGTTCGACGCCCATGAGGCGGGCAACGTGGCGAACTTCGACACGCTCGAAAGCATGGCGGAATTGATCGCCCAGAAGACGGGCAAGTAGTCTTTCCCGGTCTCCGGTGGAGTATGTGAGATGCCGAAGTTCGTGACGCTCTCCGACTATCTCGAAAACAGCGCCGCGCGCGCCGGTGATCGGCCCGCGGTCGTCGATCCGAGTGGAGAGGTCTTCACCTATCGAGCCTTCGACGAAAAGGCCAATCGCATCGCCAACTGGCTCGTCTCGGTGGGCGTCCAGCCCGGCGATCGCGTCGGCATCAGCATGCCCAAGGGGGCCGATTCGCTCTCCTGTGTGTTCGGCGCTCTGAAGGCCGGCGCTGTTTATGTGCCGGTTGACTACAGCGCTCCCAAGGAACGCAATCGCTACATCTTTTCCAACTGCCGTGTGGCCGCGGCCTGTGTGGACGCAAGGTGCACAGGCATCTTCGACGAGCCGGGCGAGGGAGGACACCTGCCCGGTGCGGTGCTTGTCTTCGGAACAGCCGAAGGAGCAAATGCCGCGCCGGATGCAAAGCCCGCTCGCTTTCCCGCCGCGTCGCTTGCGTCGCAGTCTGCTTCTCGCCCCGTCACGGCTGCCCGCGGGCCCAATGACCTTGCATACATCCTCTATACATCCGGCTCAACCGGTCTGCCCAAGGGCGTCATGCTCACCCAGGAGAACGGCACCAGCTACGTCGACTGGTGTACCGAGGTCTTCTCGCCGACCGAGGCGGACCGTTTCACGAGCCACGCCCCGTTTCACTTTGATTTGTCCATTCTCGATATTTATGTGCCGATGAAGCACGGGGCCGCCCTGTACATCATCTCCGAGGAACTTGGAAAGAACGCCGCGGCCCTCGGCGCGTTCATCGCCGACAACAAGATCACCTGCTGGTATTCGGTGCCGTCGATTCTTTCGCTGATGACGCAGTTCGGAAAGCTGGAGCAGCACGACGCGAGCAGCCTGCGCATCGTGAACTTCGCGGGCGAGGTGTTTCCGGTGAAGTACCTGCGCCGGCTTCGCGAATTATGGCCGCATCCGGCGCTCTACAACTTGTACGGTCCGACAGAGACCAATGTCTGCACCTTCTTCAAGGTTCCCGACACAGTCCCGGCTGAGCGAGAGGACCCATACCCCATCGGCAAGGTCTGCTCACACTGCAAGGACGTTGTCATCGGCGACGACGGAAAGCCGGTCGAATACGGGCAGGAGGGGCTGCTCTACATCGCCGGCAAACCCGTGCTTCAGGGCTACTGGGCGGACCCGGAGCGGACGGCGAAGGCGTTCATCACCCATGACGGTGAGCGATACTACAACACCGGCGACGTCGTCCGGCCCGACGCGAACGGCGACTTCGTCTTCCTCGGCCGCAAGGACCGCATGATCAAGCGGCACGGCTATCGCATCGAACTCGGCGAGATCGAGGCGGCGCTCTACAAGCACGCCGGCGTTGCGGAAGCGGCGGCCATCGGGCTGGCGCAGGCCGGAGACACCATTGTCATTCAGGCCGTCCTGTCCGCGAAGCCCGGCGCGAAGCTGGGGGTCATCGCCATGAAACAGCACTGTGCGGCGCACCTGCCGGCGTATATGATCCCTGACACGTTTGTTTTCATGGACAAGTTGCCCGCGACGTCCACCGGAAAGGTCGATTTTCAGGCACTGATCCGGCAGGCCAAGGGCGGTTCAACGTAAGGCACCAACGAGCCGGACAGGGTCGGATGGCTTCCATCTTCTCACGCTACTCCGACGATCCAGACGACGAGCGAATGTCCTTCGGCGATCACCTCGAAGAGCTGCGCCGGCGCCTCATCTACGGGCTGATCGGTTTCGCCGTTGCCGTGGTCATTTGCTTTAACTTCGGCGGGCCGATCATCGAGACGCTCACCACGCCGTACAGCGTGGCCATGCACGAGCTGGGCTTCGACCCGCAGATGGTCCAGCTCAACCCGGTCGAGTCGTTCGTTGAGTATTTCAAGATCGCGATGGAATTCGCCCTGGTGCTTGCGGCGCCGTGGCTGCTTTATCAGCTTTGGCTGTTTGTCGCGGCGGGGCTTTATCCGTCGGAGCGGCGGCTGGTGCGGCTCTTTGCACCGACGTCGATCGCGCTGTTCATCGCCGGGGCGGCGTTCATGATCATGGCGGTTCTCGCGGGGCTGCTGAAGTTTCTGATTCAGGTGTCCATGTGGTTTCCGCTGCCCAGTCAGGACAGCGCTCTTTATCAGTGGCTGGTCACGAAACCGCCGGCGGTGGCGCAGCCGGCCGAGCCCATTGACTCGTTGCCCGTGACGGTGCCCGTTCTGGACGAGAACCCGGTCAGCCCTCGCGATGGAGAAATCTGGATCAGCCGGGGCGAGCGCCGTTTGATCGCCCGATACGACGGCGAGACGTATTACATGCCGCTGAAGCCGATGAGCAATCAGCAGTTTGTTCAGCCGTTCTTCTCCATTTCGGAGTACCTCGGGTTCGTGGTGAATCTGGCGCTGGCGTTCGGGATCGGGTTCCAGATACCGATTGTGGTGGTGTTTCTGATCATGCTGGGGATCGTGCCGGCGGATCGGATCGGCGCGGCGCGGCGGTTTGTCCTGCTCGGTGTGGCGATCTTCGCGGCGGTGCTGACGCCGACGCCGGACGTGGCCACGATGATGATGCTGGCCGTGCCGATGTACGGGCTGTTCGAGGCGGGGCTATTGGTGGGGCGGATGCTCGAGACGCGGAAGGTGGACGCGGAGCCGCCGAAGCCGGTTTGACGCGGCGGACGGCCTCGCAATGCTGCGTGAACTTGTCGGGTGACGCGGGGGCTAGGCGCGTTCGAGGTATTCGCCGGTGCGCGTGTCGATGCGGATGACTTCGCCGTTGACGATGAACGGAGGCACGCGGACGACGAGGCCGGTCTCGAGGACGGCCTCTTTGCTTTGATTAGTCGCGGTGGCGCCTTTGACGACGGGCGGGGCGTCGGTGACGGTGAGCTCGACCACGTTGGGCAGCTCGACGCCGATGACGGTGCCGTCCATGAGCTTGGCACTGACGCGCTCGTTGCCTTTGAGGTACTTGTCGGCGTCGGGCATGATCTCGGCCGAGGCGTGGATCTGCTCGAAATTGTTGATGTCCATGAGGATGAAGTTGTCGCCGTCCTTATAGAGGTACTCAAAGGGGCGGTCTTCGACATGGGGCGATTCGAAGTTCTCGTCCATGTTGAAGCGGTTGTCGACGATCTGACCGGTCTTGAAGTTCTTGAACTTGAGCTGCATGTAGCTTCGCCAGTTGCCTTTGGCGACGCGGGTGGACTCGTGGACGATCCACAGCTTGTCTTCCCAGATGATCGCCTGGCCTTTGCGAATGTCGATGGCTTTGGGCATGTTGCTAAGTCTCCGGACGGTAAATCCGCTTTCGAGCGCCGGCGGGGCTGTCCGACAGACCCTGACACGAGGCAAACCTGACGCGCATTGGAGCCCCATAGTTTCGGACAATTCGGCGGGGCTGTCAAGAAAAGCAGGGGGCGCACATATGCGGACGATGGGCGGGTTTTGGCCGTGTGCCTGCGTGCGGAGGGGCGACGGTGTGGGGCGCTTTCGTGCACTCGGCGGGTCCGGAAATTGGATTGCCGGGACGGCGAAGAAACGTCGAAACGTCGAAAAATCGAAACGTCGAAATTTATTGCAGTGGAATCTCGCGGGTTCATTCCGGAGGGCTCCAGTGTCGTACGTCCGGCTGGGTTCGGACCGCGCGTAAGTCGTGCAGAATCGAAGGTGACAATAGGCGAAAATACGAGGGACCCAGGGGTCGAGGTTCCAAGGGGTCCAGGGTGAAGACATTCGCGCGCTGATCGCGCGTAAGAGCTGCAAAATCTAAAGTGACATATGGTGACACACGGCCTTCGCGGATTGTGCCAACGCTTGTGGCGGGCATGGGTTGGGGCAGTGCGACTTTTTGGCGGTTTTTGGTGAAAACGCGCTTGGTGAAACAAGACGGGTCTATGCCCGAACGGGCACGGAAAGTTTCGGGAAAGTTCGCTTGTAAGTCTTTGAAAAACGATGCGGGAAGGTGACACAAGGGGGCTGAGGGGCTGAAAGTTTTGGTTGTGCACAATGCGCTACCTCGCGGGAGATGGTTTGTTTGTTCTCCATTAGTGCATTCTTGCTCCGCGCTCGCGCCTTTGGGTGAAATCTGGCAGGCGTCAGGCCGCTTTGCGGGGTCGGTGTGGAGGGGGTGGCATTGTGTTCCGCCGGGAGAACCGCGCGATTAGAATGGGGGGATGTCTTCGACGGGCCGATCCAAGGTGACATCCACGGGTAAGCAGACGCAGAAGCACATTGCGCCGGACTCGCCTCTCGAAAAGCTCTTTCTGATTGAGGATGAGCCGGTACCAGATCACTTGCGGGACGAATTGGGGTTGCAGCCGTTCTCGCGGATCGTGGCGGGGGCAGCGGTGGGCACAGACGGTCCGTTCACCATCGGTGTGTTCGCGGACTGGGGTCAGGGCAAGACATCGGTTCTGCGGCAGGCGCGGTCGCTGATCAATCATTCATTTGAAGAAGTCGTAACGGTCTGGTTCAACGCGTGGCAGTACGAGCGGGAGGACCACCCCATCGTCCCGCTGGTGGCGAGCATCATTCAGGCGGTGGACGCGAAGCGCGAGGCGGCGGAGAAGTCAGCATCGCTCGCGAAGAAAATCGGCGATGCGAAGCTTGAGGGAATGGGAAAACTCTCGCGTGCGCTTCGGGC
>CAZCGF010000063.1:0-18738 GCA_964498115.1 uncultured Planctomycetaceae bacterium | reverse complement strand
GTGCCGCGTTGTGCGCCGTGGGTTTCTCGGAGATTGCGGAACTGCTTTACATGGAGTGCCCTTCGTCCAATGTGACGCGGATAAATTATTCCGTCGGTGGTTCCGAGGCGGCTAAGGCCACCTGGATGACCTATTCATCCCAAATACACGATCAACTGGCGGCCCTTATCCTCGAAACCTACCGAGAGAGCCTCGATTGTCCGGGCCTCTCCGGGGTTCGGGACATCGAGGACATCATCGCCGGTCACAAGAGCGCGGGGATTTTCCGGCCGGAGCGATGGCTTATTTGCGTGCAGGCGGGTGGCCCGGTGGCATGTATTCTCTTGGGAGAGAGCCCTTTGCGCTCGGCTCTGGAAGTGGTGTATATGGGCGTGCATCCCTCGTCGCGCGGACAGGGGCTGGGCAATCTGCTTTTGGCGAAGGCACTTGAGATTGCGCATTCCCAAGGCATTGAAAGAGTTACGCTCGCCGTCGATGCGCGAAACGCGCCGGCGCTCGCAATTTACCGTCGTTTTGGCTTCGAAACGTGTTACCGCCGCACCGCGATGATCTGCCCAATCGGCGTAACCACTCACGCAATGTGAAGATGCGCAACAGAGCGGGCGCGGGCGCAAGGTTGTGCACGACTACTCAAGAACTAACGTTGCATTGTGGGCAAGTCGTGGATGAAAGTTTTTTTGCGGTCGCAAATACTTGATTCGACGAGAGTCGCCGCATGTGCAAAACTTTCGTTAAAGTTTCCGATTGACGCGAATCGGCGGCATTCGTATAACTTCGTCCCGGCAGAAAGACGGTTGAAAAGGAAATCCGGTCAGTACACAGGGCCGGAGGAGACCAGAAGCGTCAACATTCGCAGCTTTTTGCCCCGTTCATAAAACCTTTGATCACCGGATAATTCGCACTCGATGTTTCGAGATGCGGTCGTTGGAAGGAGCGCGCCGTGGCCATTGAGATTCAGGATCCCATTGATCGAATTCGAACGCAGATTGAGGAAGTCGTCGGCTCGCAGCAATTCAAAATCTGGTTCCGGCATTCGACTCAGTTCAGCCTGTCCGACGACATTCTGAAAGTCGGCGTTCCGAATTTGTTCATCGGCGGCTGGATCGAAGACCACTTCGCGGACTCCATCGCCGAGGCCGCCGAACAGGTCATGGGCCGCCCCATCAAAGTGACGTATTCGATCGACCCGGTTCTGTTTCGAAGCATGCGAAAGAGCCAACTCAATTCGCAGGCAGCTTACATCGAAAAGAACGCCGAGCGCTCGACCAAGGAAGGCGGCAACGGCGCCGTGCCAGTCCGCGATCCCCAGCGGACATTGCGGGGCCGGATGGAAGACTTCGTGGTCGGGGCGAACAATCGTCTGGCATACTCAGTCGCCGAGTCGATCATTGAAAACCCGACCGCGGATTCGTCGACTGTTCTCTTCCACAGCGCCTGCGGGCTTGGCAAGACGCATCTGCTTCAGGCGATCGCGAACGGCCTGAGTCGGCACAACGGCAAGGTGCGATGGATTTACGCATCGGGCGAGGACTTCACCAACCAGTTTCTCTATGCCCTTCGCGAGCGGAAGCTCGACGCATTTCGACATCGCTTCAGAGACATTGACGTGCTCCTGCTCGATGACATGCAGTTCATCGCCAACAAGAAGGCAACCCAGGAGGAGTTCTTCCATACCTTTAATGCCATCAACGCCGCGGGCAAGCGCGTCATCCTCGCGTCCGACGCTCATCCGCGCATGATGGGCGAACTTTCCGAGTCGCTGGTCAGCCGCCTCGTCTCCGGCATGATCGTCCGCATCGAGCGGCCTGACGTGCAGACGCGCAAGGAGATTCTCCGCCGCCGCGCGACTGCCCTCCAGAAGTCGCTTCCCGAGCCGGTGCTCCAGTACATCGCCGACAAGATTCAGGCCAATGTGCGAGAACTCGAAGGGTGCCTGGTCAAGCTCCTGGCGTTCGCTTCCCTTTCTCGCGAGCCGATCACCCTCGACATGGCCCGCCGAGCCCTTGACGACCATTTGACCCAGACCGGCAAGCTACTGACGGTCAGCGATATCGAACAGAGCGTCGCGGCCTTTTTTGGCATCACCCCGGCCGATCTGCATACCTCCCGCAAGAGCCGGGTCATCGCTTTGGCGAGGAATATCGCCATGCATATCGCCCGAAAGCACACCGATTTCTCTTTCCCGGAGATCGGCCGGATGATGGGTAACAAGAACCACACCACGGTCCTGCTGGCCTGCCGACGGATGGGACAGCTCCTCGCCAGTGACGGGGAAGTGACCTGGCCCAGCCTCAGCGGCGTCCATACCCGCAAGCTTTCCGAGCTGATTCGCTCTTTCGAGGAACAGCTCGGCTGCACGGCCTGCTAATCGACCACAGGGCCTCGGCGGCGGATTCGTCCGGAATCCGCTGCCTCCCCCACTGGAATTGACGCATACAATGGGTGGACGGCCCGATGGCCGCCCGGGTTATTGGCTGCGCCCACGCCCGAGAATCCAGGCAAACGGACCTCGACCGAATCCCGATCGACCAAATACGCCAACCGATGGGTGAAGATTGGTCGATGATTCAGCGGCAGCAGCCAAGGCCGGCGGATCGCGCTATGTTCCGGGTATGGGCGATTCGGTGGGACCGAGTCGGCTCGCTGCAATTTAATGTCGCACTGCAGGGCTGGACATGATGACCCAAAATCGAGAGCGTTTTGTCTATCGTCGTTTCCTCACGGCAGGCTGCTGCTGGGCGCTGTTAGGCGTGCTGAGTGCATCGAGCCTCCGCGCCGACCCCGACCCGGTCAGTCGCGATGCGTCGGGTTTTGATCGCGTCGCGCGGACGGACTCCTCCGGCGACATCGGACTCCTGGAGCGACTATCGAATGCATACAGCGCCATCGCCGAAGAGGTGCAGCCGTCGGTGGTCAGCATCAAGGCGATGACGATCAACGAGGAAGTGAACGATGAGCTGAGGCGGATGTTTGGAGACGAGAACCTCCAACCCATCCCGATGACCGGAACCGGCAGCGGATTCATCATTGACGATGCAGGTTACATCGTGACCAACAATCACGTCGTCGAGGACGCGGGCCGTGTGCAGGTGACGCTTCAGGACGGGCGAGACTTTCTCGCCGAGGTGATCGGGACTGACAAGATGACCGACATCGCGGTGATCAAGATTTCCGCGGACGACCTGAAGCCGTGCCGGCTTGGCGATTCGGATGCGATGCGCGTCGGAAACATCGTTCTGGCGATCGGCAGCCCATTTAAGTTTGGAAACAGCGTCTCACACGGCATCATCAGCGCCGTCGGCCGGACGAATGTCGACGTCAATATCGATTACAAGGGCTGGTTGCAGACTGACGCACCGATCAATCCGGGTAACTCCGGGGGTCCGCTTATCAATACGCGCGCCGAGGTGATCGGCATGAGCGTTGCCATTGCCACGGAGTCCGGCGGCTACCAGGGCGTTGGATTTGCGATTCCATCGAATGTGATTCGCCGAATCGCAGATACGCTCAAGAAGGGTAAGAAGGTGGTCAGAGGTTATCTCGGCGTCGCACTACGACCCGTGAACAGGGCCGTCGCCGAGGCATATGGACTTGACGCGGCCTATGGCGCTCTTATCCAGGACATCATCGATGAATCGGAAGACTCGCCAGCCGTCAAAGCGGGCATGCAGCCCGACGACATTATTCTGAAGGTCGACGACAGGCGAGTGCGTGACGTGGAAGACCTGCAAGACCTGATCGCTCAGATGCCGCCGGGCACGAAAGCCCGATTCAACATTTGGCGTCAAAACCACTCGAAGATTGTCACCGTTGAAATCGGCAAGCAGCCGCCGAATTTCAGCACGCAGGCCTCCAGGTTCGACACTTCGACTCGAGACGAGAGCAGCTCCAAGGAGCCAGGCGAATCTGACTCGGGCAAGCCCGAGCAGAAGGCTCAAAGCGAGTTGGGCGCCGAGTATGTGGATCGGCTGGGAATCTATGCCGCCACGTTGACACCGGAACTTCGGAAACGATTTCGGATTCGAGACGAGGTCGAGGCGGGGGCGATTATCACTCAGGTGGATCCGCTCGGCGAGGGATTCGCCGCTGAACTGCGCCGCGGCTTTGTAATTCAAGAAGTCAATGACGACGAGATTGAGAGCATCGGGGATTTGAAGCGTGCCCTTGAAAGACTCAAGGACGTCCGAAGTGCCCGGATGGAAGTTCAGCACGGTCGCGGCGTCGCTCGAGTCGTCGTTCGATTGCGATAAGCCGACTTTGATTTGAGATCGCGCGGCGATTTTTCACGCGGACAGGTCGATGTGCGGACGGCCGGATTCGTCGGTGGTAATCCCGGAGTCTTCCTGAGTCTCGTCCTGTTCTTCCTCTAACGCAGGCGTGTCCTGCCGACCCTGACTTCCCAGGCCTCCGGAATCGGTGTGTACCTGGGTGTCGTCGGTGTCGGTGCCCTCGACTTCGAGAATCGCGTCCGGGCCACCTGTCAGGGCTTTTGCACGACTCTGTTCAGCATTCTTGTCTGCATCCGTCTTGCGGGCCTGCTCGGCCTGCGTCGTGCCGGACTGGAGGACGGAGGCGATTGGATTGGGCGGAATGGCGGACACGATAGGCTATACCCGGAATTCCTTGTCCCGCTGGCGAAGTTGAAATCGAAGCCGATCGACGATCGCGGAGTGCATCTGGCTGACGCGGCTCTCTGAGAGGTCGAGCGTCAGGCCGATTTCCTTCATGGTCATCTCTTCGTAGTAGTAGAGAATCAGAATGAGGCGCTCGGTCGAGGTCAGTCCCTGCTGAATGAGCCGCTTGAGGTCGGCCTTCTGGACTTCCTGCTGCGGACTGGTTGCCCGCTCATCGCGGACGACGTCGATTTCGGTGAGCTCGCGCGATGAATCGTTGCCGTATGCCTTTCGCGAGAGCGAGGTCATTGAGACGGCGTTGGAGTCCCGTGACATGCGGTCGAATTCCGCGGGCGAGACGCCGATCTTCTGAGCGACTTCCTTCTGGGTGGGCAGCCGGCCCAGTTCGCCCTGAAGCTCCTTGGTCGCCTGTTGAATCTTCTGCGACCGGTTTCGAACGAGCCTCGGGACCCAGTCCATTGAGCGAAGCTCGTCGAGGATGGCTCCTCGCACACGGGGCGAGCAATAGGTCTCGAACTTGACGCCTCGCTCCATGTCGAAGGCCTCAATGGCGTCCATCAGTCCAAAGGCGCCGGCAGAGATGAGGTCGTCCAGTTCCACCTCGGTGGGCAATTTGGCGTGAACGCGTTCGGCGTTGAATCGAACGATGGGAAGATATTGCTGAATGAGGATGTTGCGAAGCTCGCGGCTGGGGCTTTTCTTGTACTGCCGCCAGATCTCCTGAATGTCCGTATCGACTGCCAGCATACGCCGTACTCCTGCTTGACCTTGGACGATTGAAACTTAAGCCTCGACCACCTGCTACCATGGCGCGCCCTTATCCAGGGGGACGCCGGCCTATCGCACTACCTGCACATTCGAATCTGACATGCCGCGCTCCACCTTCTCGGGTGATTCGGAGCGGTCATCGGTAGACCGGTCCAGCTGATCGCGAACGACGAAGAGACCTATCCATCCGGTGAGGCAGCCCAGTGCAAGACCCCCAAAGAGCCCGACGAGGGCCCTGAGCATGATCTTCTCCACGGCGGCCCCCGACAGGAGCCCGCCGAAGATCGTCGCACTGAAGATCAAAAGTCCGCAGCATGCGCCACACAACCGTGCCAAGCAGTTACGCCCTCCGGGATCGATTCTCGGTCGTCATTAGTAATTGGGATCGGCGGCGGAGGGCGTCGGATTCAGCAGAAAAATGCCAGAGCTCGGCGGAAGAAGCCGCTTTCATTTCTGCGGGCTGGCAGGTCGCGACATAGCCGCTCCGCCAGTGCTGTCACGCATGTCGCGGCGAGGCAGCGCGGAAATCGCGTGACGAATGCAGCCCTTCCGCGAACGGCCAGGCTCACGTGCTCGTCGCGCAAGATATGCCCCCGACTTCCCAGTGGTATGCCCAGGAATCGCTCCGCAACGCCTGAAACGCGGTCGGCCACCAGCCGGGCTTCCGACTGGCTTCCGGCCTGATTAACGACCAGATTCATCGCGGGAGGGGCGTCATGACGAGCCAGGACTTTGACGAGTGCGTAAGCATCAGTGATTGCGGTCGGCTCGGGCGTGGTGACGATCAGCAGTTCGTCGGCCGCATGGGCAAAGGCGATGACGTTTTCGGAGACCCCTGCCCCGCAGTCAATCACGATGAAATCCGACTGACCTTCGAGGTCGCCTAGTTGATCGATCAGTCGCTTGCGATCGGACGCGGGCATGTCGGCGAAAGCGGGAAGGCCCGAAACGCCGCGAATGAGTCGAAGGCCGTCCGCGAGGTGCGCGGCCACCTCGTCAACTGTGCGACGGCCGTGAATCAAGTCGGTGAGATCATATCGCGTCTGAACGTTGAGGACGACGTCCACATTGGCCGTGCCGAGATCGGCGTCGAGCAGGACGACGCGCCGGCCGAGCCGGGAGAGGACAATGGAAAGATTGACGGCCAGATTTGTCTTGCCGACGCCGCCCTTACCGCTGGCGACCGCAATGATACGACACCGCCGCGGCCGCGCGGGGGAGGGCGTGCTCGCCGGTTTGGCAGTGACGCGCGTCTCCATCAGGAGTCGAAGTTCGGCGGCCTGATCCAGCGGCGCGACGCTCATCTCACGAACCCTCCGTGGTCTGGACCATCGCGCCCTCGGCGGCGGACGGCGATCCACTTAGACGGCCGGACCGGTCAACTCCGAGAATCAACTCCGCGACTCGCCGGGCGCTGCCGATCTCGATGTCGTCGGGGACCGACTGTCCTGTGGTGAGATACGACAGCCGAACGCCTGCGGTTTTGAGCACGTTTAGAATGACGCCGAATCCGACGGCTTCGTCGAGCTTGGTGAATATGATCTGCTTGGCCCCGAGCACTGAGAACTTTTCGATCGCCTGGCGAATCGTCGATTCACCGCTGGTCGAAGAGAGCACCAGATGCACCTGATCCGGATAGGCGGCCGCGAGAAACGTCCGCAGCTCCGCGATGCGCAGGTCGTCCTTCTGACTCCGCCCGGCCGTGTCGATCAGAATCAAATCGACCGAGGCCATCTCGCGGATGGCAGCCTGCATCTCCTCCGGTGTGGCGACCGGGACGATGGGAATCTGCATTATTTGCGCGTATGTCTTGAGCTGCTCGACGGCGGCAATTCGATAGCTGTCTATGGTGATAAGTCCGACGCTGCGGCCCTCGCGCAGCTTCATATGGGCGGCGAGCTTGGCCAGCGTGGTTGTCTTGCCGACGCCGGTGGGCCCGACAAGGGCGATGATGGTGGGGCGATTCTCCGTTACCAGTGCTAATGGGGCAGCCGGCGGCAGCATCTGATCGACATAATTGACCAGTTCTTCCCGGATGCGCTCCGCGCCCACGACCTGGCCCGCGACCGGTTTTCCAGAGGCATCCCAATGCGGCGGGTTGCTTCCCAGCCGGGGTCGCAGTCGATCGATCATTTCCATCACGATTGAGTTCGATACTTCGTGGCTGATGAATCGCGTGTAATGGTCGATCAACTCGGCCGGTACATCCGGCGGAGTCGACGGATCTGACTTCTGGAGCAAGTCGCGGACCATCGAACGGATGGCAACCACTTCCTCACGGATTGCCGACGCGGAACCGTCTCCATCCGTCGCCGTCTCTGCGCGGGGCTCCTGCTTTGACTCCCAGGGTGCAACAGGGCTTACACTGATCTTCGGTGGAGTCGGTGCAGTGGCGCGATAGGCGACCTGGGCCGAGACGGCCTCGACGGATGCGGAAGGCTCGGGAGCGGCGGCTTCCTCCCTGTTTCCCGCGGAAGCCCGCGCCGCGATGACGCGAGGGTCCACCGTAGCGGTGATCTCAACATAGTTACGGGCACCGATGCCAAGAATGCCTCCGCGCTTGATGGTGCGCGTGTGGAGGATCATGGCGTCCTTGCCGAGTGCGCCCTTCACCTTGGCCAAGGCATCAGACATTGACCGGGCTTGAAACGTTTTCAGATCCATCTGTCATACCCTTGCCCTGACCATCCACTGGGAGATCAAGGGCCACCATTCCGTGGGTTCTAATGTTCACGCCCCGAACCACCTCACCATAACCCAGGACGGCCACGGTGGGGAGTGCCGATTCGACGAGTCGGCGGACCCATTGGCGGACCTGCGGCGAGGTGAAGACGACGGGGGGCTTGCCCGATGCACGCGCGGCGGCGGCGTCCACCTCGTTGCGGATTGCGGCAACGATTCGGTTGGCCAGGGCGGGCGGCACGGTCAGATAAGAGCCGCGGTCTGTCCGCTCCACGTGACCGGCGATTAACTCTTCCAGTGAGGGGTCCAGGGTGACTCCGTGGATGGTGTTGTCCGAATCGCGATACTGTTCGCAAAGCGTCCGTGCGAGGGCGTTGCGAACATATTCGGTCAGAATCTCTGCGTCCTTTGTCCGCCCGGCCCAGTCGCCCAGCGTCTCCAGGATGGTTTCCAGATCGCGGATCGGGACGCGCTCCCGAAGGAGATTCTGGAGGACGGACTGAATCTCCCCTATCTTGAGCTGGTCGGGAACGATCTCCTCCACCAGCTTCGGACTCTTCTCCTTCAAATGATCGAGCAGCCGGGTGACGTCCTGCCGCGTCAGTAGCTCCGCGGCGTGCTTGCGGATGATCTCCGTCAGGTGGGTGGCCAGGACGCTGCTCGGCTCGACGACGGTGTAATTGCGATGCTCGGCGGTCGAGCGGTCGTCCTCGGCAATCCACAAGGCCGGCAGGCCGAAGGCGGGCTCGTTGGTCTCGATGCCGTGAACCATTTCCGAGACCGCCCCGGAGTCGATGGCCAGGAGCCGGCCGGGTATCAAATCACCGCGGGCGATTGAAGCGCCGCGCAACTTGACGCTGTACTGGTTCGGCTCGAGTTGTACGTTGTCGCGAATGCGGATCGGCGGAACGATCAGGCCCATGTCGGTAGCGATCTGCCGGCGGATGTTCGTGACGCGATCTAGCAGGTCGCCTCCCTGTTTCTTGTCCACGAGGCGGATGAGGCCGTAGCCCACTTCCAGTTCCAGCGCATCAACGGTGAGACAGGCTTCAATTTTCTCAGGCTCTTTCGGCTTGGACGCCTTGGCGTGTACTGCCTCGGTCTCCTTGCGCTTCGTCTGCCCGAGAAGGAGGTAGCCGAGGCCGCCGACTCCGCCGGCCATGAGCATGAGCGGGGTCGTGGGAAGCGGCGTGAACATCAGAACCAATAGGAAGCCGCCCGACAGCATCATCGCCACCGGACGCGATGTCACCTGGCTGATCAGCTCCTCACCCATGTTTGTCCGAGCTGTCGAGCGTGTCACGATCATGCCGGCAGCGATCGAAACCAGAAACGCCGGAATCTGCGCGGAAAGCCCGTCGCCGATGGTCAGCTTGGTGAATACTTCAAGACACTGAACAATCGGCAGGTCCTTCTCCACAATGCCGACGTACAAGCCTCCAAGAATGTTAATAATGGTGATGATGATGCCGGCGATGGTGTCGCCGCGCACGAACTTGCTGGCACCGTCCATGGCTCCGTAGAAGTCCGCTTCGCGGGTGATGTTCTCGCGGCGGCGGCGGGCCTCGTCCTCGTTGATCAAGCCCGCGGAGAGGTCGGCGTCGATGGCCATCTGCTTGCCGGGCATGGCGTCGAGGGTGAACCGGGCGGCAACTTCAGCGATGCGCGTCGCACCCTTAGTAATGACGACGAATTGAATGATCGTGATAATGAGGAAGATGATGACGCCGACGGCAAGCGAACCGGCGGCCACGAATCCCGCGAATTCCTCGATGACTTTTCCCGCCGCGCCGGTCGTTCCATCGGCGTTGGTCAGAATCAGTCGCGTCGTGGCCGTATTGAGAACGAGTCGCAGAAGCGTGAGCGAGAGCAACATCGAGGGAAAGGAGGAGAACTCGAGCGGACCGTTGATGTACATCACGGTCAACAGGACGACGGCGCTAAAGGCGATGTTGGCGATCAGGAGCAAGTCGAGGATCGGGGTGGGGAGCGGGACGAGAATCACGAGAATGAGCGACATCGCCAGGACGGGGTAGACCAGCCCGCGCTGTTCGTGCACGAAGTTCAGCGCTTTGATGAGCGGAGCTGGTCTGGCGGCGGCTGTCGGCATGATGACTGTGACGATCCTCTCGTATTATGCGATCACGCGGCCGGGGCGCGGCGCATGTTGCGTGCCTTGCCGTTCAATTCATAGACGTAGGCCAGAATTTCGGCGATGGCCTTGTAAAACTGCTCGGGAACTTCCTGTCCAACTTCGACGGTCTTGAACAGAGCTTGTGCCAGCGGCTTGCGCTCCACGATCGGAATGCCGTGCTGAACGGCGATCTGACGGATCTTCGCAGCCAGGTAATCCTGCCCCTTCGCAATCACACGCGGGGCGACCATCGCGTCCGAATCGTATTTGATGGCGATCGCAAGCTCGGTCGGATTGGTGACGATCACATCCGCCTTGGGGACATTCTTACGAATGTGCATCAACGCCGCGGCCAATTGCATCTTACGGCGGCGCTGCTTGATGACGGGATCGCCCTCCATGCGGCGAAGTTCCTCTTTTACTTCCTCCTTGGTCATTTTGATGTCCTGCTCGTGCCGCCATCGCTGCCAGACATAGTCAGTCAGCGCCAGGACGAACAGAACGACTGCGAGGATGAGGCCGATCTCATAGAGAATCTGGGCCATCAGCGCCAACTGGGCCCAGCCGCCGACCTCCATCGCCAGAAAGACCTTGCCGATGCGCTCGGCGATGATCACATAACCGACCAATCCGACGAAGGTCAGCTTCAGCATGTTCATCGCCAGCTGGACGATCGTTCGCATGCTCAGAAGCCGCTGGAAGCCGTTTACCGGGTTGAGCTTGTTCAGATTCGGCGTGAGCGGGTCCGTCGTCATGACGAAGCCCACCTGCACCAGATGCGAGGCCACTGAAAGCAGCAGCAGGCCGACCATGATCGGCCCCGCGGCACCGATGACTCCGGCTGCCAGCGAAAGGGTCATGGGGACCACATCAATGTGCATCGCCTCGCGTGCATCGCTCATTTCCATGTAGTGGCGAAGTGATCCAGTCAGAGATTCGATCAGGCGAGGACCGAACCAGCGCAGGCAGACCATCCCGCCAAGAAGCAGGATGGACGACGACAAGTCCTGGCTGCGGGCAATCTGCCCCTTCTTGCGGGCCTCTTCTCGCCGCCGCGGCGTCGGGGCTTCCGTTTTGTCTCCCGCGTCACCCGGCATGGATCACCCTTTCCGACATGGTCTGCATCAATTCGCCGAGGTCGTCGAGGCTGTCCTCAACTCCGGAGGCGATGAGTCCGCCGCTGTGCGAGATGGAGACAGCGACGACCAGAAAGGCAACGACGATTTTCAGGCTGAAGCCGACGGAGAAGATATTGAGCTGCGGCATCGTCTTAGTCAGAAAACCCATGATGAGAGATGTCAGCATGAGCGCAAGGACCGCAGGCCCGGCAAGCCGCAGGGCCAATTGAAAGGTCGTCGAGCAAACTGACATGGCGAACTCGCCGAGGGCGCCGTCGGCCTGAAGCATGAGGGGAGGTACCTGTCGAAAGCTGTCGAGCAGGGCCTGAACGACCGCGAGATGACCCCGTAGCATGAAGAACAAGATCATCGTCGCGAAGAACCAGAGCTGGTCGATGACCGTGCTCTGCTCTTCGAACAGCGGATTGAACACCTGGCCGAGCGAAAGCCCGGATTGATGGCTGACGAGCTGGCCGGCAATCTGCGCGGCGAAGAACACGGTACCGGCCGCGAGTCCGAGGATCTCCCCGATGATGAACTCGGTAGCCATGCCCGCCACCGATTGGCCGATGGTCAGGGAGTGCGGCAATACGGGAGCGACCGCCGGAAAGACCATGAGCGACATGATGACAACCAGGCCGGCCATGAGGGTGCGCGGAATCTGGGCGCTGGACAGCATCGGCACGGCGAGCACAAGCCCGGCGACGCGCGCCAGGACCAGCGCAAAACTCGGCAGCAGCAATTCAAACCGAAGCAGTTCCACGACGAATCATCATCTCCCGCTCACAGCGCCGGCATTCCCATTAACTGGCCGCCGGCAAATGCATGAGGCTCAATCAAGCTTTGACGCAGCACAGACTAGGGCGACCACATCCCCTCGCCCCAGAGCCGCTGGGTGTATTCCACCATGCGTGTGGTGAGCCAGGGAATGAAGAACGCCGCGGCAAGACCCATGGCCACGATCTTGGGAACGAAGCTCAGCGTCTGCTCCTGCAACTGGGTCACCGCCTGGAAAATGCTGATTCCCAATCCGACGACCATGCCGATCGCCATGATGGGACCGGCGAGAAACAGTGCCAGAACGAGGGCATCGTAGCTCAGGTCAATCGCAGTATTCGTGGACATTACGACCCTCCGAAGCTGGCCAGAAGCGAGCCGACGACCAGACCCCAACCATCGGCCAGCACGAACAGCATGAGTTTGAATGGGAGTGAGATCAGCACGGGCGGGAGCATCATCATGCCCATGCTGATCAGGATGGAAGCGATGACCATGTCGATCACCAGGAACGGCAGATAGATGCGAAAGCCCATGACGAACGAGGTCTTCAGCTCGCTGAGCACAAATGCGGGCACGAGCGTCGTTAGACCGATCGAGCTTTTTTTCAACTCGACACCGGGGGCCACGGGACCCTCGACGTATTCGTGAAAGGTGTAGACGTTCTCCTCGTTGCCGGCCGCCTCGATTTGTCGAAACATAAACTCGCGCAGTGGTTTGGCGCCGAGCTCAAAGGCCGACGCCTGACTCAGGTCTCCGTTGAGATAGGGATCGACCGCGGTCGTTTTCATCCGCTGCCACGTCGGCGCCATGATGAGCATGGTCATGATCATGGCGAGCCCCACCAGGACCTGTCCCGGCGGAAGCTGCTGCGTGCCGATGGCCTGCCGAAGCAGCGCGAGGACGACCACGATCCGCGTGAAGCTGGTCATCATGATCAGGATGGACGGCGCGACCGTGAGAATTGTCAGCAGGACCAGGATGCGGAGCGATGCGGTCACACCCTTGGCGTCCGTGGCGACCGGCGCCACCTGGCTGACGTCGGGGATGCCCAGGGGATTATCGAGAGACGCAGACGAATTCGTCAGTGCCTGCGCCGATGCCGGCGCAGCTGTCGTCAGCGCGAAAAGAATCGCAGCGACGAAGCCGACGAGCAGTGACTTCCTGCATCCGAACAACAACGCGCAACTCCTTTGCGCTGAGCCGCCCGCGCCGGCCGCGAAGGGCCACCGGCGCTTGCTGCATGCTTAAACCGGCTCCGCCGGTATTCCGCGTTTCGAGAGGGCGCGGACTCGCCCGAGGACATCACGTACGTTTGATCGCGTTTCGAACAGTTTTCCCGGAAGAATGAGGTCGGCCGACTCGGCGGCATTGCCTCCGCCGTCGGCATCAACTCCCGTGCGACGACCCGCAAAGGCTGCCAAGGCCGCCGAGAAGGTACCTCCTCCGGCTCGACTTACATCGCCCATGATGCCAGCGACTTCTTCGGGGTCGTCGATGTGAGCGACGGCGCTGATTCGATCCGGCGTGACACCGAGCAGCACGAGACGCCCGCCGAGGCGAACGAGGCACAAACACTGTTTGCTGGACAGATACTGTCGGGAGAGGACCTTGATCGCGTTGTCGGCGCCGGGCTTGTGTCCGGGGTTGACCAGTCTGCGAAAGAAATATGCCGAACCGCAGATTGTCCCCACGACGATCATCATCGGGAGGATGACGGAACCGCCCAACGAGCTGAACATGCTGTCGGCGCGGCGGGCTGTCGAAGCGGGCTTCGATCGTGACGGACGTCGGATCAATTCATCCGCGTCGTCGGATATTACTGCATTAATGGGTGCGGGATCGACTTGGCGACCGTGAGTTTCCGGAGCTATCTCGGCCGTGGGCGGCAGTTTCGTTGTCTCGGCCATCGGCCGGGGCACTGTCCGCGTCTCGGTGGCCTTTGCTTCGGCGCTTTCCATCGGATCGCCTTGCGCGACCGATGTCACGGCGATGACCAGCATTGCGGATGCAAGGATGCGCGTCCGCGCACCGCGGCCATCGACCCTCACGCCGTCACCTCTTCCTCATTCGAGACAATCTCGCTGACGCGCACGCAGAAATTATCGTTGAGCACCAGCACCTCGCCGCGGGCGATGAGCCGCTCGTTCACAAAGACGTCGACCGGGTCTCCGGCGAGCTTGTCCAGCTCGACGATGGACCCCTCGCCCAGCTTGAGCACGTCCTCGATGCACATGGACGAGCGGCCCAGCTCGATCTTGAGATTCAGAGCGACGTCATTGAGCAGATCGAGGCCCTTTTCGTCGGCGACGGCGCCGCCTCGTCCAAAGTCGGGCAGCTCCAGGGGAACACTGTTCGCAGGTGGGGGCGGCAATGGAGCGGACCGCGAAGCCGCGGCAGCACCCACAGCCACATCGTCAATCGGACGACCCGAGGCGTCGAGTTTCAAAGGCTCGGCGGTCGGCGTCTCAGCGTCGGTCGCTGGGTCGACAGTCGTGACGTCCGCCGCGACCACTTCAGGCTGCGACGAGTCATCCGGCTGCCTGGGTGATGCTTCGGCATCGGCCGCCGGGGTTGGCGCTTTGTCATCCCTGGGCGCACCTGCCGTCGATGCATCGTTTGCGGCCTGATTCATCGCCGTGTCGATTTCGGCTTGCGAGAGGTCTTTGGGTTGGTCGGGCGCTTCGCCGGACATACATTCCTACCTTCCGTGGCAGCACGCGGCATCCATGCCTTGCAGCGATTGACCCGATTGCACGATTGCCCGCCCGCGAGCGGCGGACTCGGCCTAGAAGCCGGTCGGCATCGGCATGCAGTCAGGTATCAAAACCTGTTCGATCAGCGAGTCGTCACCCAGAAGCTTGCCCAGTTCATGACGAACCTGGCGCTTCAGCGTCTCCAGACCGGGCTCACCGAGGTGGCGCTCGTCGGCGCTTCGAATGACCCGACCGATGGTGTCTTCAACGGTGCCGGCGCGGCCCTTGATGAATTCGTCCACGCGTTCGACGTTTTCATTGTGTACGCGGACGACGACGCGAACGTTGTAGAGCATGGCCCGCGAGCCGCTGCTGTTGAGCACGCGGACCTTCGCCACCGGAATTTCCTGGCTCTCGGCCCAGGGCTTGGTCGTCGGGACGAGGGCCTGTTCCATGCCGACGGTCGGATCGGGATCGCTGCCCACCATCTTCATCACGATGAAGATTCCGGCGCCTTCGACAATCATCAGACCGCCAACCAGACCGATCAGGCCGAACTTGCCCTTTTTCTTCGGCGCGATCGGCGCGTCCTGAGATTCGGGGGCTTCCGCGGGTTTTGGTTCTTCTTTGGCCATGCCTTCACTCGCCTCGCGCGAGGGCGCGCGAGGATTTCAGGATAAGAGTCTATTGTCTTATCGGTCGAATTCTGCGCCGGCTCCAGCCTCATGGCGGTGTCTGAGAGTGCGATCTCGAACGATTCCGCCGACCGGTGCGCAAATGCTGCCGACTGTCCGCGCCCCACTGGAACCGGACGGCCTAATGCGAGAACGGGCGAATACTGCGCCCGTACGCCACAGCGCGCATCACCACCTCTTCGACGGACTCCCGGACGATCAAGTGCTCGCCATTGACCAGGGTGATCATGGTATCCGGTGTCGTCTCGATGAATTTGATCAACTCAGCATTGACGACCAGGTGGTCGCCTCTGAGTTTCGTCACGACAATCATGCGCTCACATCCCGCCGACCATGGACTGTTTACCCAGGATTACCGTCGAGCCAGAAGCAACAGCTCCTGAAGCAGCGTGTCGGAAGTAGAGATGACTCGGCTCGCCGCGGAAAACGCCGTGGAAGACGTAATCAGATTCACGAATTCGCGGGACAGATCGACGTTGGACAGTTCCAGCGCGCCGGCGGAAATCTTGCCCGCGCCGAGAACCAGCGGAGGCGTGATCCGGGCCTCGCCGCTGTTGGGCCCGACGAAGTACACGTTGTTGGATCGCGACAGCAGGCCCGCCGGATTGGCGAAGGTGGCCAGGGCGATCTGACCAATGGTCTGATTCAGTCCGTTTGTAAACGTTCCGGTCACGACGCCGTCCTGACCAATGCTGTAGTCAATCAGGGTGCCCGTCGCGAAGCCTGTCTGGAAACTCATCACCAATTCAGAGTCGCGAGCATTGAGCCCGCTGAGCCTGGCGAAGTCGAGGGCGATCGTCAGCGGATCAGTCGCTCCACTGCCGACGCGGTCAATCACGATGCCGTTCTGCGGCGCATCGACGAACTGCCCGTTCTCGTCGAAGTTGAGAACCCCCGTGCCGATGTCAAAGGTCACGTCGGTATCGTCCGCGGCCGTCGCGTAGAACCGCCATGAGCTGCTGGCCGTTGTTCGAGTCTCAAGCACCATGGTCAGGTTTACCGAGATCGGCGAACCCAGCGAGTCGTATACGATGAAGGTGGTCGTCGCGCTTTCGCCGTTTGCCGCCTGGGTTTCGTTGAACGTGAACGGCACACCGGTCCCGCCGTTGCTCAGGAGCGTGCCCGGCTGAATGGACAGCGCATTTTCCGTTCCTGCGTTTCCGCGGATCTCCAATCGGCCGTCAGCCGTCACGCCGACGCCGGGTGTTCCCGCGACGCCCACGGTGGTATCAATTCCGCTGGCCGCATCAAGCCAGTTGAGGAAGTCCGTTACTGTGGTGCCGGTCGTTCCCACAACGAACTGCTCGGCCGGAATGTCGCGTCCGCCGCGCTTGATTCCATTGATTGAGACCACGTTTCCGTTCACGAAGAACGCGGCACCGCCAGGGTTCTTCACTTCGGTCAGCAAGGTCGCCCCGGTGATGGGGTTGTTCGCGGCGTCGTGAAGCACCTGTGACTGGAGGATCGTCCCCTGGGTCGCAACATCGCCCGTGGAATCGAGCGTTCCGTCGAGCTGGGCTGCGTCGGTCGCCTTGGCGGTTGTCAGTGAACCGATGGGAATCCTTACGTCGGTGACCGCGCCGGGGATCAACTCAAATCGATCGTTGACGCCAAAGCCCTGGATGAAGAATCCATCTGTCGAGATCAGGCGATTGTCCGCACTGAGCGAAAAGGTGCCGTCGCGGGTAAAGACGCTTTCGTTCTCCGGAGTCCGGAGCACGAAGAATCCGTTGCCCTCGATCGCCAGGTCGCTGGCGATCCCGGTCGTCTCTATGGAACCGGCCGTAAACGATCGCTGAATCGCGCCGACCGTGGAGCCGAGTCCCACCTGGGAGGGATTCGTGCCACCTTGAGTGCCGTTCGGCTTGGTGCCGGCCGACAGCGTACGGGCAAACTGTGTCTGGAACAGCGTGCGCGAACCCTTGAAGCCCGTTGTGTTGATGTTGGCGATGTTGTCGCCGATGACATCAAGCTGGAACTGGCTGCTGTTGAGTCCTGAGAGTCCGGTGAAAAGTGCTGATGTAAGCCCCATCTCGATTTATCTCCATCTCTGTGGCGAGAGATTCAAAACTCTATCGATCCGTCCGACTAGCTACCGAATCTATTGATCAGACCCCGACGCTGACGCCTGGCGCAAAGAGCGCGTTTAGGACGCCCGCAGCATGATCCAGCGTCTCTGCGACGCCGCCGGACCAATCCTCAGTGGACTTTGATTGACCCGTAGCCGGCGTCGTCCCGGCAGCCGACTGAGTTGGACTGGTTGTCTTGCCTGGGGTCTGCCCTTTTTGGAGGCCAAGACGATTGAGTATGTCGTCCGGCAGGTTTTCAAGGAGGGTGACAAGCTCAACCTTTCCGGCCGGCAGAAGTTTGCCGTTGTGCAGTTCCAGAATTGCGTTGCCGGACTTGTCAAACTTGACGCCGGTTACGACTCCGTCGATATCAACGGGATTACCCCCGCTGTCCGTCGCCGTTCCAAAGACGTAATGACCAATCAGTCCGGCTGTCGCGCCGAAGCGCTGTTCGCCTGCAAGCGCTGTAAGCGTCTTGTTCAGATTGGCGGACTGCTCCATTTCTCTAATCGTCGCCATCTGATTCAGCAACTGCTGATTGTCGGTCGGCTTGAGCGGATCCTGAGACTGAAGCTCGGCGATCATCAGGGCGAAGAAGTCCTCGCTGTTAAGATCCTGAAAGCCCCGGGTCGTCTGTTCCTGGGCCGAAACTCTGGAACTCGGTTGTATTGCCTGCGTTTGCATGATTGACTCTCCAAATGCGCCTCGCGTGGGAGCGCGCTGATGAGCATCCTAATGTTCGTTCTCAGGCGACCAGATCAATCCAGTATTCCGCGATCGACTTCGACTCATTCCCATCGATCCGCGATGCACTGACCACATTTGCGTCGATTTCATCCGAACCCCCTGAATGGGAACGCTCGTCACGACCCGACGAGCCGTCCTGTCCCGGGGCGCCGAAGCGATGGCCTTCCGCCCACGACGAGCGGGACTCGTTGAACTGGCCGTGACCCGGCTGCTGATTGGAAGTCGACGATTGCTGGTCGCTTTGCGATTGCGACTGATTATCAAGCGACGCTGATCGGGTAACGACCACTTCAGATCGCTCGACGCGAATGCCGTGCGACGCCAGGGCGTCGCGCAGCTCCGGAAGTCGAGACTCAATCAACTTTGCGACCGCCTGCGAATTCGCATCGACGCGAAGGGTCATGGCGTCATGGTGCAT
>CAZCGF010000062.1:8265-18900 GCA_964498115.1 uncultured Planctomycetaceae bacterium | reverse complement strand
GGGTCTTGTGCGGACAATCCGCCGATGCCGAATCGCGCCCATAGGATGACCGCCAGACCTGCGCCGAAGAATGCGTATCGCAGCAGATCACCGCTGATGTCGAAAAGCGCGACGTTGGGGCGGCTGTGAAAGTGGGCGAAGAATGGAAAGAGACAGGGCCGGCTCGAGTTGGAAGCACCGTTCGGTGCAAGATCGAACGGAACGAGCTCGTACGCCGCCACAACCAGCATTGCACAGACAGCGGCCGCGCACCATGCCGGTCGATTCGTGGTCTGACCCGCCGCCGTCCTGAATCGCCGATGCGCGATTATGAATCCGACCGCGCCCCCGATGGGCCACCCAATCAAGCTGGCGAAGAAGTGCGCGGTGTCGAGGCCGTATGAGATCAGAAAGATGCGAACAACCGTCACCATGGCGGCAAGCGAGACGGTGACGAATCCCGACCAAAGGAGCAGGCCGGCGCCGCTTCGGCGATTGCGGTATTGGCCCAGCACCACCATCGCGGCGATGACGGCATAGGTCGCGACGTCCATCGTGACGTCCAGCGCGTACTCCCATTGTCCCCGCGTCCAGACGGCCGGGTTCCACGCTCTCTCGCCCGACGGGTCGGCAAGCGACTGCCAATGGTGGGTCGGATCGACCGAGCCGTGACGATACACCTCGGCCGCCGTGTGGTAGCAATCGACGACGACGTCGTAGGGTCGTAGCGAGACAATCAGCACGGCACACACCGCGATGCGGCAGACGGCCTGCCACCAGTGTCGTCTCGCTTCTTCGATCGCTCCCGCGACTCTCCGTCGAATCCATGCCTCGAAAATGATGGTGAGCGCTGCGCCCACCGAAATGCCCAGCACGTTCGATGACACATCCACCCAGGAGGGCACGCGCGATCGCACGAAGTGCTGCCCATATTCCACCGCCAGGCTCAGGGCTGCGCCACAGAAGGGGAGAACCAGAATCGTGGTGATTCGGCTCATTCCGCGCCGCCGCAGGACCGCGCCTGCCAGCACGCCCAGCGGCACGTAGATCGAGATGTTGGCGAAGATGTCGGGCAGGTTGATCGGTCGGAGCCGCAGGCCCATGAACCAGTATGCGTCGTTGCCGCGGTCGAGGGGCGCTGAGAAATCGAACGGCACGAAACAGGCGTACACAAGAAAAAATGTCAGGCCGATGAGAAGGAAATCCATCAGCCGGCGATGAATCGCGTTGATCAGCGGTTCACTGGAAAGAGGCGTCGCGACGCCCGTTGTGGGGTCTGCCCGAAGGATCATCGCTTACTTCTTGTCCTTCAGAAGTTCTTCCAGGCGTCGGAAGGGATTCTGGTCGCGCGGCAGGATCCGGTCTTCGTCACGCCAGGGACTCGGCTGCGTCGTGGTGTCGGCGGTATCAAATTCGACGAGCCCCCACAGGGAATCGCGTACGAGGTTGCGCATGTCCAGCTCGGCCTGCGCCTCGGCGGTTTGCCAGGCCAGCCGCAGGTCGTCGGGGTCGTCTTCATCCTCGATGGAGGCTGCATCGACCACGATCGGCACCCGATAGGCCGCGATCGGCTGTCGCTTCTTGACATCCCACAGCGCCCCGACAAGGCTGGTCTCTCCGGATTCGTCCTCGGTCTGGCCGTAGATCAGACATAGATTGCAGTTGATGTTCGATGACTCGCGGAGGAACGCGCCGTATTCGACGCCGCGGGGGTCGATGCCCAGATCGCGCAGTTGCGTCACTTCGCGGATGGGCGGGAGCGTGTCCATCACCTGGTTCCAGTACGCGGCGCGCTCCACCGGCATGTCGCCCGGGCGGAGCCGTCGTCCGGCACCGGAATCCTGAACGATCGCGACGACCCGCGCGACCGAAAGGCCCGCGGGAAATCGTCCGACTGTGCGCGTGGCATCCAGCGGATGTTCCCCCGGCAACTGAACCGAGTCCGCCGAAATGCCCAGGTCGGCCGGCATGACGGCCGTCGTCTCCAGCGGCGGCGCGCTGCATTCCTGCTCGGGTCTTGCGCAGCCGCCGGCGAAAAGGAACGCAATCGCCAGACACGTACTCGCTGCGTGCCGGCCAATGCGGACCGCTTTTCGCGCAGATTGAAGCGACATTCCGTGCGCCTTCCTGTTCGTGACAGCAGGTGCCCCGCCGAATTGGGCGAGGTTTCTCCATTGCATATCGGCGTCAAAGTGGCGAACGGCCGCCCGATGGCCCGATTCCCGCGCGTCCCCGATGCCAAATTGATAAAAGTCGGCGAGTTGCGACAGGTCTCGGCAACAATTGCGCGGGTCGAACTGCCCCGAATCATCCCCAACTCCATTCGCGGCAAGCAAACTTCATTCCAGCCTCACGGAGCGGCATGAGGAGTCCGATACGACATTACAAGAATCTAAGGCCGTCGGGGAACTCTCAAAGTGACGACTCATAACGCATTCCCATTTGATCTGGCAGCGAGCATGGAATTTCGCCGCGCTCAGGCGCCGGCGCGCGTCGCCGAGCCGAGATCGAGACCGTCTCGCCGCGCGCTATTGGGCGGCTGCCTGCTTAGCCTTCCGCGCATCGTGTGGATGCTCCTGGACATGGCGCTGGTTTGCGGTGGAACGATTCTGGGCGACAGCTTGTTTGTCTGGTGGGGCGAGCCTTCCAACTTGCTTGCACATTATCAGCTTTGGGTGGGCAACGTGGTCCTTGCGATTTCCGTCATCCTGGCGGGAAGCATGGTCGGCCTCTACGAGCCCAGCACCCTCTGGGTCCGATCTCGAATCGTCGTGCGGTGCCTCATCACGGTCACCTTCGCGATGCTCGGCACCTGGCTGGTCCTGCACTTGTTCATGTATTCGAATCTCAGCCGCAGAGCCGCCGCGTGTGGAACCTTCGTGTTTCTGCTCACCGGGTCCGGTGTCCGACTCCTTTGCCATGCGGCGGTGCTTGACGTTCGACGGGGCCTGCTCGTCATCGGGCAGGGCCCACTGACCGGCTCGATCATCCGCTCGGTCAGGCGCGGATCGGTGCCCGGCTATCGACTGGTCGGCGTCGTGAACACCGACCGAAGCGGCGCGAGCCCAAGCGGCGTCTGCGATATCCCGGTCGTCGGCCAGGTGGACGACATCGACCGCATCTGCCGCGAACACGACGTGGCTGAGATCGTCGTCGCCGAGACGGTGATGAGAAACCCGAAGTTTCAGCGGACGGCGCTGGCGGGTCTGCACCTCGGATGCCGCGTGACCGACGAGTCGACGTTTTACGAGTCCACCTATGGTGAAGTCCCTGTTTCGCACATCACGCCCCAGTGGTTCCTCGCGGCCGACTTGAAGGGTCACCGGCAGGAACACTCCATCGTCAAGCGGCTGCTCGATTTCATCATTGCCGCGGCCGCCCTGATCGCGGCGCTTCCGTTGATGCTGCTCATCGCGCTGGCTGCTCGCATTTCGAGCAGGGGCCCGGTCTTCTACGCCCAGACGCGCGTCGGCCAGGGTGGACGAACGTTTACGCTCTTTAAGTTCCGAACGATGGTTCCCGACGCCGAGGCCGGCGGATCAACATGGGCAACGGAAAATGACCCGCGCGTCACGCGATTGGGCCGCGTCCTGCGCTGCATGCGGCTCGACGAATTACCCCAGCTCTGGAACATCATCAAAGGCGATATGTCGCTGGTCGGCCCGAGACCCGAGCGGCCAGAGTTCGTCGGTCCGCTTTCGACGATCATTCCCTACTACGAAGAGCGCCACCTCATTAAGCCCGGCCTGACCGGCTGGGCACAGATTAATTATCCCTACGGTTCGACGATCGCGGATGCGCGGCGAAAGCTCCAGCTCGATCTGTACTACATGAAGCACACATCCCTTGAGCTGGACTTGATCGTCATGCTGCGTACCTTCGGGACTTTCTTTCTCGGTTCGCGGTAGCCGGCGTCCGTTCCTCACTTCTGGGGCGATCGTTCGCCCTGTTCCCAGAGCGCCCATCTCGCCTTGAGCTGCGCCATGTTCGCCTCGGTAAACACTTCCGCCTTGATGTGAACGTCTGTGACGAATCTCCGGTCATCCGGCATGGTCAGTCGCAGGGCGATCGACAGTCCGGCGCGAATTGCCTCGCGCAGGTCGTACCCGACCATGGCCTGAATCTGTCCGTCCTCCATGCGCGGCCACAGCGATGGGTCCGCATCGCAAACGACCATGGTGATGCCAAGTCCGAAGAGCCTCTCGTGCGGCGGCAACGACCGAAGCGGCCAGTCGTCGAGTAAGGCCCAGCAACCGATTCGGGGGTACTTCCTCGATTCCGACTTGGCCAGTCGCACAGCCTCCACCGGATCGCCTCCGCAATCGACCTCTCGAACCACGTGTACCCCGCCGGCCATGGGGAGCTCGTGCTGAAAGCCGCGATACCTGAAGCCCTGCCGCTCATCAGCCTTTGACGCGTGGAGCAGCATCAACGTTTTCGACCGTTTCTCGAGGACCATCCCGCAGGCCGTGACCGTCGCTTCGCCGAGTTCAGATTCCGAAGGTCCGCAGTAAGCGCTGCGTCGCGACCCGATGACATCGCGGCCGACGACGACAATCGGTATTCCGCTGTTGGCGATCTCCGAGACGATCGTCACCAGCGCCTCGGGTTGGGTTGGAAAAATGCAGATCGCGTCAATATCCTTGTCCGCCAGGTTGCGGAGGATTTCCTGCTGGCCCGCGGGAGAGCTCACAGAGGGCGCGACCGCATCCACGCTGACGTGAGAATGAGACTCTGCGAATGCCTTGGCCGTCGCCTCAATCACGCGCCACGATGCGACATCCTTACCCTCGCCGACAAACAGGATGCGAGTCGGCTCAATCCTCGATCGGGCAGCGCCGGAGTTCTCTTCGCAACCGGCGCCGATGACAAACGTCACCAGGAGGCTACCAAGTCGCGACCAATGCCCGATGCATCGGAGGGTCCTGTTCATTCCGAATCGTCGGCTCATGCTGTCTCTGCCCGTCGAAACCAGGCACTCATGATGCAAATGCCGATCCCCACAATGGCCCCCATGGCGTCGGCCATCCAGTCGCCCAGCTCACAGTCGCGTCCGACGAGTTGCTGGGTAATCTCGTCGAAAGCCGCGTACGCCCAAAGAAACGCCAGCCAGCCTGCGAGAACTGCAAGGGAAACACGCTGCGCCGGGCCGACGATCCGCCAGATGGTGACGACGCCGATCGCGCAGAACCCCATGAAATGCAGGAACTTATCGTTCAGGATCATCGGGGCCGGTTTTTCGGGAGGGGGGGTATGAGTCGCGATGAAGGCACTGATTAGGCAAAGCGCCCAGACGAGTGTTCTAAAATCAATGCGACTTGCCTGGCCACGCTCTGGCGGTGTGGTGGGTGCCATTTCCGTCCCACGTTGATGAGGACTCGTCAGCGGACTGCTTCCGTGGGCAACTTGTCAGCGGCCGTCGTCGGCGCCTTTGGCATGGCTCGATAATCCGCGACGGCGGCCTGGGCATTTTGCGTGGCCGAGGTTTCGTCCGCTGGATCGGCCACGTCTCCACCCGCAAGCATCACCGCGAGCTCTTCTGCCAGCGCCAGGTAGTCGATCGCGCCGTTGCTCCGGGGCGCATATTCAAAGATGGACTGTCCGTAGCTCGGCGATTCCGCGAGCTTCACATTGCGGCGGATCTTCGCTTCAAAGACCTTGGCGGCGCTCCACGGGACCGGCGTATTCCTGGCCGACTCCAAAAAGGCCGACAAGTCGTCGATCACTTCACCCGACAGACGCGTGCCCGTCTCGTACATGGTGATGACCATGCCGGCGACTGTCAGGCCGGGATTGATCCTTCGCGAGACGAGGCTGACCGTTTCGAGCAGCTTGCCGACGCCTTGCAGCGCGAGAAAGTGGGGTTGAAGCGGAACGAGGACGCGCGTCGATGCTGCGAGGGCATTAAGCGTCAACACGCCGAGCGATGGGGGGCAGTCGATCAGGGCAATGTCGAACGGCCACGCAGTGCCGTAGATCAGGTCGCGCAGGATCACTTCACGACCGACGACGCTCACCAGTTCCATTTCGGCCGCGGCCAGATCGATCTGCGCCGGGACGATTGAAATATTGGGAGATCGGGGATGGATCGCGGAAGCAAGCGGCAGGTCGGCGGTGAGAACTTCGTAGATGCCCGCGCCCTTCGCTTCGCCGTCTAGTCCCAGATGAGTCGTCAGATGGCCCTGGGGGTCGAGGTCAATGAGCAGGACGCGCTGACCCCGCTCGGCCAAGGCCGCGCCGAGGTTGACGGTCGTGGAAGTCTTACCGACTCCGCCCTTCTGATTGATGATGGCGATGCATTCCATTGCCGATGGCGATCCTTCAGCCCGCCCAAACACGGGGGCGACTCAGGAATGATAAGCTCAAATGCCATCGAAAGGGAAGTGAGGAAGAGGGGGGCGGGGGCTGCGGCGAGTTCGGCGCAAAAAAATATGGAAGGTGCCGCCGTGGCAAGAGCACCTTCCATTAGGTTTGTAAGCCCTCGCTTCAGCGAAGGCCCGGGTTCCGAAGTCGTTGTCTCACTTTGGCGAGACCGCTTTAGGAACCCATGCTTGGTGGCTGTTGGCTACTACTTCTTCCGCTTCTTCTTGGTAGCCTTCTTCTTCGTAGCAGCTTTCTTCTTGCGCTTAGCCATCAGCGTCACCTCCTTTCATGTAATGTTAGAAAGTCTAGAGTCGCCACAATCCTTGTCAACAAAAAACTTTCCGTGCGACCATAATTGTTTTTTCGGCGCGCACGGGCGAAACTCATGACAGAATCCGTTCCGGGGGAGGTCGGGAGGCGACGAACTTGAGCCGATTGCGCGCGATTATCTTTGATCTCGACGGTACGCTCGTCGATTCCCTCGACGACCTGACCGACGCTCTTAATGCATCACTGAAAGCCGTCGGCGGATCGCAAGTCGATCGCAAAAACGTGCGCGACTGGGTCGGTGATGGGCTGCCCGCGTTGTGTCGCCGCGCATGGCCGGATGCCGACGACGTGATGCTTCAAAAATTCATTTCAATGGCGGCGGACCAATATCGCGCACGCTGTGTCGCGAAAACGAGGCCGTACGGCAACATATTGAAAATGCTTGACTTACTGAAAGCGCGGGGTGCTCCGCTCGCCGTGCTTTCCAATAAGCCGCACGAGTTGACGCAGCGCGTTGTCAGCGAGTTGGGAATGGAAAAATTCTTCGTCGAAGTACGCGGTTACCTCACCGAAGCGGAAAAGAAACCGTCGCCACAAGCCGCGCTGTCCATCGCGGGTACATTCGGCATGGACCCCGCGAATATCATGCTCGTCGGCGACTCCATCGTGGACATTCAGACCGCGCGTAACGCCGGGATGACCGCCGTCAGCGTGACCTGGGGGTTTCAGGAAAAAATTTTCCTCAAAAGCGCCGGTCCCGACCATTTTTTGGACGACCCGCTCGAAATTTTTTCCCTCTTGGAATGAAATTTTTCGGGTCGACACCCATCTCATCCCTTCTTTCGGGCGATGCGCGGCATGGTTGCCGACTAATTCCACTTCACCGCGTCCGCCGCAAAGACCGGTCCCTCCGTGCAGCACAGCGCATACCGCCATCCGTCCTTCCGCGCCGGGTCCATCACGGGAACGACGCACGACTGACACGTTCCCATGCCGCAGGCCATCACGCGCTCCATCGCCAGTTCGCATGGCACGCCCCGGTCGGTGCACATCGACCCTACCGCGCGCAACATCGGATTGGGACCGCATGCGAAGACGACCACGGGAGTCGACTGACCGACGCGGGAAAAAAATCGCTCCATCGCATGGGTCACCTGCCCGCGCAGACCGATGGAACCGTCGTCGGTCGTAACGGCAAGCGGCACGCCGAGCCGCCCGAATTCTTCCGAGCATAAGGTCATCTCGCCGTCGTTTGTCGGAGCGATGCTGAGGCTCAGCGGGACAAATCGACGCTCTCTTGCGCCGAAGATCGCGTGGCACGAAACGCCGTTTTTTCTAAGGATTTCCGCCTGCCAGCGGATCGGCGGCAGTCCGATTCCGCCCGCGACGAGAAGCGCCTGGTGCGAAGGCGTTGGCACCATAAAGGGCCGTCCGAGCGGACCGAGCACGCTGATGGCGTCGCCCGGTTTGCGACCGTCGAGCCACGCTGTTCCCGGCCCGACCACCCGGCCCAACAGGTCGATCTCAACCGTCGTCGAGTCGCGTCTCATTCCGCCGATGCTGAACGGCCGGCGCAGCATTGCGGATGCGACGTCGCCGGCAGCGGGCGAGGGGTCACGGCACAGGACCTGGACGAATTGACCCGGCGCCGCGTCGGGAAAATGATCGAAAGAGATGGCCAGCTCGAAGTGCTCGTCACACAGCGTGCGCCGGCTCAAGACCCGGCCGGCAAAGATCCCTCGGGCAGCAGTTGTCGTGTCCGTCATCGCAGTGGGCGTCACGATAGCGTGTGTATGAGGATGGCTTCAAGGCGGGGGATGCCGGGGTTTGATAAATAGGTGAGCTCGCGCGGACCGAGTGATCGACCTGTCCCCAAAAAATAACCTCCGGATCAAAACCGAGTTTCGATCCGGAGGAGCGCCACGGCTAAACAGCCGTATTCGTGGCGAATGCCTTCAAATTGGGGCCGACGTACAAGAATACCATCGACGATTGGGACTCTATCACACGCATTCGGCAGTGTCAACGAAACTCTGAGACGGGTCAAAATATCTGTAACCTCCGTACAGACAACTAGTTAAAAAATGTCACAAACGCTCCGTCTACAAGTGCCGCCTGTCGCTGGGGATGGAGGTAAAGGGGCACAAAACACAGGCGTTTTGGAGCTTTCCGTGTAAAAATCCACAATCGTGCCAGAATGGCAGATGCATGCGCATAAGCTTAGCATTTACAATATTGTATGTGAAAACTAGAGCCCCTTCACCCTAGTTAGCTCTCGCAGGGTCTTCTGCCGACTCCAGCCGCGTTTTCACTTCATCTATTGAATAGGGGGATGGTATGACCCTTGAGCCGGACTCCACTTTGGGTGGCCGTCAGGGGATTGTGTCAGTCGGAATCAAATTCGCCACCTGCTCGCAATCCGACGAAATCGAAAGTCTTTGCTAAGATGGTTGACCTATGTTTGACGCACTCTCTGATCGATTCAACGAAGTCTTCCGCAAGATGCGCGGCCGCGGCCGCATCACCGAGGAAAACATCACCGAGATTATGCGCGAGGTTCGTACCGCGCTGCTCGAGGCGGACGTCCATCTCGACGTCGCAAAGAATTTCTGCGCTCAGGTAACCGAGAAGGCCGTCGGCTCTGAGGTCATCAAGACCCTGCATCCCGAGCAGGTCATGGTCAAGATCGTCCACGATGAGCTGATCGGCCTTATGGGCCCGGTCGATTCGCGCATCCCCTGGGTGGCGAGTCCGCCCACGATTATCCTGATGGCCGGCCTCCAGGGCTCCGGAAAGACGACGACCTGCGGCAAGCTCGCCAAGTACTGCATGGACCGCGGCAAGAAGCCGCTCCTCGTCGCGGCCGACCTCAAGCGACCCGCGGCCATCGATCAACTCGAAGTCCTCGGCCAGCAACTCGGCGTCCCCGTCCACGCCGAGCGCGATCATCAGAACCCGGTCAAGGTCTGCCGCAACGGCGTGACGCTCGCCCAGCGCCAGCTCAAGGACGTGGTCATCCTCGATACCGCCGGTCGTTTGGCGATCGACGAAGAGTTGATGCAGGAAGTGGCCAACGTCGCCCAGACCGTTCAGCCGCATCAGATCTATCTCGTTCTCGACGCGATGACCGGCCAGGACGCCGTTACAACGGCCAAGCATTTCAACGACCGTCTGGAGCTCGACGGGGTCATCTTCACCAAGTTCGACTCCGACACGCGCGGTGGGGCGGTGCTTTCGGTCAAGAGCATCACCACCAAGCCGGTCAAGTTCATCGGCGTCGGCGAGAAGCTCGACCGCCTTGAAGAGTTCCATCCGGAACGCATGGCCGGTCGCATCCTCGGCATGGGCGACATCGTCTCGCTTGTCGAGCACGCCCAGCAGCAGGTCGACGTCGAAGAGGCCGCCAAGCTCGAGGCCAAGATGAAGAAGGGCCAGCTCTCGCTGGACGACTTCATCGGCCAGATGGAAAAAGTCATGGGCGGCCGCTCGCTCAAGGACATGCTCAAGATGATCCCCGGCGTCGGCGGCATGATGCGCGACACCGACATGGAGATCGACGAGGGCGAGATCGGGCGCATGAAGGCCATCGTCCAGTCGATGACGCCCGGCGAACGGTCGAACCCGAAGATCCTCGATGCCTCGCGCCGCCGCCGCATCGCCCGCGGCAGCGGCACCGATCCCGAGGACGTCAGCGGCCTCTGCAAGCAGTTCCTCCAGGCCCGGGACATGATGAAGCACATGGCCGGCCTGTCGATGATGGACCGGATGAAATTCGGCTCGCAGATGGCGCAGATGTCCATGGGCGGCGGCAAGATGCCCAGCTTCAAATCGCCGGCCCGGCCGAAGTATCAGCCCACCAAAAAGGACAAGCGCAAGGCCCGCAAGCGAAAAAGCCGGTGAGTCAGTCCCTACGGGCAGGTCTCGTTCATCAACAGCGCGTCCACGAATCCCTGAATATCCAGCGCTTTGAACTCGATGTCGTTGTTGAAGTCGCCGCGGAAGCAGGGCGTCATTTCTTCCAGC
>CAZCGF010000062.1:0-8255 GCA_964498115.1 uncultured Planctomycetaceae bacterium | reverse complement strand
TATCAGCCCACCAAAAAGGACAAGCGCAAGGCCCGCAAGCGCAAGAGCCGGTGAGTCAGATTGCCGCTTGACACATATCATTTTTGATATATACTCTGATTAGAAAATGCTGGCCCGAACCCCCGGGCGTGGAACACGAAGGGGAATCCATTGCCTATTGCATGCACTAGGTTTGGGGATTCGTGTGTGTTCCATCTTGCAGCGATAGTGGAGGCTTCCTTCCGCGCTCGTCGCGGCTGCGCCTCGGTTATCGTTTTGCTCGATGGAGTCACACATGCCCCTCAGCTTCGGCTTGCGTTGGAACGTCGTGCAGTTCCTCAAGGCGTGCTCGCCCCAGGAGCAAGACGCCTTTAACCTGAAACTTCGCGAGATCAGGGCGAACCCACAAGCCCTTATCCGCGATACAGACCTCGTCGTTGACCGGAAACTGAGCCGATACGTCTTACGATCCTTCGAGTTTGCCGGCTGCACAGCGGTCCTCGGATTCATCCCGGCTCACAACTACATAGAAGTGCTGGAATGTCATCGACCAAATCCAAAAAGCAAACGCCACGAAGGATCAAGCGGGGACAAGTAAGCGAAGGATCGAAGCGAACAAGCAAGAAGCGGGGGGGCAAGTCCTCGCCCATTGGAAAGGCCGCACGCCGATTGAAGGGCCCATCCGAGGCATACGTCCTCGTTCCGCTCGATGAATACCGCCGCCTCGCCGACGCAGGTTTGCTGGATAGCGCACTGGCCCGGCTGTCTGACAAGTCCGAACGCGTCGTCGACGCCGAGAAGTTCGCCCTCGAACTGGCCGCCGATCGCATCACCAAGGCCCGTGAGGCCGCCGGTCTCACCCAGGCCCAGCTCGGCGAGAAGCTCGGTCTGCCCCAGTCGCAGATATCCCGCATCGAGCGCAATCCCGACCACACCACCATCCGCACCCTGAAGAAGATCGCCAGGGCCCTGGGCGTCGACGTTAGCGCACTGGTCTGACCAAGGCCCGCAAGCGCAAGAGCCGGTGAGTCAGTCCCTACGGGCAGGTCTCGTTCATCAGCAGCGCGTCCACGAATCCCTGAATGTCCAGCGCGTTGAACTCGCTGTCGTTGTTGAAGTCGCCGCGGCAGCAGGGCGTCATTTCTTCCAGCGTTGTGAAGTACGCCGTGGTGCTCCGCCAGAATTCCGCGCCCGATGACGCGCTGCCGAATCCGGCATTCGGCGTATCAACCACGTTGAGATAGGAGATGCCAATGCTGTAGCTGGTTCCGGGACTTAGCAGGCCGGCTGAAATCTCGAAGGAGGTATCGGATGGGTCCAGCGTGATGGAAAGGACGGCCCCCGGCTGACTGTGATCGACCACGGACGCGATGATGTAGGCGACGTTTGTCCCCGGGTTCGGCGTGAACCCGTTGATGTCCACCGTGAATGACTGTGTCGTGTCGTAGTTCTGAAGGCGGTCGTAGGTGTCACCGGTGAAATGCGGAATGTCAGCACAGTAGAGATCCTCCGGAAGGAATACGTCACCAGTGGTCGGGCCGCCGCCAATGTCCGCCGTCACGGTGTAAATCGTGGCAGGGTAGTCCGCCAGGAAGGCAGATTCGCCCGTGTAGAATGGGGAAAAATACTGGTGAAGGGTCTCGATAGCCTGGTAGAAATTGTAGGATGTGACGGGCGGACGATTGAAGCTTACGTCGGCCGAGACGATCTCGTTCGGCACGTCAGTGATGACGAGTGCCCCAAATCCCCAGAACTCCGGTGTCGTCGGTTGTGCGTTGGAACTCTGCGTGTAAGTCACTGTTCTGCTGGCGGCATAGCTGACAATGTCCGCCGAAACGGTTGAGCCCGTCACGGCCGCGACAAGGCTCGCCAGAAACACGGTTCTTACTCTTCGCGGAATCTCTGCTAGGCGAGACATACATTCCTCCCGTTTGTTGCACTTTCCACACTGGGGGAACCGGCCTGACGCAGGTCGTTCCCCAGTTGCTTATGCGATTTGCCACAACGGGGATTCACGCGAAGGGCTTAATGTGCGGTCAGGCGTGTCCAAGCAGTATCGGTGAAGTCATTTGGCCGCGGCAAATGGCCATCCGCCAATGCCCGGGCAAGTGCCCCCGGCCGCCCAGGTGACCGGGCTTTCCCGTTCCACGGCGAGGTCATAGGCTACGCCGCGATGCACCCCGGCCAAAACGTTCCTGAGATCGCCCGGCAGAACATGAACTCGCCGCCGCCCGGTGATGCGACGGATGAAGAAATCTACTGCCCCCTCTGCAACTACAACCTCACCGGCGTTCATTCGGGGCGCTGTCCCGAGTGCGGGGGGATCTTTCATCGCGAGGCGCTTTTCGCGGCTCAGAAGGCCAACCAGATCACGTTGATGCCCTGGGATGATCCCGAACCGATGAGCGTCTTTCGTCGATTCGGCCGCACCCTTTCCGTCTGCCTCTTCAACGCCCGGCGATTCGCTTTCGCGTTCAGCGTCCAGCCTCAGCGCACCCGTGCCGCGTCTTTTCAGATTCTCGTCATGTTGGCCGTCACGGCGCTGAGTTGTCTGCCCGTCCTGGTCGGGGCGGCCGTCTCTCGCTCCGGCAAGAATCTGGTGCTGACGGTGGACCTCGACGACGTGCTCGGCATCGGCCTGCTAACCGTCGCAGTCATTCTCATTGTGCTCGTATTCCTGACGCTGCTCTCTGCCGCGATCCTCTGGCTGCTCTGTCCACACTATGACGGAAGCCTGAAGTTTGGTCCGTGGTACGCCATCACGGCCTATGCCACGGCGCATTGGCTGTTCATTGGTGCGGCCCTGCCGTTCTACTTTCTCTTTCTGAAATGGAGCGGCGGCGAACCGACCCTGGCCATGGTCACCATGTTCGTCGTCATTCTGCTGGGCTGCGGCTCGCTTCAGGTCGCGACGATCGGCGGCATCGTCAAGCTGCGAACGGCGCCGTCCGCAGGCCGCCGAATTGCAATTCTGCTGATCGCCCTGATGCATGGGGCCACCGCGCTCTTCGCACCAGTCTTAGGCGGCCTCGTCGCCGGCGTGCTCTGGACGCTGCTTTGAGACGTCAGGTCGCCACCGGCCCATCAGGATCGAGCTAAGAGCCCTGGAGCCCTGACATTGTCCAAGTCACAGCCGGCTGCTAGACTATCATCGCGTCTTCGGTCGATGATGGTTGAGATGTTTCGACCGACGGCCGCCGCGAGAACCACCTTGAAACGAATCGGCATGACCTACACCCCGACGAGCCTGATACCCGACAAGTCGATGCGCTGCGTCGGCCTGGCCGGTGTTCTCGTCGGAGCCGTGGCCCTGATCGGCGTCGATCTCGTCTCCGCCGATCGCGTCAGCCATCGCCACGCCCGCGTCCCCGCTGCGATCCAATTCGTCTCTTCGGCCGACGCCGCCATCACCGTCGGCTCAGTCGGCGCCGTGACGCTCGCCCTCGCCCTGCTCCTTTGGCTGGGCCGGCGAACCGCCGATGAAGGCGTTCCGCTGCCGATGCCGGTATCGCAATCGCCCCATATCGACGACTCCGTCAAGGCCTCCCGCCGCCGCAGGCTCTCCATCTCCTATCACTCCGGCGGTCTCTACGGCCCATAGACGCGCTCGCACGATCCCTTCCGCGATTCCGCATCGATTCGAACTTTCTCCGTCGGCCTTTTTTTGAATCTATTCTTCCCGAATATTTCCGGGTGCACACATGGGCGTCATGACTTTTGTTGGGACAGGATTTCGCAAGGTATTCGGCTCGCGCAACGATCGCCTCCTCAAGGCATACGGTCGCATTGTGACGCGAATCAACGCGCTCGAGAGCGACCTGCGCGGCGACTACGACGCCCGCATCGCCGCGGCCATCGCCAAGCTGCCCGCCGATCTACCCGAAGAAGAGCGTCCCGCCGCGATCCAGAAGCTGCGCGTGGAGCACAGCCAGGACCTGCGCGACCGCACCGCCAAGCTGAAGGAGCGCTTCGCCGCCGGCGAGTCGGATCAATCCATCCTCCCCGAGGCCTTCGCCCTGCACCGGGAGGCATCGCGCAGAGCCCAGAATCACCGGCACTTCGATTGCCAGTTGATCGGCGGCATGGTGCTTTACGAAGGCAAGATCGCCGAAATGAAGACCGGCGAAGGCAAGACCATCGTCTGCCACCTGGCCGCCTTCCTGAAGTGCCTTCAGGGGCTCAAGGTCCACATCATCACCGTCAACGACTATCTCGTGCAGCGCGACGCCGAGTTTGCCCGGCCCGTCTTCGAGTTGTTGGGGCTTTCCGTCGGCTACATCCAGTCGCAGGTCGACCCCGGCGGCCGCGAGGGCATCCGCGCCAAGGCCTACGCCTGTAACATCACCTACGGCACCAACAACGAATTCGGCTTCGACTACCTCCGCGACAACATGAAAACCGCCGTCGAAGACCAGGTGCAGGGTCATCTCGACTTTGCCATCATCGACGAAGTGGACTCCATCCTCATCGACGAGGCCCGCACGCCGCTCATCATCAGCGGTCCCGCCGAAGACGATGTCACGCGCTACCGCACCGCCGATGCCGTCGCCCGACAGCTCATCGCCAAACAGGCTCAGGCCAACGCCGATACAGCGCGCCGATTGAAGGAGTGGGGCGACAAGCCGCCGAAGGAATGGGCCGACCTCCCCAAGTTCGGCGACGCCATGCGCAAGTTCAAGGTCGACCCCACCTGGATCAAGGAGGACGAAGGCGAGGCCATCGGCCATAAGCAATACTACGTCGTCTCCAAAGAGCGCAAGCACGTCGCCATCACCCACGACGGCATCACCCTCGCCCAGGAACAGCTCGGCGTCGGTTCGCTCTACGTCGGCGCAAACATGGAATGGCCGCACCTCATCGAGAATGCCGTCCGCGGCCACGTCACTTACGAGCGCGACGTCGACTACGTCGTCAAGGACGGCGAGATCATCATCGTCGACTCTTTCACCGGCCGCCTGATGCATGGCCGTCAATGGTCCGACGGTCTTCATCAAGCTGTCGAGGCTAAGGAAGGCGTCAAGGTCAAGGAAGAGACGCAGACCCTGGCGACCATTACCCTGCAGAACTTCTTCAAGCTGTACACGAAGATCAGCGGCATGACCGGCACGGCGATGACCGAGGCCGACGAGTTCATGAAGATCTACAAGCTGGACGTCGTCAGCATTCCGACCAATCGCCCGGTTAACCGTCAGGACTCACACGACCGCATCTACAAGACCGTCGAAGACAAGTACAACGCGATCGTCGAGGAAATCCACGACATCCACTCCATGGGACGCCCCAACGACCCGTTCCTCCTCGAGCCGATTCTCAGAAACCTGCTCCCCATCCTCCAGCGACAGGGACAGTCAACCGAACTCATCACCAAGGCCCTCGCCGAGTGGACCGACGAGAAAAACGGCGGAACCGGCAAGTACATGGCCGAGGCCTACGATGATGCGATGGGCGACCTGGCGCGAGGGCGTCCGGTCCTTGTCGGCACCATCTCCATCGAGAACTCCGAAAAGATCTCCAACGCCCTCACCCGCAAGTACGGCATCGAGCACGAAGTCCTCAACGCCAAGCAGCACGCCCGCGAAGCGGAGATCGTCAAGAAGGCGGGCGAGCGCCACCCACGCGCCGGCGGCAGCAAAAAGGGCAAGGATGAGGAACTCGTCGGTAACGTGACCATCGCCACCAACATGGCCGGCCGCGGCACCGACATCAAGCTCCAGCAACTGGTCGTCTATCCGAAGTGCGTCGGCGATCTCGGCGCGCCGGCCGGAGCCGACACACGCCACCTCACCTGGAAGGAATCCGGCGTCATCGGGACCAAGTGCTGCATCAACTGCCCCGACTACGATCCGAGGACGAATTGCGCCCACTGCTGGAAGCCCAAGGTCGATCCGCGTTTCCCGGAACTGGGTCGCAAGGTTTGTCCGCTCAACGTCCCCTGTGGCCTGCACATCATCGGCACCGAAAGGCACGAGTCTCGCCGCATCGACAACCAGCTCCGCGGCCGTTCAGGTCGCCAGGGTGACCCCGGTTCCAGCCGATTCTTCCTCTCGCTCGGCGACGATCTGCTCCGCATGTTCATGGGCGAATGGACCCTCAAGATGCTCGAACGCATGGGCTTCGAAGAGGGCATGGCCATCGAAGCCAAGAGCATCAACAAGGGCATCGAGCGCGCCCAGAAGAAGGTGGAAGAGAAGAACTTCGGCTCGCGCAAGCACCTGCTCGAATACGACGAGGTTATGGACCATCAGCGCCAGGTGTTCTACTCCCAGCGCCAGGAAATCCTCGGCGCCAGTCGGCCGGGCCAGTCGAAGATCCTCGTCGATCGCATCTGGCGAATGCTCGACGCGACGCTCGACGCCGCGGCCGCGAAGTTCCTCGCCAAGGATTACAACGCCAAGTGCATTGTCGAATGGGTCCGCGCAACGCTGGAGTGCTCGATCGATCCGAAGATCATCGACATTCACGACGCCGTCGGCACCGAGCGGAACATCATGGCCGACGCCCGCGACGAGGCCCGGAATCAGATCTCCATTTCCGTCGGCGAATACATGGACCCCGACATGGACCCGGCGCAGTGGGACATCCGCGGCCTGGCCCGCTGGGGCGAGACGCGCTTCGGCGCCGCCATCTCGCAGAACACCCTGCGGCAGATGTCGCCCGAAGAGATTCAGGCCGCCTTCCTCGAGGCCGGCGAGAAGAAGATCGAAGCCACCGACTTCGCCCCCATCGAGCGCTTCTATGACGAGAACCTCGGCAAGAAGTCGCTGCTCGAATGGGCCCGACAGAAGTTTGGCGTCGAGATCGCCTTGGATACAGTCGCCGACCTCGACAATGACGCAACGGTCGCCCGGCTCCGCGAGGCCATCCGCAGCGCCTACAAGGAGCGCGAGGTGCGCTATCCCGTCGAATGGGTCCTGGAGCGCACCATCCTTCGCGAAGGAGGCGACTCCGCCTACGCCCTCGATGCGCTCGCGCAATGGGTCAACCTGAAGTACGGCCTCGGCTGGACCGTCGACAACATCACCGGCCGAACCGCGCAGGACGTCGCCGATGAACTCTTCCAGCTCAATCGCGATTTCGCAACCAACGGTCGGCTCAAGGCCGAGATCGACGCCGCCCCGACCGACAAGGCGCAGCTCGAAGCCTGGGGCCGCCAGCGCTTCGGCCCGGCCTTCGACGAAAATGCCTTTGCCGAAGCCGCCGATCCGCGAGAGGCCCTGGAGACGTTCGGTCGCGACCTGATCCGCCGCGAGCTGACCATGCTGGAGCGGTTCGTCCTTCTTCAGATTTACGATCAGGCGTGGAAGGAGCACATGCACGCGGTCGACCTCTTGAAGGAGTCCATCGGCCTGCGCGGTTACGCCGAGCAGGACCCGAAGATCGCTTACAAGCGCGAAGGCTTTCAGATGTTCCAGGAGATGCGCGACGGCATCGACGAGCGCGTCACCAGCATCATCTTCAAGGCCCGCCTCTCCGACGAAGGCGCCGCCCGAAGCAGGTACAACATCGGCGCCGTCCGGCACGCCGACGCGACCAACCAGGGCTTCACCGGCCAGGCCGATCGAGACCGTGCCGCCGCCATGCAGGCCCAGAACGTCGAGCAGAAGGTAGAGACGATCCGCCGCGACGAGCCGCGCGTCGGCCGCAACGACCCCTGCCCCTGCGGCAGCGGCAAGAAGTTCAAGCAGTGTCACGGCAAGGGCAAGTGAGGTTGAGGCAGTAGCGTTTTTGGGGCCGCCGTTTGCCCCATCGTCAAAGTCGCCGTCTGATGAATTGCAGGATCAATCCCCCGACTCTGCGATGGAGTACTCGTTCGGTTCGGTGTGGCGCCGGCTAATGGCCGGTGGCTTCTGGAGTGAGATGGTTTAAGCACCCGCGACGGGTCTTCCTGACGGCAGTCGGCCGTGCTAAGATGAATTCGCATCACGACATCGTGACGCCACGGGGCGTAGCTCAGTCTGGTTAGAGCGCCTGGTTTGGGACCAGGAGGTCGCTAGTTCGAATCTAGTCGCCCCGATTGCCGCGTAGCGGCAATAGAGCAGGTGAGAAGTGGAACAGTAGAGCAGGTGAGGGAAGAACTCCCTGACCGTAAAAGAGCGTCCGGGCCAAGTCGACTCCACACCTGCGGTCTCCTGTTCACCTGCTCTCCTGCTCAATTCCTTTTGGAAATCTCAAATGGCCTTCTTGTTCGAGAAATTGGACGTGTTCCAGAAGGCCGTAGATCTCGCGGACCCGGTCGCGGGCCTCAAGTAAAAAATCCCGCGCGAAGACTACTTTCT
>CAZCGF010000061.1:0-19821 GCA_964498115.1 uncultured Planctomycetaceae bacterium | reverse complement strand
ATCTCCTCGCGCTCATTCGCACAAATCCGCAAGAGCGCCGCCTCGCACTGCGCGGCCAGTTCGTTGCTCGGAACGTCGACCGCACCATAGAACTGCCCCCAGCAATGCCGCGAGCCGTCGGAAAGTACAACATCCAATCCGCGAACATGATCCACCGTCCGCCCATACATGACCGAGTGTGCGCCGCAGGAGTTGTTGGCGATCATTCCACCGATCGTCGCTCGACTGCTCGTCGCCACGTCCGGCGCGAACTGCAAACCGTGCGGCCGCAGCGCGGCATTAAGCTCATCGAGTACCACCCCCGGCTCGACGATCGCGGTCCGGCGAATCGGATCGATTTCGATAATGCGATTCAGATGCCGAGAGCAATCGAGCTGCACCCCCCGATTAACCGCCCCGCCGGCAAGGCCCGTCCCAGCCCCGCGCGGCGTGATCGGCACGCGATGCTCGCTGCAAATGCGCACGGCGTGTTGCACGTCTTCAACCGACGCCGGATAGACAACCGCGTCCGGAACGATCTCATAAATGCTGGCATCGGTCGAATAGAGCGCCCGCGCGAGCCGGTCATCGCGCACCTCGCCCCGCAGGGTGGACTTGAGTTGGTCGATCGCAGCAAGGGTGTGGGCGTTCGCCGATTGAGCCATCGAACGAGGATGTTATCACGGCCGAGTCGATTGTGTCGCGGGCATGCTCGCGCTCGCCGGCCCCAGCCGATGAATCGACCACGGGCCATAAACGGCGACGCGCGTATAGCCCGTCGCCACGAATTCGCGCAGCGTTTTTAGGGACGGGACGCGTGACTCAACCAACGGGTCAGCCGGCCTGCTGAGCGACGGCTTCTTCCGACGCGTGTCCTCAAGGATCCATGCGGGCGGCGCATCGATAAACTCAGAGACGAACTCATTGAACAATCCCGCGTCCATATCGAGATACGCATGGGCCATGAAATGCCGCACGCCGGTTGGGCGATTGAGCTTGTAAAGGATGTCGGCGTTTCTGCCCCATGCCCACAGCAGGACAGGCTCGGTCGGCCGTGTTTTCGTCTCGATAAACCTGACAGCGGCCATCCTGTCGGTATCGCTCAGCGATACGACCTCGCCGTAGAGCTCCAGGCCTGCCTGAAAGCTGACAACCCCGCCAGTGAGTCCTACCAGTGCGCCGGACAGGCGCCTGCGAAGCGAAAAAGTCGGCCCCTTGAGCATCAGGCCGATCGCCAGACACATGGGCGCCAGTGCAACATATTGATAGTGGGCATAGCTTGCCCAGCCCCAGGCGGCGGACGCCAGCGCGGCGACATACCAGACGCCGACCAGCCGGGTGATCCACGAAGCCTGCTCGCGCCGCGCCATGATGATCCCGCAGATCGCCGCGGCATGAAGCCAGCCGAGCTTGGCGACGTCCTGCGCCCAGTCGCCAAGCCGCAAGATGGCGCCTGGAGCAAGCGGGCCGGGAATTCGCTCGTGTCCGATGCCGAGGGGCCAGAGGATCGCCGCGTCGATACAATCTCGCAGATAGCCCGCAATCCAGGGATGCATAAACACAACCATCAAGGCCGCGATGATGCCGAATACGTGGCACACTAGAAAACTAACGCGCTGTCCAGTTAACGCGATTTGCGGCAACATCACTGCGGCAACACCGACCGCCGCCAGTCCCAAGGGCAGCCGAAATGAAACGGCGAGCGCCCACATCAAGCCGGACAGCACGGCATATACCGCGCGGCGCTGCGAAGTCGGCGACCGTGCGGCATTTAGCGTGAACAACGCGGCCAGCGCGGACAGCGGCATGGCATAACACTCGGTCATGTAGCCGCCCGCGTGGTACGAAGTGGCGCCGGATGCGATGCAAAGCAGCGCGCCCGCGAAGGTTGCCGGGTACGAAGACTGAGAATCGTGGGCGCGTCCGTCATCAACCATGCGTGCGATCGCCATAGCCCCGGCAGCGGTCAGCGCCGCCTCAAGCAGCCACAGAAAGATCTGCGGGTGCCCCGTTGCCACCGCTGCACGGCCGACGAGATAAATCAGCGGAAGCTTGTTGTCCCACAGGTCTCTACCCGGCATCTCGCCCGATTGCTGTCGCTGGGCCATGAACAGCCACGCCGCCGAATCGGCGCGCGGGGTGACAATCGCCGTCTCACACTGGCAGGCCAAAGCAAGCGCAAAAAACATGGCGATCCGAGGCCACATGCGCGTCAACTTCTATGCGCGGCGGGGCGATTCCGCAACGTCCGGCGGTGCCCACTCGCAATGCCGCATTTGACGCGATCCGGCACCCCCGGTTTCTTGCCAGCCGGAAGCGGGGGTTGTAGGATAAAAATCATCAGACCGCGTACCTGAGCTTTCCTCGTGCCCGTCCACTGCGTCGTTCCTCGCATAGTGATGCTCGATCGTTGCCGTGCGTCCGGTGAGCAATGGAATCCACAAAGATGACAGAGAACACGATGGTGCCGGAGACACGAAAGAAGGTTGGTCAGACAGCTCCCGATCAAGCGGACATCGAGCTCGAACAGGCGAAGTGGGACAGCTACTACGCGTCGCTGCCCCTCGTCGATGAAGACGCCGCGACCCGGCAGTTCAATGACGCTTTCGCCGGGATGATCACCGAGCTGCTGCCGTCGGGCGGCAGCGTGCTTGAGGCGGGATGCGGCGGCGGATGGCAAAGCCTGGCGATTGCCCGTGCAGGCGTACATCGGGTGAGCCTGCTCGATTTTTCGCAGGAGGCGCTGAACTACGCCAAGCGCCTTTTCGACCGCGAGCATCTCAGTGCCGACTTCGTTCAGGGCGATGTCTTCGCGCCTGCAAAAGGTGAGTACGACCTCGTCTTCAACGCCGGCGTGCTCGAGCACTACACCTTTGATGAGCAGGTAGCCTTCATTCGGGCCATGGCGCAGCGCAGCGGACGATTCGTCCTGGCCATGGTCCCCAATCGCCTGTGCTATTGGTATTGGCTCTGGCGAATTCAACGCGCCAGCAAGGCCGACTGGCCCTTCGGCAAGGAAGTACCGATGGCGGACCTCGCCGCGGCCTTCGAGGCGGCCGGACTCAAGTTCCTCGGACATGCCTTCCTCGGCGAAAGCTGGACCGAGGGCATGATCGAGAACATGACCGGCATCGATCAAACCTTGAAGAGTCAGATTCTCGCCGTGCACCGCACCAAGGTGGTCTCCCAGGTCCAGCGGGGGTATCTGGTCGCCGCGCTCGGCTCCGTTCAGAAGGACGACCGCGTCGCCTCAGCATCGTGGTCGCTCAACTCGTTTCAGGAGAGCTTCTCGCAGTCCGAGTTCACGGCGGCGATCGCCGATTCACTGGCCCTGCGCTTGGCCGCTGATCAGCAGCTTGCAGAGATCGAGCCGGAGCGCGTCGCCATTCGTCGCGAGCGGGCCGAGATGGTTTTCGTCCGAGACGAACTGACGCAGGTCCGCCAGGATCGGGATCGCGCGGTCCAGTTGGCCTCAAGATCCGCCGAGCTCCAACTGCTCGCGCAGCGCGCAGCTCATAGCGAGGCGATTTATCGTGAGCAGATGCGCCAGTTGGAGGCGCGCCGCCGCAGGCCTCTTTCCGCCTTTTTTGATTTCGCCTGGGCCCTCGCCCGGTTCTTTTCCTTCCTGCTTCCGCGACCCGCACGGGAGCCCTGCAAGGCGATCTTCTACAAGGTACTTGGGCGGCTTCAGCCCCAATCCGGACGCTACCTGCGCTACCTTGAATGGCGGCGACACCTGGATGCCATCAATTCCGCAACCATCGTGGAAGCCGAGCCGGACTTGGCCGGCGGCGGGCCGAAGCCCTACGACGTCTTCGTTTTCCCGGTGATCGACTGGGAGTTTCGACACCAGCGTCCGCAGCAACTGGCGCTCCAGTTCGCCGAGCGCGGCCATCGCGTCTATTACTTCCGAACGACGTTCTCATCCAGCGAGGCCTACGAGCCCGTCGTGCGCCTGGTGGCGCCGAACGTGTTCACCGTTTCGCTGCCTTGTACCGGTAAGCCGCCGGTCATCTACAGCGAGTCGCTCGACCCTGCGCAGCTCGATAGCGTGGTAAGCGGCATCGAGCTGCTTCGAACCCGCTTCTCCATCGGCGCCGCGGTCAGCGTGGTGGATCATCCATTCTGGGCCCCGGTCTGCGGGCGATTGACGAACCATCGCGTCGTTTACGACTGCATGGATCACCACGCCGGCTTCTCCAACAACAACAGCAATGTCCTCAGCCAGGAATCGCGCCTGCTCAGCTCCGCGGATCTGGTCGTCGCCTCATCGGCGAAATTGTTCGACATGGTCAAGGCCTCGTCCGCCAACCCCCTGCTCGTCCGCAACGCAGGGCAGTACGAGCACTTCTGCGCCCCGCCCGCCAAGCTCGCCTTCGAGAAGACCCGCCCGGTGATTGGCTATTACGGCGCCATTTCTGAATGGTTTGACGCGGCGCTTGTGGCCCAGGCGGCCAGGCAGATGCCGGAGTGCGACTTCGTCCTTGTGGGGTCGACCTACGGCGCGAATCTATCACCGGTGAAGGATCTTCCCAATGTCAGAATGTTCGGAGAGGTTCCCTACACCGATTTGCCCGGCTACCTCCACGGCTTCGACGTCTGCATGATTCCTTTCCAGGTCAATGAGCTGACCCTCGCGACGAACCCGGTCAAGGTCTACGAGTACCTCAGCGCCGGCAAGCCCGTCGTATCCATCGATCTGCCCGAACTGGCCCTAATGAAGGATGTCATCGAAACCGCGGCGACCGCCGAGGCCTTCATCGCCGGCTTGCGGAAGGCGTTGACGGATAATGCGCCCGCGCGCGTCGAAGCCCGGCGTGCCTTCGCCCGTGAGAACACCTGGGCCAAGCGGGGCGAAGTCCTCGACGCGGCATTGGATGCCCTCTTCCCCAAGGTGAGCGTGATCGTGCTGACCTACAATCAGCTTGAGTTCACCCAAAGATGTCTGGCCAGTCTGGAGCGATTCACCAAATATCCGAACTGGGAACTGATCCTGATCGATAACGCTTCCCGGGACGGCACGCCGAGGTTCCTGGAGGACTTCGCCAAGGATCGTCCTTACGTGCGACTTACCCTCAATCGAACAAACGTCGGGTTCGCCGCCGGGAACAATCAGGGAGCCGCTCAGGCCAAGGGCGAGTTTCTCGTCTTCCTCAACAATGACACCTATGTCACGTCCGGCTGGCTGGCAGACATGCTCGTCCACTTTGGCGCCGTCCCAAACCTCGGGCTTCTCAATCCAGTCACCAACAACATTGGAAACGAGGCGAAGATCGACCTCGAATACACGACGATGGCGGAAATGGCCGTCGCGGCAAAAGCCTATACGTCGAAAAACGCGAAACTCCGGCTCGCCCTGACCGGCGCGGCGTTCTTCTGCGTCATGCTGCGCAAGCGCGTCTGGGAGGATATTGGTGAGTTAGACGAGAAATACGGGATGGGCTTCTTCGAGGACGACGACTACTCCATGCGCGCAAAGAAGAAGGGGTACTCGCTCGCCTGCGCCGAAGACGTCTTCGTGCATCACCATCTATCCGCCTCATTCAACAAGATGGCGGACGAAAGGCGCAAGGAACTCTTCGAGCGAAACAAGCGGTATTTCGAGTCGAAATGGGGAACCTGGCAGCCGCACAAGTATCGAAAGTAATACTCGGTCCGGTTGCCCGGAGACTATTTCTTTCGCCGGCGGACGGAGCTTCCAACATGGCGGGCCTTCATGGCCTCCATGCGGTTCCGCAGAACGGCGGCGTCTTCATACCGTTCCTCATCGACCGCCTTGCTCAGTTCGCTCTCCAGCTTGGCCAGCGGATCGGCTGGTAGGCGCGCCGCGATCTCGTTTCGCAACGCCGTGAGGATCGTCACCTCGGTCAGTTCCTCAAACATGTCTTCCTGACCCGTCTCGGTCAGAAGCTCCTGAATCTGCGTAAGCCCGGCGGAGACGCGCGCCATCGCGGTCTTAAACGAGCCGCGCCGCAGCGCGAGGTGAACCTGCGCCCGGGTATTCATCATGATCAGGTAAGGCCTGTACTGCTCAAGGGCCGTTCGATCGCTCTCTTCGCGGGCATGATCGTGGCAAAGGTCGATCACGCGCACATTGCGCGCCGTATCTCGCTCAACACCCTCGAAGTCCTCAAGGACGAATTCGGCCAGATATCGATGGTAGTACTGCAGCGATTCCTCGCGCAGCGCCTGGCAATCGGCGGGACTGAGCTCAAAGCCCAGCTCGGTACCGTTCTTTTCGGTGTGAGCCTCAAGCTGCTTCTCGTGATACTCGAGCAGAGAGTCGCAGCCGTGCGGCCGAGTGCCGTCCGGCCGCCCGCTGACTTCCATCTGCAGCAGCCCAAGGTCCAGACGCATCTGAACCTTCACGGTTCCGTCGTCTCCGGTGATCTTACGGACCGTGATTTGGTTGGCTTCGTAGTTCCAACCGGCCAGAATCCTTCGCAGATCCAGTGATGCCATGATGGGCTCCTTTCGACGGGGAGTCACCTAATTATACAACCCTGCGATCGGACAAAACGAAGCTTTTCAGTGCTGAAAACGGAAAAAATTGCGCCGTCCGTTCCAGGTGCCGATAAAGCGTCGCCTTTCGTGATTCCGCGTGCCTATCATTTAGATGAAGTGCTGGGGTGAAAAGTTAGCGGAATTATTGTGGGCTCGAACTTGCCGGCGCGACGCTATCGGGCGTTCGTCATGCCCCGCGCATGTTTCTGCGCTAAGGCGATTTCTGCGCCGACTGAGAGCCAGTGCCCTTCGCGCTGTCGGGCACGCTGAGAATCGCCCGGGCGATTCGTTCGGCGGCGATGCGCTGCGCCTTCGCATTGGGATGATGGTCAGTGATGTGCACCCAAAGCGATTCCGCGGGAATGCCGCGATACGAGTCGAGCAAATCGATGATGCTGACATGGTTCGCAGCGCCGTCGCGCAGAATACGATCGTGCAGGTCCTCAAACGGATAGGCGCCGTCCAGTTCCCAAAAAACGGGAAATAGGACCGGCACAAATCGGAAGTGGTCCGTTCGGCTCGTCTCCGCCATGACCGAAAGCAGCGGTGATTCCTTCTTCCACTTCGCCGAGTCAAACGAGCGCCGGATCTCCGTGAAATATTCATCCTGAAGCGCCGCGGATCGCCGGTTGCGCTCAATGATCTCAATGACCCTGGAGAATCGCGAAAGTGCCGACAGCTTTGCTCCGCGCGTGCGCTCGTCGTTCAGGCGAATCGTCTCCGGAAAGTCCATGGCATCATTCAAAAAGAGCCCCAGCGTGACCACATCAGGCTCCAATGCCCGGCAACGGGCCAGAAACAGGGCCACACACTCCCTGAGCCCGTACGCCTGAACGCCGGCGTTAATGACCTCAACCGTCATCGTGGGAAGCTCTTTGGCCAAAATGCGCTGGAGCAATTCCGGGTATGTCTGCTCCTCATGAACACCCTCGCCGAAGGTGATGGAATCTCCAAGACAAACCACGCGGAAGACATTCGGCGGCTTCTTAACGACCACCGCGTCACCACGCAGCCCGAGCGAGTTGATTCGATACACCACGCGGCCGTCCGGCCCCAGGGTGCCGTTTGCATCACCGGCCGGATCGTAAATAGAAGAGAACACGGCGCGCGGCATATACACCGGGAGCAGGATATTCATGGTGTCGATCGACGTGAACGGAACGCCGCCGCGTGGCTCGAATCTCCGCGGCGCGAGGGATTTCGGCCCGACGTCCAAAACGCGCACACCCAACTCCGCGATAAGGAACGCGACGATCACGCTGGCCCAGGCAAGCAGAATCTTCCGATTGAGCCGGGAGTTCGAGCCTTTGGCATCCGTGGTGGTCGAAGCCTGCGGTGGGGGATCGTTGTTCGCCATGACCTTTCATCGGTTGAAGCGGCCGCGTCAATCGTTTAGGGAAATCGGCTCGGTCGAAATCGTGGAGGATTCAAACCGCCCGGTGATCGGCAGCGTGACCGAGAATACCGAGCCCTTGCCGACCTCACTCGTCGCGCTGATCGTCCCGCCCAGTATCGTGACCAGTTCCTTGCTGATTGCCAGCCCCAATCCCGTCCCGCTATGCTCGCGCGTCATCGAATCGTCCAGTTGCCTGAACTTCTCAAACACCGTCGCCAGCTCCGCCTCGGGAATCCCGATACCCGTATCGCGGACGCTCACCAGCACACTCGACTCGTCGCTGTTGGCGAGGGACAGTTCAACGACACCGCCGTCGGGCGTGAACTTGACCGCGTTGGATAGCAGATTGTAGAGCACCTGCTGAATGCGCCCCGGGTCGGAATGAATCACTGGTGCGTCTTCGCTGATCGACGTCGTAAGCTGCAGGCTCTTCTTGTCTGCAAGCGGCCGCATGAAGTCGATCAGGTTCCTGCACATCTCCTGCATATTGACCTCGGCGAGGTGCAATTCCATCTTGCCCGCCTCGATCTTAGCCAGGTCGAGAAGATCGTTGATAATCCCCAGCAGCATCCGCCCGCTGGACATGATGTTTTCTGAGTAGCGCAGCATCCTGCCCCCATCGCTGCTCGTCGCCTCCCGCAGCAGCTCTGCAAACCCGATGATCGACGTCAGCGGCGTACGAAGCTCGTGGCTCACGTTGGCAAGAAACTGGCTCTTGATCTTGTTCGCCTCAAACAAGGCGACGTTGCGCTCGGCCAGCTCACCCAGGCGCGTATCAAGACTGCGATTAATGGTCTTCAGTTCTATCTCGGACGACTGAAGGTGCGTGAGCATGGCGTTAAACGCCCGGGCCAGGTCCTCAAACTCGTCTCCCGTCGCGATCTGACTCCTCACCCCATGCTCGCCCTGCGCCACGCTTTCCGCCACGCGTGTCAGCTCGCGCACCGGCGAGAGAATCAGCTTCTGCGTGATGAGATAGAAAACGAGAACCGCAAGGATGCCCGCCAGCGCACCGGCCATCAGGCTCAGCCCGAGATTGACGAGCAGATTGAATCGCGCGTCCGGCGAAGGATACTCAACCGCCACGATCCCCAGCAGCGTTCCCGGCGGCATGTGCCCACCAAAAGATCGAACCGGCAAGACAACCCGATACACGACATTGCGATCGACTGATGATGCGATGGCAGGTGCCTCTTCGAGACCGGGATCCTTGGCCAGAAGCCTGATCGCCTCTTCAAGTTGAGCATCTACCCACGGCGGCGGCTGAGGATTCGAGGGGTCTGATAACTGGATCAGTCTCGGGGCCGGCCCTTGCAGCCCATGTTGATCGGCGCCGGTTGCCCACCAGGCATCGAGCGCCTGCTGCTTGCGAAGCCAATTGCCCGCGCCAAGGTCGCTCCGTGCAAGCGCCAGCCGACCCATCTGCCGGGCAATCTGAATGTTCGCTTCATGAACGAGGTCCTGCATGCGCAGCCAGGGGACAAAAAGCGCCGAGGCAATAATCAGCAGAACGGCGAGTCCGAAGAGGATCCGGCACTTTGCCGCGAGCGAAATCGAAAAAAAAGAGATTCGGGCCATGGCCTCGCTAGTTTAAGCTGAGATGGGCCCGAAGGCGTGGTAATGGCGGCGACCATCGTTTGCGGCACGCAAGTCGCAAGCGACGCCGCGGCTCATTGGGGGTGCGAAGAATTGGTTTTCGGGGCGGATTCTGCGGTCCCTGCGTTTGACCCCCCCTAATTCGACCGATATCATTACAAGTTCCCCTCCTATGAATCTGGGAGGAGTCACTGAAAATGCGTTCTACTTCAATCCTATTAGCGGCATTAGCCCTTATTCTGGCATGGACCCCGCAGTCTTACGGACAAGTTGCGCGCCGAAGGGGAGCCGCCGGGCGACAGCCCCTCAGGCCACCACAGCAGCAAAGCCAGACGATGCAGCGTCCTGCTCGCAGCTCTTCCGCCCGTGACAGTCGCTACATTGGCGTATCGACGCGCCAGGACCAGATTCGCGCCCTTCTTGCGGCGACCAACCCACGGCATCGAGAGAAGTACATCCGAAGTCTCAATCAACAGCAGCCGACGCTCGTAGACATTATGCTGACCCAGCGAAATCTCCTGAGTCCGCGATCGAGCATCACGCGAAGCATGCTGGGCCAGGAATATTACGGAATGGGGGACACGTCGATTGAGCTCTCCGATGATTCCCTCCCCATGAACATCAACGGTAGCCCCGCATCCAAACTCAAGGGTGGCGACGCGGTGACTTCCGACTTTCTTGATCTCTACCAGCAGGAGCTCAGTCGCCGGGCGGATGATTACTATGAGATCGGCATCGCCTACTTCGTCGCTGCTGAATACGCAAAGGCAAAGAGCAACTTCCAGATGGATCGGGATATTCATCGGGATTCCGCACGGGCCTGGGTCGCCGACGTCTTATGCGCTCTGGAGCAGCGCGACATGAATCGCGCTCGTTTCAGTCTCATCATGGCCTTCAAGCGAGCCGAGAGCCCAGAAGGACTGAAGGTCGAAAAGGCGAAGTTCTACCCGGACCCCCTGATCTTCGAACGTACCCTGAACGTGCTGGGCGTCGTGGAAAGCCAAAGTACAGATTCCTTTGGCCCCGCCCTGCTCCTGGCATATTGCTCCTGGATAGACGACGATTTGGTCGCCGCCCAGCAGTATATGAGCAAGATACTCGCGGACCCTGCCTTGGCGACCATGAATAAGGACCTGGCCGAAGCGGTCATCCGTTTTGGCCGGTTTATTGATGAAGCCCGATCGTCTCCGGCCGGCGCTGGTAATGAGAGCTTTGCCCGATAAGCAGCTAAAAGCCCTCCGCTTGGCTGACTGACACTGACGTTATCCTGTCATCGAACCGACATCATTCCTGGCGGCCCGGGATTATGGTGTCAGAGCCTGGGCCCGATGGGGCGATTCCGACGGGGGAGATTGCGACAGGCCGCGAAGAGCTGACACTGTCGCTATTGAAGCATGCAATCGAAGACCCTTCATCCCGACGATCGTCCGCGCGGTTTCTCACCCCTGTCGCGCGGCGTGCTCGCCATTACCTCGCACCTTTTCTTATTCATCCTCGCATACTTCTGCGCGTTTGGCCTCAGCTATAACTTCAAGAGTTTCGACCTTTGGGTCCGCCCCTTTTTCCTGCCTCTCCTCCCCATCGTCGTGGTCATCAAGATGGCCGTCTTCGCCCGGTTACAGTTGTTTCGCGGATCGTGGCGCTATGTGGGCATGAGGGACATGCTCTCCATCGTCAAGGCCACCCATTTCAGCACGTTCCTTTTTGTCGTCGTGTTCTACGTGCTGGAGACCCTGCACGTCCGTTGGTACGGCGAAGGCTTTCTCTACGTCTGGAATGCCAGGCTGAATCCGGGACTCAATGTCTCTTCCTTCCCTCAGTCAACCTTTCTCCTCGACTGGGGAATGACCATTGCAGCGGTCTGTGGAGCGAGGATTCTCTTTCGCCTTTACCACGAGGAACTTCGGCCCGTCGATTCCGGCGGCCAGCGAACGTGTCTGATTCTCGGCGCAGGCGACACCGGTGAGGCGCTGCTGCGGGAACTGCTTCGCATGCCCGTTGAGCGATATCGAGTCGCCGGCTTCCTCGACGACGACACCGCCAAGCATGGCGCTCAAATCCACGGCGTTCCCGTCCTCGGGCGCATCAGTGAGGCCGAGGCCGTCTGCCGGAATGAAGGCGTCGAAGAGCTCTTTTTTGCCATGCCCAGCGCGCCGCAGCGGCGGCTCAGGGAAATCGTCGAGTCCCTCCAGGGGCAAAACGTTCGCTTCCGAACGATTCCGGCGATGGCCCAGGTCATCGAAGGACGCGTCACCTTCAACCAGATCCGCGACGTGGACATCAAGGACCTCCTCGGTCGGGAACAGGTCGCTCTGGATGAGGCGAAGATTCGTGAATACCTCGCCGGCCAGCTCGTACTCGTCACCGGCGCAGGCGGTTCCATCGGTTCTGAAATCTGCCGGCAGATCCTTCGCTACAAACCGCGCAAGCTTGTGTTGGTCGAGCAGGCCGAGAACAACCTTTTCGAGATCGACCGCGAGTTGGGCGTCCTGGCGCCGGACGTCAAACGGGAATGCTACGTCGCCGATATCTGCGATGCCGACCGCGTCGACTCGATTCTGGCAACCGAGCGCCCAGCCGTCATCTTCCATGCCGCCGCCCACAAGCACGTTCCCCTCATGGAATCAAACGTCGGCGAAGCGATTAAGAACAACATCCTCGGCACGCGAACCGTAGCCGACGCGGCCAAGCGACACGGCGTCCTTCGCTTTGTGATGATCTCTACCGACAAGGCCGTCAATCCCACGAGCGTCATGGGCTGCTCCAAACGCGTCGCCGAGATGTACATCCAGCAGCTCCGCCAGGGAGCGGTCACGCAGTTCATGACCGTCCGCTTCGGCAACGTCCTCGGCTCATCGGGCAGCGTCGTCCCCATCTTTGCCAAGCAGATCGCGGCCGGCGGACCAGTCACCGTCACCGACCCCGCCATGACCCGCTACTTCATGACTATCCCCGAGGCGAGTCTGCTCGTCCTTCAGGCCGGCGTCATGGGCAACGACGGAGACATCTTCGTGCTCGACATGGGAGAGCCGGTCAAGATCGTCGATCTCGCCCGCGAAATGATCACCCTCAGCGGTCTGCGGCCCGGCGAGGACATCGAGATTGTCTTTTCCGGCGTGCGCCCCGGTGAAAAGCTCTACGAGGAATTGAGCGTCAAGGGCGAGGACGTCAGCCCGACCAAGCACGAAAAGATCTACGTCTGGCGAAACCGCAAAGAAGACTGGCCCCGCGTCTGCGAGATGATCGACCGCCTCGTCGCCGATGCCGACCGGCTGTCCCTCTCCGAACTGAAAGAGCGCCTGTCAGAGGTTGTTCCGGAATACTCCCCCGAGAAGACGCAAAAGAGTGGCGAAGGTTTGGTTTCCTCCTCGGATCACTCCCCCTCGACCACTGCCCGGGTACCAAGTCCCGCGAAACTGCCGACCGATTTCCAGATCGGCGAATCGCCCGTCGCCTGACGAACAATCCATCCGTCATCAATCGCAACACCCGCCCCCGGCATTCCTTAACCGTCGGTGCGCGCCTCAGGTCGCACGTCCTCCGCCGGCTGAACAATGGCGAGTAACCGCTGGCCCGTCCGAAGCGGCTCGTCCAGCGGCGGAGGGCACTGGATCGTCCCGTCCGGCTGCTCCACCCCTATGATCTGTGCCCCATAGCTCCGACGAAAATCGGCATCGCGGATCGACTTCCCGATCGCGTCCATCGGCACCAGCAGTCGCTGAATGACATCCTTGCGCATCGGCGTGACACCCATCACCAGCTGCTGAATCTGACCCTCGCTCTCAATCGCCGCAAGTCCCGTGTGCTCGCGGAACATCGCGCTCTGCACATTGGCCAGGCTCTTGCGAAGCGTGTCAAAGACCTGCGCCCGCGTGAGCATGCCCAGCCACGCGCGCCGCCCGTCGCTCGACACCACAGGCAGCACATCGTGATTGCTCGCCCGAAATGACTCCAGCGCCTGATAGACGTCTTCCTCCGGAGACACCGTGACCAGGTTCTCCGTCATGATGTCGGCCGCGATCACCGTCTCCGCCATGCCGGGCAGCTCAACCATGCGATGAATATCCGTCACCGAGATGATCCCTTCGAGTACCCCGTCCTTGGCCACCGCAAAGACCGGCCGCGTTCCCGGCTGAATGCGCTTCACGAGTTCCTCAACCGTCGCCTCCGGGCCGACCGTCTCCTCCCAGCGCGGCTCCATGATCTCCCGGACGCGCCATGACTCGAGCAGGTGAACGATCGCGTCCCCGGCATGGACCGGCGACTCGGCCGAACTGCGAACCTGCTCGGGGTTTAATCCCTTAAACCGCCCCACGACATACGAACTCATGCACACCAGCATCAACGGAACGATCAGCCCATAGCTGCCGGTCATCTCGCTGACCATCACGATCGCGGCCAGAGGCGTGCGCATGCCCGCCGCAAGAACCCCGCCCATGCCCACCGGAATCAGCGCCTCTCGCAACTGCGGGTGCGACACAAGTATCTCGGGATAGACCGCGTTGAGTACTGCGCCGAGAAAAGCGCCCACCGCCCCGCCGATGAACACGCCCGGTCCAAGCACGCCGCCGCTTGCCCCGCTACCGACCGTCAGGGCAGACGCCACGCACTTGCCCACGACCACCGCGCCAAAAAGACCCACCCACCACCATGCCCCGCCGCTTGCGCCGTCGAATCCGTCCATCGCGTTTTCGATGAACGCGTATCGACCATCCATGACCTGCGGCAGCGCGCACGCGATCAACCCGGTCGCCAGCCCGCCGATGCACGGAACCAACCATCTGGGAATCCCGCGTAACAGGGGAAGAAGTCGCCTCTCAACGACATGCAGACACTCACTGAAGAACACACTCACGATGCCGCACAGCGGACCCAAAATGGCATAAGGGATCAGCTCCATCGCCGAACCGAATACAAGGTGTCGCCGATCGAGAAGATAAGACTGCTGCCCCATGAACTCGATGAACGTGGAATAGCCGATCACCGACGCGACAAACGCCGGAACAATCGCCTCCGCCTCAAACTCCTCCTCACGATAAAGGACGCTCGCCGCAAACAGCGCACCGCCCAGCGGACAGCGAAAGATCGCCCCCACCCCGGCGCTGCATCCGGCAACCAGCAGAATGCGCCGCTCGCGTGCCTTCAGCCGAAAGACGCGGCCGATCGCCGAGCCCAGTGCGGCGCTCAGCGCGGCGATAGGCCCCTCAGGTCCCGTCGAACCGCCGCATGACAACACCCCGGCAACCGCGGTGCCCTTCACGATCGGCCCCTTCAGCGGAAGGTCGCCGAGATTTCGGTGAAATGCCTTGACGTACAGATCCGTCCCGTGGCCAAACGGCAGCTTGAAAACCGCCTGCACGATCAGCCCGGAGATCAAACCGCCCAGCGCGGGCAAAAGAAGCGACTGCCAGCGAAAATGCATCACCGTCGCGCTGCCGACATCCGGCACGTACCGGTCAATGACGAGATGGGAACCCTGCTCAATCGCCCAGTGAAGCCCCGTTGCGGAGAGACCGCCGAGCACCCCCACGACCACGGCGAACCCGAACAGCATCCCCCACCGCGCGGCGGGCCTCTGGAGCGTCAGCAGGTTTTGCATTAGCTGGATCACGCGTCAACTTCCTACCTTATAGCGTCGACCCGCGAAGGCAACATACTACACCTCCTGCCTCACACATCGGCGCGCACGTCGAGCAAGAATGATTGCGGGATCGGCCCGGACGCCGGGCAAACATTGCCCGTCGCGGAATTCGTGTGTCTCACCAGGCGAGAGGACAGGATGATCAATCGGTCGAATTCTCGAGCAGGGCATCGCGCCTCTTCGGCCGGAGGTACGTGTGCTGCCGCGATGGAAAAATCGCGCAGTTTCACCCAAAAACCACCAGAAACTCGAACTGCCCCAACACACGCCCGTCAAAAGAGTTGCAGTCGTTTCGAAGGGCCTTGTGTCACCTTATGTCACCTTGGTTTTGATCGTCCCCGCCGCCTCCGGCGGGCCGTCGCGAAAAGAGAATTCCGCCCCGGCAGGACCGGTCCTGAAAAAAACCGAACTTCGCCTCGTGTTAGGGTTGACGTTTGGCCGAAGTTAGGCTATGCTTGAAGGGTCGTGGCGAATGGATGCGTCTCTCGATGTCTTGCCTCTCTGTGCGTTTGGCCCCGGTGGCGATTATGAAGTCGCCTGGCAACCCGGAAGCCGCAGCTCCGCCACCTTACTCGAAGCGATGCGCGCCGCCGTGGCATCGCTCCGTACTAGATTCGGCCTGCGGGCGGAAGACACCGCGTCCGCCCCAGGCCGTCATGACCCGACCGCGGCCCAGATTCCGCCGGCCGGCCCTCTGCCCGTTCTCATCCTCGGGCCGCAGGGTCTCGCCGGCCGACCCTGGCCGCATCATCAGGAGAAACTTAATGTCGCCGAATCGTCGAAAGAAAAAGTCGTCGCGCAGCCGCGGCGGCAGTCGCAGCCAGTCGCGTGCGACGCGCCCGGCCACACCGCGCCAGACAGAGATCCTGACCTTCATCCGGGACTACACCCACAAAAATGGCTATTCCCCGACCTACGACGAGATCGCCGCGGAGTTCGGCATCTCAAAGGTCACGGTCTTCGAGCATCTCAACATCCTCGAAGAGCGAGGTCTGCTGACCAAGGACCGCCACAAGGCTCGCTCTTTGCAATTGGCTGACCATCTCGAGTTGCCCGACGATCGCCCCGGCCGCCTAAAGCTCATCGGCCGCATCGCCGCCGGCTCGCCCATTGAGGCCATCGAGAATCCCGAAGTGGTCGATCTCGACCAGGTCTTCACCTCCAAGCACGGCGTTTACCTGCTCGAAGTCCGCGGCGACAGCATGATCGAAGACCAGATCGCCGACGGCGACTACGTAGTCATCGAGCAGCGCACAACGCCGATCAACGGCGAAACAGTGGTTGCCCTCCTGGACGACGGCGAGGCGACCCTCAAGCGCTTCTACCGCGAGCGCGGACGCATCCGCCTCCAACCGGCCAACGCAAAATACGAGCCGATCTATACAAACTCGGTGAATATCCAGGGCGTGATGATCGGCCTGATTCGCCGCTCGGTGTAGCGGTTCGAGAAGTGTGCGCTTACTCGTATCGCAGCGCCTCAATCGGGTCCAGCCGGCTCGCCCGCCACGCCGGGTAGAAGCCGAAAAAGACGCCCGTGGCAAAGGCGAATCCAAGCGCGATCCCGGCGATCCAATAGGACACCGCCGTCTCGTAGCCCTTCCACGATGTCAGCACAAAGGAGAACCCCCATCCGCCGAACATCCCCAGAATGCCGCCGACCGTGCAAAGCACGATGGCCTCGATGAGAAACTGCATCATGATGTCAACGTTGCTCGCACCAATGGCCATCCGCAGGCCGATCTCCCGCGTCCGCTCGGTCACGCTGACCAGCATGATGTTCATAATGCCGATCCCGCCCACCACCAGCGACACCCCGGCGATCATGCCCAGCAGCCAGGAAAACGATTCGCTCGATTCCTCCTTGACCTGTGCCGACTCGGACAGCGCGAACAATCGAAAATCGTCCGCGTCTCCCGGGCGAAGTCGGTGCCGCTCGCGCAGCAGCCGGCGAATCTGATCTTCCGCCAGTTTCGGATCAACCCCGTGCGCCGCGGCCGCGATGAGCGTCTGCGAAACCTCCGCCCCGGCAATCTTCCGCTCGAAGGTCGAAAACGGAAAAAGGATCACGTCGTCATTATCCCGCTGGTCGCTCATGCCCTTGAATTCCAGCAGGCCGACAATCTTGAACCGTCCGCTCTTGACCGTGATCTCCTCGTCGACGGGATTCATCGAGCCGAAGAGCTCCTTCGCGGCGGTCAATCCGATGACGCACACCGGTCGCTTGGCGATCTCGTCGCGGTCGTCCAGCTTCCGGCCGCTGATGACTTCCCATCGGCGGATGTCGTGGTAATTGGGATAGACCCCCTGCACGTTAGCCGAGTAATTGGCGTAGCTCGACTTCACCTGCATGGTCATGCGATTGGACGGCGTCGCCGCTCGCACAAGCGTGCATTGCTCGTTAATGGCGTCGGCGTCGTGCTTGGTCTGCATCGGCTTCGACTGTACGTCGGCCTTCGCCAGCCCCGATGCCTGAACGCTGAAATTGCGGATGAACATCCAGTCGTCGCCCAGTCGGGCAATCTCGTCCTCGATGCGCAGCTTCGTGGCCTGCGCCATCGCGACGAGAATAATGACTGCGCCGACGCCGATGATGATGCCCAGCATGGACAGGACCGTGCGCACCTTGTTCTTGGTGAGGCTGATCCATGCTTCGGCGATAAGGGTTCCCGAATTCATCCGACGGCGCAGCTCCTTGGGGCGGGACAGCGGCTTATTCTAGCCGAGAGCATGTCGAGCGTCATTGCGACTTTACCAGTGGCCCCAGCATGTATCCCTTGCCGCGAACCGTGACGATGTATTGCTCGCCGTCATCCCCGCCCATCGACGCGAGCTTCGCCCGCAGCCGGGCGACGTGCATATCAATGGTGCGCGTCTCAATCTGGCCGCCCGAAAGACCCCATAGACGAGTGAGCAATTCCTCCCGCGAGATGGCTCGCTCGGGATTCGCCGCAAGGTGCGACAACACAGCGCACTCCGTTTCAGACAGCGAAGTCCGATGCTCGTTCCCGGCATGCACTTCTCGGCGCTCCAGGTCGACAGTCGCCTTTCCCGCCTTGAGCAGGTGAACAATCTCCGGTCGCTCCGGGCTTCTGCGCAATACCGCCTCGACTCGGGCGATCAGCTCCTTGGATGAGAATGGCTTGACCACGTAATCGTCGGCGCCGGCCTTGAGTCCCGCGACGCGCTCGTCCTCGGTCCCGCGCGCCGTGAGAATGATGACCGGCAAGGTCGGATGCGTCTTTCGAAGTTGCGCGAGAACCTCCATGCCGTCGAGCTTGGGCATGAGCAGGTCCAGCAGGACAAGGCAAACGCCGGGCCGCCTCGCCGCTGCAAGCCCGGCCGCGCCGTCGGAGGCATCAATGGGGTCATATCCGGCGTTGCGCAGCACCTGAACCACCGCATCTCGAATCGGTGTCTCGTCCTCAATAACAACAACCTGCTGTCCTGCCACGCGATCGATTGCTCCGCGACGCGAGTCGTATCAACCCGCCATCAGGCTCCTGAGTGCATTCTGCCATTGTAGCCGCATGGCCCGTTTCGCGCCCCGCCGAATCGAGCTTCGCCGACGGGCGTTGTTTGACACCGTTACGGCCCGGTTTCATACTTAGATACGCCTCACGAGACATGCCCCGGCAGGGGCCGAAATGAAACGGACGCGCCTCTGATGCCCCACCGCCTCACCGCCCTTGCGGAACTTCTGGCCCAGTTCAATATGCCCTGCGAGATTGTCGGCGATCCGAATCGCGAGATCACCGGCGTCGCGACCCTGGACGAGGCCGGTCCAACGGAAATCAGCTTTCTCTCCAACGCCAAATACGAAAAGGCCCTCTCGACGACCAAAGCAGGCGTCGTGATTGTCTCGAAGGAGCAGGAGATTCCCAGCGGCATGTGCGCGCTCCGCGCGCCGGACCCCTACGCCGCCGTGACCGTCGTGATGGTTCACGTTCATGGCTATCGCAAGCACGAGCGAAAGGGCATCGACCCGCGCGCCGTGGTCGATCCAACATCGAAGATCGGCGAAAATGCGGGAATTTGTCACAACGTGACCATCGGCGCAAATGTCACGATCGGCCGCAACGCGGTGATGTATCCCGGCGTCTATGTGGCGCGCGACTGCCGAATCGGCGACGACTGCACCTTGTATCCGAACGTGACCGTGTACGAGGGCAGCATCCTGGGGAGTCGCGTCACGATTCACGCCGGAAGCGTGATTGGCGAAGACGGCCTGGGATATGCGCCGGTCAAGGACAAATGGCACAAGATCCCGCAGATCGGCATCGTCGAGATCGGCGACGACGTGGAAATCGGCTCGAACTGCTCGATCGATCGCGCCACACTCGGCCGCACCGTGATCGCCTCAGGGACGAAATTCAGTAATCTCATTGCCATCGGTCACGGCGCGAAGATCGGCGAAGACTGCATGTTCGTCGCACAGGTTGGCATCGCCGGGTCGGTCACGGTCGGCAGGCACGTGACCATGGCGGGCAAGGTCGGCGTCGCGGGGCATCTGCACATCGGCGACGACGCTCAGATCGCTGCCATGTCGGGCGTCATGAACGACGTCCCCGCGGGCACGTCCATCGCGGGCGCACCGGCCGTGCCTATCAAGGATGCGATGCGGTCGTTTTCGTACATGGCCCGCCTTCCGGACAAGGCCAAACAGATCAAGCAACACGAAGCGCAGGTCGGGGCGCGTCAGAAAATA
>CAZCGF010000060.1:0-19950 GCA_964498115.1 uncultured Planctomycetaceae bacterium | reverse complement strand
GTAGAGCAACGGACTGAAAATCCGTGTGTCGCCGGTTCAATTCCGGCCCTACCCAGTTCCCCTAGTTCACGCACCCCCATTACTTCCATCGGACCCGAGAAGCGGCCGCGAAGTTCGTCCGACTGCGGTAGCGCACAGTGCTCATCCCGGCCGCCGAACCACACGATTCATGGACAAGAAAAAAGCCCGACCGAAATCGGCCGGGCCTTTCTTTCATCAAGACAGTGCTTTTAAAGAATCAGTCACGCCGGCAATCCAGCGAGCGTGATCCGCCGCGCCGATCGTCAGCCGCGACCACCTCGACCGCCGCCGCCGGGTCCGCGTCCGCCGGGGCCCATTGGCGATTGGATTCCGCGTTTCTCCATCTGCTTGCGCATCGCGGAGAAATAGGCCATGCGCTGGGCCATTTCGTTCGGGTCGCGCGTCTCGGAGTCCTTCTTTCGCTCTTCGCGGCTGCGCGACTTCATCCGATCGCGCCACTTCTCCCGCTCCTTCTCGCGATCTTTTTCGATCTCCTCTTCACTCTTACCCTCGTCCTTGGCCTCCTGCTCCTCCTTGTCGCGGCGCTCGTCCATCATCTTGCGCCATTGCTCCATCTCGTCGATGTGCTTGTCGAGAATCGCGTCGCGCTCGGCCGGGTCGGCATTGAAGTACTCATTGACCCGCTTCTGCATCTCGCCTTCCCAGGTCGCCCGCATCGACTCGCCCAGCTTTCGGCGCTGTTCGTCGGTCAGCTTCTCGTCGCGCATCTGGTCGCGGAGCTTGTCCATCGCCGCGACGCGTTCCTCCATCGTCGCATCCTTCGGGATGGCGATGGCCAACTGATCCTGCGGCTCGGCCTTGAACAGCCCAGCCAGGGCAAAGCCCCCGCCGGCCAGGACTATCAATGAGATGCCGCCGATGATCAACGGCTTTCTATTCTTCTGCGTGTCCATGAACTGTCGCTCCCTTAATTCTCGAAATCGGTGACCCGCCCATCGCTGTAAACATATCGACGGGCACCTTCGGTCCCGCCCTGGGCATGAAAATTATCATAATCGCGGAAAATCCAAATCGAACTCTCCTGCCGATTCTCCCCGGTGAAGTCTCGAATCCGCTCCAATGCCGTCTTCATGGTCTGCCCACCAAGCAGATGACTCCGATACTCGTAGCTGCTCTTCTCAGTTGCGAAATACGACTTGCCCGTACTCGGGGCCGGACGCTCAATCTGTCCCTGATCCATGGGGCAATGAAAGGCCGCCGCATCGCCGGAGAGATGAGGCGCCAAGACGTCCGCAATGAAGATCGTCTCACCGGATGACACTGGGAATGCGTCCACTGAAGGCATGAATGACCCAAACGGATAGACATCGTTATTCGAGTCCAGATACGAACGCATCGCAAACCCGACCTGGCGAATATTGCTCGTGCAGGCCGTTCGTTCGCCGCGGGCCCGCGCAGCGCTGAGCACCGGGAGAAGAATCCCGATGAGCAGGGCGATGATGGCGATGACGACGAGCAGCTCGATGAGCGTAAACGCGCAGAGTCGATGCGCCGCGTGATGCGCGGAACCATGCTCATGACGGCGGGGGCCGACTGTGGAAACGACCTGATGATTGACCATAGATAGAGATGTATCCTAGCTTCGAAGCCTCATCCACCCAAACGATTAACGGACCCGCCTATTGCGTCTTTCGCAGCGCCACGCCCGATAAACTGTTTCTTCACATCCCGGAGGCCACTGATCGCGCGCTCTTACCGGTCCTGACCTTAATTCATACCTCCTTTGCCTTCCAGAGGATGCGAAAAGCGACATAGTATCCTATGCTTGCGGCCGTCGGCCCCCGGGACTCTGGGCGGGCCTCTCAACCAGGGCGTCAAAGGCGAGGTGGAAAGAAGATGCGGCGAATCCTGATCGCCACTGTGCTGCTCCCCCTCATCGCCTCGTGCGGATTTTCTCCCCTGCAAATCCCCAATGGCCCATTCTCCCGGCTGATCGTCTTTGGTGACAGCTTTTCCGACACGGGCAACGTCTTCGCCATCACCCAGCAAATCGTGCCCTTCGCGCCCTATCACGGAGGCCGGTTCTGCGACGGGGAAGTCTGGATTGACATGCTGGCCCGTCGTTTCGGCCTGAGCGCCACAGCCAGTATGGTCGGCGGAACCAACTTCGCCTGCGGCGCATCCGGCAGCGAATCCGGCCTCGCCCAATGGGATGCCTTCGCTGTGGGACCCAACCTTCATGAACAGATCAACCTCTTCCGGGGGCAGCCGACGGCCACCGATCTCGTCGTAATCTGGACCGGCTCCATTGACGTGCTGTTCCACGTTCGCGGTGGCTGCACGACATCCGCTCAGCAGATCGCGCAGAACATCGCCGGTGCCGTGCGACGGCTTCACGAGCGCGGAGCCCGGCACTTCCTCGTTCCGAATCTCCCGGATCTCGGTTCCATGCCGGAGTATCGCGACATCCCCGAGGGCTCAACCGCGACCACGTTGTGCAGCGACGTCAACGCGGCCATGACGATTCAACTCGATGAACTCATGCAGCTTCCCGGCATCAGCCTCTACCGACTCGATGCCGCGGCCCTGCTCGCCGAGGCCATCGCCAACCCCCCGTCCGGAATCACCAATGTCAGTGAGCCCGCATGGACAGGCGGCTTTCTCGGCACCCAGCAAGCCGGAGAACTGAGCCCCGATCATGCGCAATATCTCTTCTTTGACGAAGTTCACCCGGCGCACGTCTGGCATCGCATGGTCGCCGATACCGCGATCGCGCTGATTGAGAGCCGGACCGCCGATCTTCCATTGATCACCACGCCTCCGCTTTCCACCGGGGCCTCGCTGTCACCGGCCCTGGACTACTGGACGACCTATCTAAGCACCGTCCTGCAGGACTCCCCTTCTGACACCGCCTGCAGGTACTAAACCCCCGCCGGCCGCCACGCGGCAACGTCCGAGTATCCGTCCGGTCAAACCTAATTCCTCACCCGCCACGGACCGAAAAAACCTGCGAGGTCTCGCCGACCCTCGTGGGGCAATGCATGCGCGCTACTCGTACGACTTCCGATCCGTCGATCCCCACACCGAGGGAGTTTGCAGAGTGGTTCCATGCGCCGCCGCTGATTGTCGAGTCACCAGAGCCGCAGACCTGGACGCGGCATCGATTGATTCGGCTTGACGCCCTGCTCGCCATCGCGCTCTTTCTCGGCGCCATCGCCGCGCGCCTGCCACTCATCCAGCGAGGTGAGACGCTCCTCCACTCAGACGAGGCCATTGTCGGACTTATGGCGCAGGACATTGCCGAGGGCCGATCGCTGCCCATCTTCTTTTACGGCCAGCGATACATGGGCGCGCTCGAGGCCTACGTCATTGCCGCGATCTCGTACGTCGTGACCGACCCCATCACCGCGCTGCGACTGGGGCCCGCGCTCTTTTTCGCCGCGCTTGTCGCATTGCAGTTCCTCATGCTGACCCGATGGTTCGGCCGGACCGGGGGCATCGTCGGGGCGGCGGCCCTGCTCGCAAGCAGTCCCATGTTCGCCCAATGGTCCATCTCCGCCCGAGGGGGGTACATCGAAATCCTTCTCTGGGGCTCGGCGCTTCTCTGGGCCTACAGCGAATGGTTTTTACCCAGTGCACCTCGCCCCAATCGGGCATCACTTCGACGCTTTGCCTTCGGCGTGATCGTCGGCTCCGGACTATGGATTAACCCGTCAATCGTGCTCTTCGTCGTGCCGATCGCGCTGCACTACCTATTGAACCACCCGCTCAACGCCGCACTCGCCGCGGTGAATCAATCACCGATGTCCGCCCCAAAGCGATGGATCGCCCGCACGCTCAATCGTTCCTTCTCGCTGCCTCCTTTTGCACTCGCCGCAGTCGTGACGCTCAACTGCGTGTGGTACGTCTATGTGGAAGGCTCCCGTGTCCGATCAGAGATTCTGCTCGGGCTCCTGCCGCGCGGCCTGGCGATCGGCGCGATCCTGCTCGTCGGCGCGGCATTTGCTGGATATGCCCACCGGCGATTCAACCTCATCCAACACGCTCGAAAACTGGCCAACCCCGCCGCGCCACTGATGCTCGGCATGCTGATCGGCGCGGCCCCCGCCTTGCTATACGTCATGGAGGCGGCACTCGGAATGCGCGAAATGGACCCGTCGCTGCCGCTGGGCATCCGGCCGATCTGGAAACTCCAATCAACGCTCGACTACTTTCTGCACGGCGTGCCGTTGCTCTTCGGCGCCGATGCCAGACCCTTCCTCGATCTCGTCACCATCGGTCGGATCGGCGTATTTAGGCCGCTCGACATCATGACGGCAGGCGTGCTCGCCGCCGCCAATTGGCTGGTTCTCGGCGCCGCCATCACAGGCGTCATGATTCTCTGGCTCTCGCACCGTCAGGAAATCGGCCGACTCATGCGACTAAGGGCGGGGCTCTACTCGCCGGCGATCCTGCTGGTGATCGGAGCAGCCGTCACGATAGCGCTGTACCTGCTGTCCGGCGCAGCCCACGACTTCAACACCATTCGCTACCTCATTCCGCTATGGGCATTCATTCCCGGCCTCATGGCGGCGATCGCCGTTAGTCAGCGATTCAAACTTGGCGCCATCGCGGCCTGTACATCCCTCGTCGCCGGATGGGCCTTCGGTCAATTCGCCATGTACCAGCAACTCGGCAATCCGCATCCGCTTCGAGTGGTCGCCGACGAATTAGTCGCTCGCAAAGTCGATCCCGCGGTCGCCGAAATCTTCGACGCGCACCTGCTCTCGTACATGACCGGGCAGAAGTGCCGAGTCGCGGAGTTCGATCCGTTCTGGTCGCGGCTGTCGCACTACCAAGATGCCATCGCATCGGACGGGCCTGTCGCATATGTCGTGCCGACCGCCGCCGCAACATTCGGTCATGACACCTGGAATCGCCCGGGCCCGCCCCCGCCTGAACTAAGTCACCCGCTGCCGCGGCGCATCGACCGCGCGGTCGCGGCTGATCCCGACTTGGCAGTCGGAAGAGACCAGCTTCCCGGCGGCTACGAGCTTGTCTCGCTGACTCGGCCGCTGCTCAAGTCCGCCCCACGCCCTTAGAAACACGCTCGGCTCCTGGGCCTGTGTGCTTTTCTCGATGCAGCGCGATTGCTACAATAGGCCTTGCAACCGGTATCTATCCCGGTCGTCGGGCCGACCGACGGGCCCCCTTTTGTGTTTTTGCTCGCAACGGTGAAAGGGAATCTCTAATGAACTTCGTAAAGCGCCTAAGCGGCGTCGCTCGACTTGCAGGTCTCGTGGTCGCCATCGCGATCGTGGCGCCTGTCACGCCGTCAACGTCGACCGCGGCCGCCCGCGATACCGAGTGCTGCCACTTCCCGGATAAGAACACCAAAAAGCCGACCGGCAAGAAGTCAAAGAAAAAGTCGAGCAAGTCGGCGACGAAAAAGTCGTCCAAGAAGCAGATCGTCCGATGGGGCAAGCGCGCCAATGAGACCGACGCAAAGTACGACAAGCGATACAAGCGCGTGCTCAAAAAGATCAAGTTCGACAAGGATGGCAACATCGAAGGCGGGCCGGAGCGACTGTGGACCTACATGGGCCACCCCTTCATCGTCCGTACCGACATCGGCCCCGAGTTCACCGCCGACTCCGTCATGTACATGGAAATGCTCCACCGCGAGTACGGCGCGGCCTACAAGAAGCTGCTCGGCAACGAGCCCGCTCAAGTTAAAGAGGCCATCGAAGTCATCATCTTCCAAAGCCGGGCGACCTATACCAAGAACGGCGGTGGGGCCGGAAGCGGCGGACAGTTTATGACCCACTTCTCTTTCCCGGATCGCGGCCCCTTCTGGCCGGCACTGCACTATCGCCTGATGCAGTTCACCGACGGCATCGATGACTTCGCCAAGTGGCCCAAGGGCGTTCTCAAGCACGAAGCCGCCCACATGGAGATGCGCCTGCGTCTGGGAATGTCGTTCATTCCCCAGCTTCAACTGGCCGTGCCGGTCGATTGCCCGCGATGGTTCGACGAGGGCCAGGCGTCCGTTTTCGAATACTGGGACTTCGACAAGACCGCTGACGAAAATCTCGCCCTCATTCCCGACCGCGGTCGCTATGCGCCGGTCATTCGTCGCATCCATAAGACCGATCGCTGGAAGGAATTCAAATATGTCTGGGAAATTGATCCTTCCACCTGGCATGCCGATATGACCAGCGACCAGGGCTTCTTGAATTATGCGCAGGCCTGGTCACTCGCGGCTTACATGATGCACGGCGGAGTGAAAGGGCGAAAAGACTTCCGGGCGATCTACCTCCTTTCGAAGCGCGTCGGCGCGGACCGCCAGACAACCTACAAGGGTGACGGGCTGCGGGCATGGGAAGATCAGTTCCCGCTGGACGCGCGAAACAAAATGGAGGCGAGTTGGAACTCCTGGGTGGGCGACAACGTCCCTCGCAACAAGAAAGTAGCCGACGAGGACTACATGCTCCTTCGAATGGGCTACAACCCCAAGATTACTGACAAACTCGAGGGCTACTCGGAAGAAGAGCTTGCGGACATCCTCAAAGAAGTGAAGAAAGAGCGGGAGCGCCGCAAGAAGAAACAGACCGTTGAGAAGTAGTCTCGTTTGAGAATTGCTCTGGGCCGGCCGGCCCCTATGACACCTTCGCACCCGGCGGGACGTCGCTCATCGGCGTCACCAGGATCACCTGTGATCGATCCTCGGTCGAAGCCGCCAGCAGCATGCCGTTAGACGTCTCTCCGCGCATCGTTCGGGGGGCAAGATTCTTCACGACGATAATCGACTTGCCGACCAGGTCCTCGGGCTGATAGTAGCCGCGAATGCCCGCGACGATCTGACGCTGCTCGCTCCCCAGATCGACCTGAAGGACCAGCAGCTTGTCGGCATTGGGGTGCGGCTTGGCCTCCAGCACCTTGGCAACGCGAAGGTCGATCTTCGCGAAGTCGTCAAATGTAATCGTGTCAGATTGAATCGGTGCGGCGTCTGTCATGGCGACCTCTCTCGTTGGGACTGCGTGATAGCGTGCACCAGTATCGCACCGGCCTCACGGTTCTTCAATGCGCAAGTCAATCGCCCTTGCGCTCCAATCATCGATTGTGAGAGGAAATCGTCAGTTCGCCGCCGCAGTCGGCCCGCGGTCGAGGACCTGTACGGTCGCAGTCCCGCGGTATTCCATGTTGTCGGCGGTCACGACCAAAACGGAGATGCGGTGCAGGCCGGGCGACTCGAGGATCTTCACGCCGCGAGCCTCGTCGCCGATCCAGACCCCGTTATCCATCCACAGGAAATCGGCGCCGGCCGTCTGCTCGCGCGGCAGGTCGATGCTGTACGACAGATAATGCGGACTGGTTCCGATCGCAGGACCGGCCAACTTGACATTCACGCGACGAACGCGATCAGCGGGCCGGGTTTGCTCTCGCTTGGACTCAGTCGGCTTCGATCGCAGCGCCGGCGGCGGGCTCGTCGTCTTGTACACAGGTCGTGCGGCCGCGAACGCCGCGCTTGGAGGCGTTCCGCCGGTCTGGCTCGGCTCATAGTTCTTGGGACCGGCATTCGAGGGTGAATACGTCCTGTTCTTCGGTGGTGGAATGCTCGCCGTCGGTCTGCTCCGCTCGGTCGGTGCGCGACCTGCAGGCTCCGATCCTCGACGTCTGGACGACTCGGCATTTCTGGGCGACGGGCTTGACTGATTGCCCGACGTGGATGCCGACTTCGGCTGCTCGACGGATCGCCGGGGCTCGCTCGCCTGCGATGGCGGCGGAACCTTGGGGCCTTCCAGCCAGTTGCCGCGCTTGGGATCAGCGGCGGAAGCAAGCCGCGTATCGACGGGCTTCTCCTCGCGTTTCGGCGAAGGGTCGTAAGAGGGCGAGGTGCCGTAAGGATATTGCCGCCCCGCGGTCTTGTTGTTGTAGCTCACGGCGCTAGTCACGGCCGGTGCGGCCGGGAGCGGCGTCGGAGGCGTCGTCGCCATCGTCGGTCGCCGCGACGACGAATCCACCGGATTACCCGACCGGGCAAAGGTCATTCCCAACGGCGGAGACAGCCGCGCGATCATTTCTTGCGGCGGGAAATACTCAGTCATCTGAACCTGAGCCACGGTCGCCGCCGCTTCCTTGGGATGCAGGGCTTCAAGGCCGATGTGCTCGGCAAAGAAGGCAGCCGCCGTCTGCGGAATTCGACTGTGACCCATGTTGTCGATCATCTTGCCACGCACCACGCGGAACCCGCGCGCCGTGTACCATGCCACAGCCTCCTCCGACTCGCTCTTGCAAGCCGGGAAGTCGCCGTCACCGATGAAAATGGCCACCGGTGTACGGTCTCGATATCGCGGAACAGTCTCCTCGATCAGGAGCTTCTGCGAGAAGTTCGACAGGCGAGTTGCGATACACGAGAAGCGCTCGGGAAATCGATTCGGGAAATAGTGCGCCAGGTATCCACCGCAGGACCAGCTCGTTGAGAGCACCTTCTTGGGGTCCGCGCGCGTCGTAGCGAAGATGTGATCCATGATCGCCAGAACGTCCTTCTTGTCCTCAAGCACGTAGTCGTGCTCTTTCGTCAGCGGATACTCCATGAACGAATCGCTCGTATGAAGCTCCGGCGCGCAGATGATGTATCCGTAGATGTCTGCTTCCTTCTCCCACTCCCGCTCCTGCGGAAGGGCATTGTCATAAGGCTTCATACCGTGGAAGGTCATCACCAGCGGCCAGCCCTTCATCTTGGAATTCGGGTGACGTCCGCTGTTCTTCACGTAGTCAGCCGGCAGGTAGAGGTGATAACCCGCTCCGGTCGTCGGCTCCTTGACATACTGATAGAGACCCTCGCCGCGAGGCTGAGGCACGGCGCAGCCCGCGCAGAGGCTAAGCCCCACTGCCACGAGCATTCCGCAGAACGCATGCTTCTTTGACATCAATCTCACTGATTGCCTTCCGGGGAGTGCGAGGTCCGAGTTTCTCCCCCGGGCTCTATCGGCTTGGCCCCGTGGAATGCTTACCTTTTTGAACGCCCCTGGGTTCCGGGAAAAATCCATTTCATCACCGGTCTTGATGGAGCGATCCGGTTCTCATCGCTGGCGTCCGGTCTATTTGCGGACGCAGAAAAAACTGCGCGAGTCAAGATCGCCGGGTCCGCATCCTGCCCCCGCGCGCCAATCCAACCAACCACGACGGGGCGACCCAGTTATCATCATCATATATGATCGAGAATCGTGCGGCAATTTTGACCCGCAATAACGCCCTCCGTGCCCGATAAATGAAGGTTTTCTGCGGCATTTTTGACCGAGGCGCCCCTTTGAACGATACGATCGACTCCCCATCGCGGCCGCCGACGCTCACCGAGCAGAGCCCCTCCGCTGCGGTGAACAACCAACTCCACCGGGGCCTCCTCGCCGTAATGGTTCTGCTCGTCGCGATGGCGGTCTATCTACCCACCTTCAACGCCGAATTTCTCATCCTCGACGACACGCAATACGTCACCGCCAATCCGTATGTTCTCTATCCAAGCTGGCAAAAGCTCGTCGCCTGTTTCGGCGAGATTCTCCGTCCAATTACCGTCCTCGGTTATTACCAGCCTCTGACGTTGGCTTCTCTCATGTTCGACCGGGTCGTCGAGGGCGCCCTTTCCGGCGGATACACCCAGACAGCCGAACCGTTCATCTTCCACTTCACCAATATCCTTCTTCACGGTTGCAACGCGGCACTCGTATTCTTACTCGCCCTGGGACTGACCCGTCGCACCGGCACGGCACTCTTCTGCGGCCTGCTCTTCGCGGTCCATCCGCTCAACGTCGAAGTCGTCTCCTGGGTCAGCCAGCGCAAAGCCGTCCTCGCCACCTTCTTTGCCTTGTTGGCCGTGATGTCCTACGTACGATTCGCCCGTACGAGTAAGCCGCATTGGTACGTCGCCGTCATCGCCACCTATCTCGCCGCCATTCTCGCCAAGCCCACAGGGCTTCTACTTCCACTTGTCTTCGTTCTCATGGACGTCTGGCCGCTTGGCCGCGACGTTCGCCGTCACGCCCGGGAGAAGGTCCCCTTGCTTGTCCTCGCCGCCATCGGTGGATGGATCGCCTATGTCTCACAAACCAACGCTGTCGATCTGACCGGTCAGGAGGGGCATCGCCCTCTTGGCGTCACCGCCCTCGTCGCCGGCCACAACCTGATCTTCTACATCGCCAAGATGATCCTGCCGATCAGGCTTTGCCCCGAATATCTGATGCCCGACGAATCCGTCGTGTCGCTGGGCAACACGACCTTCCTCCTGAGCGTCATCGCCGTGGCGCTGCTTTTCGCGACCTGTGTCTGGGCCTACCGCCGCGGAATCGCCTTTGCGTGGACGCTGCCCATCGCCTTCCTGCTGATGATCGGTCCAACACTGACGCCCGTGCGATTCACGCGCACCATAGCCGCCGACCGGTTCGCCTACACACCTCTGATCATCGCGATTATTTTGCTCGCTGAGTTTCTTGTTCGGCGAATCACCCCTTCGGCCTCACGCGTCGTACGTAGCGGCGCGCCGGTCATCGGCGCCATCGTGATCGCACTCTTCGCGTTTCTCACCGTGCGCCAGCAATCTGTGTGGCGCGACAGCTACGCCTATTACAACGCCGTCATCGCCCGATTCCCCGATGCCCCGTCCGGCCACTACGGCCTGGGGAATGCCGCCATCGGCGAATACCACCGCCTCACTGCATCCGACCAGCCGGACGCCGAGGAACGCCGTGCTGAGTGCCTCCTGAACGCTCAAGCCGAATACCTCCGTGCCATCAAGGCCGACCCGGAGTACTGCTACGCTTACTACAGGCTGGGGCACATCGAGATCATCCGCGGAAACCTTGCCGAAGGCATTGCCGTCGTCGAGCGCGGATTGGCGCAGCCCAAAGCAGACCCCGAAGGATACCTGTTCCTCGGCCTTGCCCGCACACACGCGGGGCAATACGCGCAGGCCGTCGATTCCTATGAGCGATTCCTCGCCTATCAGCCCGCCAACGTCGAGGCCAGAAAAAACCTCGCCAACGCACTCCTGCGAACCGGCCGGGCGCCAGAGTCGTTGCCTCATTTCCAGCGGCTCTACGAACTCAACCCCACCGATCTCGACGGTCGCCAGAACTGGGGCGTTGCCCTTATCACAGTCGGTCGCGCGGATGAGGCGATCGAACGACTCCAGGCCGTTGTCAATGTCCGCTCCGAACTTACGTCGCAAGAAACCGATCCGGCGCGGCTTGATCAGGCCCGCGCCAAACTCGCCGACGCCCGATTCACGCTCGCGGGGGCATTGGCCATCACCGGTGCCGACAATGAGGCACTGGCCGAACTGACGGCGGCACTTGAATTGAACCCGGCACTCCAATCACAGGCACTCAATCACCCGGCCTTCAGGCGCCTCCACGATTCAACCCAATGGCAGCGGTTGTTCCCGCAGGGCGCCATTCCCACACCCAGTGACACCGACCCGGGTGCTTAAGAACTTGGGGCGATCCAATTCGTCCACGATTTGTCGCAAAACATGGATGCTCCACGGGCCGACTGAAAAATAGTCTGCAAATTTCGGAAGTCGCGCGCGGGCGGTCGGTGTATAATCGGCGTCACCGGATACGACCACGTCATCATCGTTGATATCGCCTGAGGCCCGCGCGACCGGAGGAAATACCAATGCCTCATACGCTCCGATCTCCGACACGAAATTCCACCATGCTGGTCCTCACTGCCTTACTGCTGACCTGCGCTGGGTGCGACGCGATCTGCCAGCGATTGGGGCTTCCCACCGAAATCTGCAATTCGTTCGGTCGATTCGGCGGCAGGCAGATTCAGGACTTGCAGGTGGCCGTTGAAGTGCGATTCATCACCGTGGAGGATGACTTCTTCGAGCGCATCGGTGTCGACTTTGACTTCAATCTCAATTCCGACGCCGAGCTCGTGCCCGCGACAAACGAAACACCCCAGTTGCCCGGCAACCCGCCAGATGACTCTTTCCTCACCAATCCATCGCAGGTCGGCGGCCAGCAGGGTGCATTGATGCTCGTGCCGAAGCTGCTCGGCGGCGGCAGCGTCTTTCTCCCCGCCATTCTGCAAAACCAGAGCCCGCCACAAGCCGGCCACTTTCCGGGGCTGCCGATCATCAGAGATCTTCCCATTACCAATATCTTCAGCCGGCCCGATCTGAACAACCTGCCCGGCGGCGCGATGCTTGGCTCCATGTCAAACGTCGATGCCACTTCCATCGGCTTCGCAATCCTCAGCGACATCGAAGCGTTCTTCTTCCTCCAGGCCGCCCAGGCGGACACCCGAAATAACCTCTTGGTAGCGCCGCGGCTGACGCTCTTTAATGGTCAGCCGGCACATATCATCTCGCGAAATGAGCGCACCATCATCGCCGACGTACAGCCGGAATTCGCGGCGGAGTTCTTGAATGTCAATCCACAGACAACGGGCGTGACTTCTGGCCCGATGTTCAAGCTGACCCCCGCCATCTCCGCCGACCGCCGGTTCGTCCAGTTGGCGATCCGCCCCATCGTCGCGGCCGTCGGCGATGCTGATTCAATTCAGGTCGGCGGCACAGATCGCCTGATCCAGTTCCCGGTCATTCAACTCACCACCGTTCAGACCACCGTCACCGTGCCCGACGGCGGAACGGTCCTCTTGGGCGGCATTAAGACGACCCCGGGAGGCACGTTGCAGCCCGGCGTGCCGATTCTCAACAAGCTCCCCTACATCAACCGGCTCTTTAAGAATGAGGCGACCCTAAGAGACACACAATCGCTCATGATCATGGTGACGCCGCGCATCATCATTCAAGAGGAAGAAGAGCAGTAAGTCGGCGGCGAGCCCCACTGGCTGTTTCTCGCTACCGGTTGCCTGTGAATTCAAGCTCATTTCATGGGTCGCTGCTTGCGGCCCGGGGCCCATCCTGCACATCGCCGCACAGGCGTCACGACGTTACAATCGCCGCCTGAATTCACTCGATTCGGCTGAAGCAGCCCACAGCGTTCACGGAGGAGCGATCATGCAGGTCTATCTCGATCTTGTTCGGCGCGTGCTCGACGAGGGTGTACGCAAGCCGTCTCGCACCGGCGTCGACACCATCAGCCTATTCGGCGCGCACTACCAGGTCGATCTCGCCCAAGGGTTTCCCCTCCTCACCACGAAGAAGATGCAGTGGCCCTCGCTGCTGCGCGAACTGCTCTGGTATCTCTCCGGCGAGAACCACATCCGAAACCTGCGCGAATACACAAAAATCTGGGACGCATGGGCCGACGAAGACGGCAACCTCGACACCGCCTACGGCCACTACTGGCGGCACTTCCCCAGCGCGACGAAGGACGAACACGGCAAGTGGCAGGTCCGCGAGGTCGATCAGATTCGCTACGTCATCGACACCCTCAAACGCGACCCATCCAGCCGCCGCCTCGTCGTCACCGCCTGGGAGCCGGGCAACGCCATCGCCAGCAAGCTCCCGCCCTGCCACTACACCTTCGCGTTTCACGCCGCCGCCGGAAAGCTGAATTGCCACCTCTGCCAGCGCAGCGGCGACATCGCCCTCGGCATCCCCTTCAACATGGCCGCCTATGCGGCGCTGACGCAGATGATCGCCCAGGAAGTCGGCCTCGGCCTCGGCCGCTTCGCGCATACCATTGTCGATGCCCATATTTACGCCGCCGACCCCGGCAGCCCGATGGCCGAATACGACCACGTCGCCGGGCTGCGCGAGCAGCTATTGCGCAAGCCGACGGCGCTACCAAAGCTGGTTATTGCGAAAAAGCCCTTCGACGAATTGCGCTATGACGATTTCGAACTCGTGGGCTACCAAACTCAGGACCCGATCAAGTTCAAAGTAGCGGTCTAAGGGCCCGAAACCGCAGATGATCCCTGTCACTGACACAGCGTTGTCACAAATTTCTTGACCATCCGATAAACCCGGGGTATAGTGTTATCGACACACCGGGGCCGCACGTGCTGCCCCACCAGGGTACACACAAAAAGCCGGACCTCGCGCAAGCTAAGTTAGAATTCATACCATAATAATCACGCCGTAAGTTGTTTGTGCGCGCATGGTTTGGCAAAGGAGCAGGCCATGGAATTCCCCCCAACCAAACGGCGCACAGTCCCTGTCCACGCATTGGCCATGATTCTGGCTGTAACCGCCCAATCAGCCGGCTCGCAGATCGACGCCACCTGGCTCGGCGGTTCTGGAGATTGGACCAATCCCCCCCTTTGGGACGTCGAAGTCTTCCCCAATAACACAATGTCCGACACCTACCGCGTCTTCATCGACGGCGGTCTGATGAGCCTGTCCGACGTTTCGCTGAACGCGGCCGTCACCATTGATGCTCTGACCGTGGACACGGACGACACGCTCCGACTGATCGACGGCGGCGCACTCACTCTTGATGCATCAGTTACGCCCGCCACGGTAAGCGGCGGGGGCGCTATCGCCCTTGAGGCCAGTGCTGGACAGACTGCCATCGTCGCTGGCGGCGGCGACGTGACGTTGTCCGGCGGCGGAACACTTACTCTCACAAACAACCTCGGAAATATCATTACCGGGTCCGGTGCAACCCCCCGGCTCGTCAACGAGGACTGGCAAATCTCCGGCGCGGGACAAGTTGGCGCCAACATGCTGGCTCTCATCAATCGTGGTGCCATTTCAGCCACATACTCAAACTCGCTCACCATCGACCCGAACGCGACCGGCGCGATCAATCGTGGAACACTTAGCGCCGCAACCGGCGGCCACCTCGTGCTGACCGGTGGAACATTCGCCAATTCCGAGTCGAGCGTGAACGGCACGATCCTCGCGGACGGCGGGCGCGTGGACATCATCAGCGCCACCGTGAATGGCGGCATCGCCCAGGTTTCAAACAACGGCGAACTGCTGCTCAGAAGTGCGACACTGAGCGGCACGGCGGTCGTCAACAGCGCCGGCGGCACCATTCGACTGCCCAACCATTCCCAGCTGCACACCACGACCCTGAGTGGAAGTTTGAACAACCCAAGCGGTGCTAGTGTGCTGGTAGGAAGCCGCGGCACACTGGGACTTTCCGGCCCGGGGCCATTCGATAACAACGGGGAAATCATACTGGAGTCTAACGCCCCGGTTGCGAGTATGACTTTGGGCCCGGGCCTGGTGACCGTGAATGGAACTGGAAAGATTCTGATGAACCCGTCCGCGAACAACAGCGTGATGATCATCGGAAACCCGTGGACCAACAATGGAAATTCGATTGAGGGTGCGGGCAGCATAGACGGCGTCACGAATCTCGGGACTATCACCGGCAATCGCACTTCCCCGCTGCATATCTCAAGTACCAAGAACGCCGGCCTGATTCACGCGGTCGATGGCGGAACTATTGAATCCGGTCTGATTCCGCTCGCCAACACGGTGGGAGCCGTCGAAGGCACCATTCGTGCGGATGGCGACGGCACGGTCATCCTGAACGACGTGAACGGCGGGCTGATCGGGGCTCAACCCGGAGGAATACTGATACTAAAGGGAAACGTAAACGGAGCGCAGGTCCGCGCCCACTCGGGAGGAAAAATCCAAGGCGGCATCGGCGCCTCCCAATTCAGTTGGCTTACCGGCGGCGGATCGAACGTGACGATTGACGACGGCGGAATGGTTATCATGGACAACGACACATGGCGGATGAGTACACCGGCCACTTACGTCAACAACGGAACAATTAAGCTCGGGGGCTCCGAAGGGCCGGGCACGATCGACTTGCGCGGCCATGTCGTCATCTCCGGCACGGGCGAAATCGACATGTCCGGCAACACCAGCAACCTCATTCGAAACGATTTCCCATTGACGAGCCTTGTTATCGACCAGACCGTTCACGGTACGGGCTTCATCGGTAGTATGTTCAATGGCACTCCCATCACAAACAACGGAAGCATCATCGCGGACGAAGCCACCCCGCTCACCATCCGCATCAATCCCAACGCGCCCGTCGGCGGGCCGCTTACAAATGCGGGAAAACTCATCGCGTCTGGCAGCGGTGGCCTCGTTCTTTTCGGCAGCTTCGTGAACTCGACAGGTGAGATCATTGTCAATCCGGAGAGCAGTATGTCGATGCAGTCCACGATTCACTTGATCGACGGATCCATGACCGTCAACGGCCCTGTCGTCAACCCCTCCGGCATCGGATTCATGCTCTCAGTCGAAGGTGGTGTGCTAAATGGAAACAGCTTCGTTAACGCACTGGTTACGAGCTCAGGCGGAATCGTTTCCCCGGGTACATTGACGGGTACACTTTCGCTCCTCCAATCCTACACCCAGACACTGAGTGGCACTCTCCACATCGAGATAGGAGGTCTCACAGCAGGCACCGAGTACGACCGCCTCGCTGTCTCCGGCACGGCCAACCTCGGCGGCACCTTGTCCATCGAGCTCGTCAACGACTTCCCCGGCAGCATCGGCGATTCGTTCACCATCATGACCTTTGCCGCGAAGACAGGAGACTTCGACGCAATCGACGCCCCCTGCCTGCCCGGCGGAGTCAGGATCGCCGTGACCGTCGGCCCGACGGATGTGGTCGCCGAGATCGTGGCGCCGCTCGCCTCGGATATCAACTGCGACTGCGCTTCGACCCTCGACGACGCTGACGCCCTGGCCCTTGCCCTGATCGATCCAGACGCTTTCGTAAAGCTTTATGACCCCTGTGACATTTCGACCGCCGATGTGAACAACGACATGTCCATCGACGGACTGGATATCCAGGCGTTCCTTGACGCGTTTCTCCCATAGTTGAGCGAGGAGGCTCTTGTTGCTCAATTCGCATGGCACGGCAATCATGGTCTCCCAAACCGGGAGACCATGATCGCCATGCGAACCGTCATCATCGTCGCCATGAATCAGAATCGCCTCATCGGCAAGGCCGGCGGCCTGCCGTGGCATGTCCCCGCCGATCTTAAGCACTTCAAGCAAACAACCATGGGCCACGCCCTCATCATGGGCCGCAAGACCTACGACTCATGCGGCAAGCCGCTGCCCGGTCGGCGAAACATCGTCATCACCCGCGATCCGGCGACGTACGCGGCCGTGGCGAATGCGGACGCATCGACGCCGAAGGGCACCATGCTCGATTTCGTCGCAACACTGGACGCGGCGATTGAGTTGTGCCGATCGCGTCGCGAGGAGATCGCCTTCATCGCCGGCGGCTCGCAGATTTACGCCCAGGCAATGCCGGTCGTCGACGAAATGATCATCACGATGATTGATGCCCCCGACGCCGAGGGCGACGCATACTTTCCGAAAATTGACCAAATCGATTGGGAAACGTCACCCTTCAAGACCGATCCATCACTTCGCGTCACTCACTACCGGCGTAAGCCGACATCAGGATCCTGATTCGTTACGCCTGCTTCGGTCCTTTGCTTTTCCCAACCGAGAGCGCGATCGTCTTACTCTCGCAGAGCGGCGTGCTCGTGGTCGGCTCGGCCAGCAATTCAGCAATGGTCGAGCTCGCGAAGGCCTCTTCCGCCTTGGCCATTGCGTCATCCAGTCTGCGATGCAGGGGGCACAAGTTGACGCCGTGAGATTTCAAATCAAGCGGACAAGTCTTTATCCGTTGAATCGGGTCCACGGCATTGATCACATCAAGCACCGAGATTTCCTCGGCACGCCGGACAAGGGTGAAGCCCCCCTTTCGCCCGGGTTGCGAGACAACCAGCCCCGCCCGGGCAAGCGCCTGAAGCACCTTTGACAAATACCCGGCGGGAACGCGAGTCGCCTCCGCAATATGGAGCGTTCCCAAAGACCCGTCGCCTCGGGACGCCAGCCAGACCACCGCCCTGAGTGCGTATTCTGCGGTTTGCGAAATCATCGTCGGCGCCTTCTCGTCAATCTGGTTCCCGACCGGCTCCGATTCTGCATCGTTTCCAATCCCGGCTCTGTTGTGGCCGTCGAACCGGAGAGCATCAGCCAGCCTTCAACTCGAGACTCTACCAAGAAAAATCAGAAATCTATCCCTTGACATCCAGATTATACCGAGTTATTCTCTAAATATCAACCTAGAGGTCTAGGTTTGTATTATTTCAGTTGGCTATTCGGCGTATAAATGCTGAAAGAGAAAGGCTTTGCAGAAGAAGGCGACATCATGAAGAACCATCGACTCTGGATTTCGCTCACCCTGGTTATCGCAGGCTCATTCCTGGTACTCATTTACTACGGGCTCGAAATCTACCGAATGGCCCCACCAATCCCAACTGCCGTCGTGGCCCCTGACGGCCGGGTCCTCATGACCGACTCCGAGATTCGAGACGGCCAGAATGTCTGGCAATCGCTAGGAGGACAGGAACTCGGCAGCATCTGGGGGCACGGTGCATACGTCGCACCGGATTGGTCGGCAGACTGGCTTCACCGCGAGGCGGAGAAGATTCTCGACGTGAAAGCCCTCGCGCTGGGCGCGGAAAGCTTCGAGAAACTGACTCCCGACCAGCAGGCCATGCTCAGGGCAGCGCTTCAGACGGAATTACGCGCCAATCGGGTAGACCCTGAGACAAATATCCTCACCATCTCGGCGGAACGCGCAGAGGCGATCAGGGCAGTCGGGCTGCATTACGCGGGACTCTTTGCCGACGACCCGGCGCTTGCGGAGTTACGCGACGCATACGCAATTCCCGCCAATGCCATAAAGGACCCCTCGCGGCAGTCGGCCATGAACGCCTTCTTCTTCTGGGCCGCGTGGACCTGCGTGACCAATCGACCCGGCAGCGATATCACCTATACAAACAACTGGCCGCCCGACGAACTGGTCGGAAACAGACCGACCGGCGCCATCGTCGTCTGGTCTGTCATCAGCTTCGTATTGCTGCTCGCCGGCATCGCCACTCTCGCATGGTACTTTGCCGTTCAACGCAATAAGGAAGAGCCCGAGCACGCCGCGCCGAAGATCGATCCGCTGATGGCGCTCAATCCGACTCCGTCCATGCAGGCCGTGCTCAAGTACTTCTGGGTCGTCGCCGCGCTCATCGTCGCCCAAGTCGGCCTCGGCGCGGTCACGGCACATTACGGCGTCGAAGGATCGGGCTTCTACGGCTTTCCCCTCGCCAAGTGGCTGCCGTACTCAGTGACGCGAACGTGGCACACCCAGCTCGGCATCTTCTGGATCGCCACGGCCTGGCTTGCCACCGGCCTGTATATGGCCCCTGCGGTGTCCGGATATGAACCAAAGTTTCAGCGCGCAGGTGTTAATTTCCTTTTCGTCTGTCTGCTCGTCATTGTCGTCGGGTCGATGGCCGGACAGTGGCTATCCGTTCAACAGAAGCTTGGCTTCACGGCGGGCTTCTGGTTCGGTCACCAGGGATACGAGTACGTGGACCTGGGCCGCTTCTGGCAAATATTCCTCTTCGTCGGCCTTATCCTCTGGCTGCTCCTGATGGGACGGGCAATGTGGCCGGCGCTCAGGCGGCCAGGTGAACACCGCCAACTGCTCAGCCTTTTCTTCATCGCATCCGTCGCCATCGCCCTGTTTTACGGCGCAGGCCTCATGTGGGGACGCCAGACGCATCTGGCCATTGCCGAATACTGGCGATGGTGGGTGGTTCACCTGTGGGTCGAAGGGTTCTTTGAGGTATTCGCGACCGTGGTCATCGCGTTCCTCTTCACACGTATGGGACTCCTGAAGACTGCGACCGCGACGTCTGCAGTGCTCTTCTCCACCACCATCTTCCTCTCCGGCGGAATCATCGGCACGTTTCATCATCTCTACTTCACCGGTACGCCGACTGTCGTCCTCGCACTCGGCGCAACCTTCAGCGCCCTGGAAGTGGTGCCGCTCGTCCTCATCGGCTTCGAAGCCTATGAGAATCTGACGCTCAGCCGAGCGCGGCCTTGGGTCAGCGCCTACAAGTGGCCGATCTACTTTTTTGTCGCCGTTGCCTTCTGGAATCTCGTCGGCGCCGGCCTGTTCGGATTCCTCATCAATCCGCCGATCGCCCTCTACTACATGCAGGGACTGAACACCACGC
>CAZCGF010000059.1:16432-20037 GCA_964498115.1 uncultured Planctomycetaceae bacterium | reverse complement strand
ACCCACCCGCCGCCATACCCCATGGGCACGCGATTGCGCGCCACGATGAACCCGAAATAACTCTCAATCGGCAGCCGCCGCTCCGGGGTCATGCCGAAGACGGCCACATCGATGCCGCGCTCCAGCTTAAACAGCGCCACCTCGCCCGCGTTCGCCCACGTCAGCGTGTCGATCTCCCGATGCCGGACGCACAGTGTCGTCCGGCAGGCATCGAGAAGTTCCTCGGCCCGGCGGCGAGCAAGATATTTCGGCGGTCCCAATCGCTTGGCGACGAGCGACTTCAGGTCGATCTGCCGAAGGATCGGCTCTTCTTGAAAGAAGATCGGACGCCGCGGGAAGCGCGCCGTCGTGCGCGAAAACCCCGCCGCGCGAAGCCGCCAGCGCACGGCGGCACTGAGCGAATCGAACGCGTGATCTCGCAGACTCGCCGGCCCCTCCAATCGGCCAAACTGCTCCACCAGCCACCCTGCATCGCTCGCGCGACGGCTCCCCTTCGCCAGCGCGAACCATTCCTGCGTCGTGAGATGATCGGCATAGAGACCGTCCCGCTCGACGGTCGGAACGAGCGCATGGAGAAACTCGTCCATCGCCTCGCCGAGCGAGCCGTCGTCCCAGTCGAGCTCGACGTCCGCGCCCAGTCGGCCCACCAGCCAGCGCGTCATATCCAGCGTGAACGGGTGAACGATCTCTGTGTTCGCAATGCCGGTATCAACAAGTCGCGCCGCAAGGCCTCGCGTCTGCCTTACAGTGATCGCAAGGCGCTTCAATTCGCCCTCAACAACCTTGAGCATCGCCGCGCTGTCCGGATAGGCCGCGAGAAACAAAAGCAGATCGTGATACGCCCGAAGCAGCCGGGCCGTCGTGATCGCCTCTCGACTGAGTCCACGCAGCAGCCGCATCTTCTCCGCGCGGGGCCCCCGCCCCACCGTCGTCCGGGCACTTCGCAGGGCTTCGACCATCTCTTCTGGCGACATCGTGAAATAGCAGAGGCGATTCGGGCAATTGGTGCAAGGAGCGTTGTATGGACGAATCCGGGCCGGCGTGCGGCCGGGCGGCGGCTTGCTACAATCGCGGCCCGGTCCGAAGCACGGGAGCAGGACGGTGAGCATTCTTCAAGTCGAGCATCTTCGCAAGGCCTACAACGGCACCCCCGCGGTCGCCGACGTGAGCTTCTCAATCGCCGCCGGCGAGGTCTTCGGCCTGCTCGGCCCAAACGGAGCGGGGAAATCCACCACGATCAACATCATTGCCCGACTCCTGCGGCCCGACGCCGGCGCCGTACGGGTGGACGGCATCGGCTCCGACGACGTCGAGCGCTACAAGCGCCGATTGGGCTACGTGCCGCAGGAAATCAGCCTCGCCGAGCGCATGACCGCGATGGAGAACCTGTCGCTCGTCGGCCGACTCTACGACATCACCGGAGACCTGCTCAAGCAGCGGACCGACGAGGTGCTCACCCGCGCGGGGCTGAAGGATCGCGCACACGACTTGGTCAAAACGTTCTCCGGTGGGATGAAGCGGCGGCTGAACATCGCCGCTGCCCTCCTGCACGACCCCATCCTCCTGCTGATGGACGAACCGACCGCCGGCGTCGATCCGCATGCCCGGGTACATATCTTCGAACTGATCGAGCAGATCGCCGCCGAGGGCAAAGCGGTCCTGTACACCACGCACTACATGGAAGAAGCCCAGCGGCTCTGCGATCGCACGGCCATCATCGACCACGGACGCATCCTGACCATGGGCACCCTCGACGAGCTGATCTCTCGCGTCGATACCAAGCGCGACGTCATCCTGCAGGGCAAAGGCATCAGCGAAGCCAGTGTCGCCAAGCTGTCAGCCGCGATGGGTGGAATCACCTGGAAAATGGAGGGCGACGCCGCGAGGCTCAGCGCCGCCGGAGATCATCGGGTCATCGTCTCAGCCGCGCGCCACGCCCACGACTGCGGCATCGAACCCACCTCAATCAGATTGCAGGAAGCAAACCTCGAGACCGTCTTTCTCGAATTGACCGGGCGAGTATTGCGAGATTGAATCGCGTCGATCCTCGACCAAAACCTCGGTCAGGCGCGGCGGATTTTTTCGATAAGCGCGGATGTGCTTCGACCCTCGACAAGCGGCACCAGCACGACTTTGCCGCCGTGACGCTCGACGAATTCCTGCCCGGCGATCGTCTTGCCCTTCCAGTCCTGCCCCTTGAGAAGGACGTCCGGCCGCACCGCCTCGATCAATGCCTGCGGCGTCGGCTCGTCAAAGATGACCACATAATCAATGTCCGCCAGGGCTGCCAGCACCTCGGCACGATCCGCCTGCCCGACGATAGGTCGATCGTCGGCCTTGCTCAGACTGCGAACCGACGCATCCGAGTTAAGCCCCACCACCAGAATGTCGGCCTGCTGCTTGCAGAAACGAAAATTCGCCACGTGGCCCGCGTGAATCAGATCGAAGCACCCGTTGGTAAACGCGATCTTCTCCTGACGCGACCTGCGCCGGGCCAGTTCCGGAACAAGCTGATCGAGCGACCGCACCTTCCCCAGGTGTTGATGATGCTCGAGCAGAATCTCGCCGATCACCTCGTCGCGCGTGATCGGCACACAGCCGAACTTCTCCACTTCCAGTCCGCCGGCGACATTGGCCAGGCTCACCGCCTCGCGCAGCGACGCGCCGGCCGCGACCGCAACCGCCATCGCCGCAAGCACCTCATCGCCCGCGCCGGTCACGTCATAGACGTCGCGCGTCTTCGTCGGGATGTGCTCAAACGCCCCACCCGGCCCGATCAGTGCCGCCCCATCGGCATCGAGCGTCACGCACACCGACTCCGTCCGGCATTTCTCCAGAATGACCGCCGCATGCGCAAGCACCGCGTCCATGTTTCGCAGACGCAGGCCCGTGACCTTCTCAGTCTCCGTGCGATTCGGCGTAATGACCGTCGCCCCGGCGTAGCGGCTGTAGTCCGTGGTGCTCGCCGGATCGACCAGAACCGGCACCCCGCGGGCCTTCGCCTCGGCGATCACCGCCTGCGCCAGTGCCGGCGTGACGACGCCCTTGTTGTAGTCTTCGATGCAAACCGCCTGGCACTTCGTGAGCAGCTTCCTGACCGTCTCCATCAGCCGCTCGGCGGCGGCGGCGTCGATCGGGTCGGCGTTCTCGTCGTCGATGCGAATGAGCTGCTGCCGGTGGCGATGCTGCGCCAGACCGACCAACCGCGTCTTGCGCGTCGTCGGGCGACCGGCGATCGACGCAATCCCGTCGGCATTTGCGCCGACGTCGCGCAGCAGCTTTCGCAGCAGGTCCGCGTCCGCATCAACACCCGCGATACCCACGCAGTGCGGAATGCCCCCCAGCGCAGCGATGTCAGCCGCCACCGAGCCGGCGCCGCCCAGCGCATCCTGCTGGCGAACGACCCGAAGAACCGGGACCGGCGCCTCGGGGCTGATTCGCTCGGCGTCGCCGTACAGATAGCGGTCGATCATGAAGTCGCCGACGACGAGAACCTCGCGGCCCACGCCGAGATCCACGATTTCACAAAGTCGTTCCCAGGTCTTAATCATGGTGTTGAGATTATCTGAAAGCTCACCGGAGTGACTCCGCGAGCGGAGCCGACC
>CAZCGF010000059.1:9298-16332 GCA_964498115.1 uncultured Planctomycetaceae bacterium | reverse complement strand
CCAACCGGCGATTTCAGCCGCCTGAGGGCCCCTTCGTCTCATAACAACTCAAGGAATCAGTACTGGGAAGCCGAAACAGACATTATCGGCTGTATCGGACCCACTTGGACCCCACTTTCTACTCAAAGGGGGCATGCGGAGTCCCGCGGCGGCACTAGCGACAGGGGATCCGAACGATGAGAGTCATCGCCATTGCGAATCAGAAGGGCGGCTGTGGAAAGACCACAATCGTCATTAATCTCGCCGCCTGCCTCGCCCGCGAGGGACAGCGGACACTGGCCGTGGACCTTGATCCACAGGGCCACTGTGCCCTCGGTCTCCTCGTTCCCGAGGAACAGGTCGAAGTCAGCATCGCCGACGTCCTGCTCTCCGAAGGCTCGGCCGACCCCATCGACCTCGGCCGCGTCACCTGGCAGATATCCAGCCACTTCGACCTGATCCCCTCCAAGACCGACTTATCCAAGCTCGAGCAGAAGCTCGCCGGCGTACAGGGCCGCGAGCAGAAGCTGGCCCGCATCCTCGATGCCGCCAGAGACAAGTACGACTTCGTCCTCATCGACACGCCGCCGACCATCGGCTTTCTCACGCAAAGCGCCCTGACCGCCGCCGACGAGATCATGGTCCCCGTCGATACGGGCTACTTCTCGCTGCACGGTCTCTCCAAGCAGCTCGACACCATCAAGGAAATGAAAGAGATCGCCGGTCGCAGCCCCACCGTCCGCATCGTCGCCAATCTCTACGACGTCCGGACCAAGCTCGCCCGCGAAATCCTCGCCGAGCTTCGCAAGCGCCACGGCGGATCGATGTTCGCCGGCTTCATCAACTTCAACACCAAGCTCAAAGAGAGCACCAGCCTCGGCCAGCCGATCACCGAATACGACCCCGCCTCCAGCGGCTGTCGCGATTTCGTCAAGCTGGCCCGCGAGTTGATCTCAATCGAGGGCTCGTCGTCCTCCTCCGATGCACAGCCCGCCGAGGTCGTTGAGTCGGCCCCAGCCCCCGCATCGTCAACCGCGACCGCCGCCCTGACATCGCGAAGCGCCCCTTCCGCTGCCGTCCTGGCCGATCAGAAGCCCGAAGGTCAGAAGGCCCTGCTCGACCGTGCCGAGGCCCTCGCGGCCAACGCCAGCAAGCTGCTCGCAACCACCGAAACCCTGCTCGGACCGGGCCGGCGAACCGGAGCCCCCGCTGCCGCCGAGACCGTCTCACCGCATGCGGCCGCCGATCGCAAGATCGAGCTGATCTACGGGCCGCGCGCCGTCGAGCACGGCGTGGCCTTCGTGGTCGCCGCCGCCGGCGCGCACTCGGTTCGCATCGCCGGCGACTTCAACGACTGGAATCCCGACCGAACGCCGATGACCCATCTGCGCGACGGCGCTTTCTACGCGAGACTGCCTCTGGGTCCGGGCCGCTATCAATACCGCTACGTCGTGGACGGCCACTGGATGCGCGACCCGGCGAATCCGCGGATGGTTACCAATCCCTATGGTGACGTGAACAGCGTCGTCGAACTGGTCTGAGTCCGCCGCGCAGCCGCCCCAATTGCGCTGCAATTGTTGTGCGTTCGACGCCGTATTAACGCCGCATTCAGTCCGCTGAAATTGACTCCCCGCATCCCGGCGACTACAAACTGCTACAAGGCAGGGGGTTCAGGACGGAGCGATCAGCACATTGGACTCGCAGGCATCCATTCCGCTTTCACCGCTCCCATTCTTGCGATACATCTCGCAATACCTGGGTGATTTTGCCGTCTTTTCGTGGCACGCCTTCGTCGGCACGTTGAAGGAACTGCGCCGCCCGCAGCTTTGGCGGCTGCTCATGCCGCAGCTCTTTGAAGTCGGCTACCGTTCCCTCTCCGTCATCCTCATCACCGGCGCTTTCGTCGGCATGGTCCTCGCCGTCCAGGCCATCGAGCAGTTCCGCGCCGTCGGCCTCGAAGAGCGAATGGGCGCGGTCGTCAATATCTCCGTCGTTCGCGAGCTGGGGCCGGTCCTCGCCGGCATCATGCTCGCCGGTCGCGTCGGCGGCGCCCTCACCGCCGAACTCGGCACCATGAAGGTCACCGAGCAGATCGACGCGCTGCGCAGCATGGGCGTCGATCCGGTGCGCTACCTCGTCGTGCCCCGCGTCCTCGCCTGTTTCCTGCTCACCCCGATCCTCACCCTCTACGCCAACATGACCGGCTCCCTCGGCGGCTGGTTCATCTCCGTCATTCAGCGCGGCGTCGATAACGGTCCCTACTGGGACTACACCCGCATGTCCGTGGGCAACTTCGACCTCTTCTCCGGCATCCTCAAGTCGTTCTTCTTCGGGGCCGCCCTGGGCCTGATCAGTTGCTATAAGGGCTTCTACTGTCGACCCGGTGCCGAGGGAGTCGGCCGCGCCTGCACGGAGGCCTTCGTGACGTCGTTCATGGCCATCCTGACCCTGGACTATTTCCTCGCCGAGGCCCTTCAGTCGCTAAGCATCAAGCTCTACGGATTCCGCACTTTTCTCTAAGACAACCGCGTGAGTGACAACCCCAAAGAAAACGATGTCCTGATCGAGCTTCGCGGCGTCTCCAAGCGCTTCGGCTCACTGACCGTCCTCGACGGCATCGATCTGGCGCTGCGCCGCGGACAGACCACCGTCATCATCGGCGAGTCCGGAACGGGCAAGAGCGTCCTGCTCAAGCACCTCGTCGTCCTCATGCAGCCCGACGCAGGAGAGGTCTATTTCCACGGCCGCCGCGTCGACAATCTAAAGGAAGACCAGCTCGTCGCCGTCCGCAAGCGATTCGGCCTGCTCTTCCAGATGGGCGCGCTGTTCGACTCGATGACCGTCGGCGAGAACGTCGCCTTTCCCCTCGCCCAGCACACGCAGCTCTCCCCGCAGCAGCTTCAGGACACCGTCGCCCAGAAGCTCCGTATGGTCGGTCTCGACGGTCTTCAAAATCGAAAGCCCGGCGAAGTCTCCGGCGGCCAGAAAAAACGCGTCGCCCTCGCCCGGGCCATCGCCCTGAATCCCGAGGTCGTCCTTTACGACGAGCCGACGACGGGCCTCGATCCGGTCCGGTCTGACGTCATCAACGAGATGATCCTGAAACTAAAACGCGAGATACACGTCACCGGCGTCGTCGTCACCCATGACATGACCAGCGCCTACAAGGTCGCCGATCGCATCGTGATGCTCGACAAAGGCAAGATCATCGCCGACGGTACCGCGGACTATTACAAGAAGACCGACGATCCGCGCGTAAGGCGGTTCGTCGACGGCCACGCCAATCCCGAGGATCTGGCCGCGCTGGATGACTAGAAATCAGGCGCCAAGTTCGTCAGCGGCTCCGGAAGAACGAGTAAACCGAAGCCCTGACACAGGCAGGAAGAGGTTTCGACATGGCTGATAAGCAGCAAACCACCATCGTCGGTTTCTTTGTCCTCATGGGAATGGTCATTCTCGGAGGCCTGATCATGGCCTTCGGCGGCGGTCGCTCGCTGCTCGTCAGCACCTACGAATTGAGCGTGCTCTTCCCCCAGGGCGTCGAAGGCATCCAGGAGGGCCAGGCCGTCACCCTCAACGGCAAGCGCATCGGAGAAACCCAGGCTCTGCACTTCGCCGACGAGAACAACCTCGCCAAGGGCGTCATCGTCGTCGTCTCCGTCGAAGGCCTCGAACTGCCCGCCGCCTGCGAGATGCGCGTCTGGCCGAACCTCATGGGACTCGGCAAGCCGCCGATCGCCCTCGTCGTCACTGACCCGACCGACGAACGCAAGATTCCAATGGACGGCACCGGTACCATCTCGGGCACCATGCTGCCGCGCATGGACCAGCTCATCCCCAAGGACATGCAGGTAACGTTCCAGTCGGCGGCTCAGCACATCGGCGAACTGGCCGACGCCCTTCGACCCGCCGCCGCGAACCTCGGTCGACTCCTTGAAGCCCGATCGATGGACCAGGTGGACACTGCGAGCGTGACGGCCAATCTCGACACCCTCATTCAACGCATCGACACCGCCATGAAGTCCTTCAATGTCGTCATCGGCGATCCGAAAAACCAGGAGAACCTCAGCGCCGTCCTGGCCAACGGCCGCAAGATGTCCGAAGCGGGCGTCACCGCCATGGAAAACGTCCGCGACCTCAGCGGCGAAGGAAAGAAAGTGGCGGCGGACTTAAGTACGCTGCTTCAGAAACTCGCTACGGCGACCGACGACCTTTCCGGCGTCTTAAAGCGGCTCGATCAGACCGTCGCCCTGATGCAGGACAAGACCGGCACCGTCGGCAAGATGTTCACCGACGACCGGCTCTACGAGGAAATGCTCCTGTCGGCCAAGCGTCTGACGCTCATGCTCGACCAGATGCGCGAAGTGCTCGACAACGTTAAGAAAGACGGTTTCAGATTCAAGCTATGAGGCGTCACACGGCGCGTCGCCGGCGCCCACATGGCGCCGTCAGGCCCCGGTGATCCAGTTCTTGATGTCCTGGTAAGTCACGAGGATGAACACCGTGGCGATCAGGGCGATGCCCACAAGCTGCGTGGCCACCTGCGTCTTGATGCTGACCGGCTCGCCGCGAATCTTCTCCAGCACCAGGAAAAGAAACAGCCCGCCGTCCACGATCGGCATCGGCAGGAAGTTGATCACCGCGAGGTTTGCGGAGATCAGCGCCAGATACCACAACAGATCGACCGCCCCGCTCTGAGCGATCGCCCCGCCGTGCCGAATCATCCCCACCGGGCCGCTGACTTTGCTCAGGCCGACCTGCCGCGTGAAGATCATGTGCTTCAGCGCCAGGACCGTCTGAAGTGTCGCGTCGTAAGCCTGCTGGAATCCAATCGCGACCGCGGCGATGGGGTTCTCCACCCGGTTCCGCTCGACCAGTTGATAACAGATAAACGGCTCGGTGTAGAAGACGCGCTGCAGCCACGGATCGATATTGTCCTGGGCGACGGCATACTCTCCCTTGGCGCTGGCCCCCTCGCGCGTCACATACTCAACGGATACGCTGCGCCCGACCATCCCGGAAAAGCCCGCCCGAATCGCCCGCCAATCCGGCAGCGCAAGTTCGTGCGACTCACCGTCGGCCCCCTTGATCGAAAACGACGACTTCCCGTCGATCTTCACGATCCGCGCGCCAGGCGGAATGTCCAGCGCCGCCGTCACGCACATCGGCACGTCGAGCTTCGTCGTCTTGATCTCGTCCACGACGCGGTAGGTCAGCTCCACCGTCTTGCCGGCCGAGTCCTCAAAGATGCGCGACAGCTCGCTCCAACTGGAAAGCGGCTTGCCGTCGCACGAGACAAGCGCCGCGCCGGCAGGAATGCCCGCCGACTTCGCAGGGGTCGGTCGACCGTCCGCCTGATTGACCACCGCGGCGACGATCAGATGCTCGTCATCCATCGGCGCCAGCGTCGCGTCGATCGTCGGCGGAGTACCGCTGCCGAACAGCGAGAACGGCGCCTTGGGCACCAGCGGGTCGAGCTTGTGGATATCCACGGATTCGAGCCACTTGCGCATCGCGTCGGACGTCTTCATCGAAGCGACGTGCTGAGTGAGCTTCTCGCGATCCGCCTGGGCGAGGCCCGCCTCCGCAGCCTTCGTTTCAATAAGCCCGGCCGCCTCCGACACCGACTTCAGCGCCGCGGCGATAAACGCCTCGCGATGAGCCACGCAGAAGCGAACAATCGCCGCGCTGAGCTCGCCGTTGGCGTCATACGGTCGCGAAACCTCCAGCGCGATCTGCTCGCCCGCGCCGGCCTCAATCGTCTTCTTCACCGTGGCATAATCGGGATAGGCCTGCGATCCGAGCTTGGCGATCACGTCTCCCTGACGAACGCCGGCCAGCGCAAACGACTTGTTCTCGTCCGGATGCAGCACGCGCACGCGCGGGACAAAGCCCAGCAGCGACCCGGTCCCCAGTTCGGCGGGGTTCTCCGGCACCACGGTCCAAAGCGCCCGGGCGGTGATATGCACCCGCTTGCTCTCGACCTTCAGGTCGCTCTTCAGCAGGTCCTGCATCGAAAGCTTGTCCGGCTCGTCGGGCCGGTTGACGATCAGCTCGACCGGCGCGCCCCGCGCGCCGACAATCACCCTGCGAAACTCGCCGAGGTCCTTGCACGGCCGCTCCACGCCGTTCTCAACCACGGCATACAGTTCGTCCGCCTGATGGAGTTCATTCGCACCCGGCTCGGAACCGCCGCGCAGCGACGGCAGCCACGCGCGCAGATTCATGCCCGGGCTGACGCCGATCTGCCGCGTCTCCTGATTCTCGTTGAACTTGGGATCGACCCTGGGCTTTGGAACGACAAGTTTCCCGTCGCGCAGGACGTCGAGCTCAAGCGTCTCGCCCTGATCGGACAGCATGATCGCCGCGCTGAGTTCGCCGAAGCTCTTCACTTCCTTGTCGTTCACCGCGAGAATCCGATCACCCGTCTGCAATCCGGCCCCGGCCGCCGGCGAACCGGGAAGCACCGTGCCAACCACCGCGGGCCACTGCGGCCTGCCCACCATCACCACGATGCCGAAGGCAATCGCCGCGAAGATCAGGTTCATGATGACGCCGGCGGAGATGATGACCATCCGCTGACCGATGGATTTGTTCGTGAACGAGTCGGGATTCTCCTTCACCTTCAGCTCGCCGGACTTGTCGACGACGAAGTCCTCCTGCCCGAGCATCTTCACATACCCGCCGAACGGCAGGGCATTAAACGAATAGCGCGTCTCGCCCCGCGTAAAACCGAGCAGCTCCTTGCCGAAGCCGATGGCAAACCGCTCGACACGAACACCGGCCCACTTGGCCGCGGCAAAGTGACCCAGCTCGTGGACAAAGATGACCAGCGAGAATCCGAGAATCAGCAGAATGTAAGACCAGGCCGTCGAAGCCCACTCCGGCATCGCCCCGGCCGCCATCAGCAGAAGCGGCGTACTCACGGCAAAAAGAGTCATCCGCGCCCCGCGAGAACCTCGAAGCCAGGAACCCATCGCTGCGCGCAGAAACGGAAGGGCAAAGCAATGCGCTTCGGCCTTCATTTCGACGTTTCGACTTTTCGACGTTTCGAC
>CAZCGF010000059.1:0-9198 GCA_964498115.1 uncultured Planctomycetaceae bacterium | reverse complement strand
TTTCGACGTTTCGACTTTTCGCCGTTTCAACTCTTCGCCGCGCAACATTCGTTAACCTCTTTCCTGGCCCAGCCGTCGATCCGCATCAGCGCATCAATGCTCGGCAGGTCTTCAAAGCGATGACGTCGAAGGACGTCTTCAGTGATGGATGCAATATCCAGAAAGCCGATCTTCCCTTCGCGGAAGAGCGCCACCGCCGCCTCATTGGCCGCGTTCATCGCCGCACCGGCCGTCCCGCCGAGCCGCGCCACCTCGTGCCCCAGACGCAGCGACGGAAATCGCTCCAAATCCGGCGGCTCGAAGTGCATCCGCTCCAGTCGCGAGAAATCCAGTCGATCGCCGCAGCCCGCCAGCCGCCGAGGGTACGTCATCGCATACTGAATGGGCGTCCGCATATCCGGACGGCCCATCTGGGCGACGATCGACCCGTCGTGGAAGGCGACCATCGAATGAATGATCGACTCGGGATGAATCACGACTTCAATACGATCCGGCTCGATATCAAACAACCACTTGGCCTCGATCACCTCAAGGGCCTTATTCATCATCGTAGCGCTGTCGATCGTGATTTTGGGACCCATCGCCCACGTCGGGTGACGCATGGCATCCTCGACCGACGCGGTCCGCATTTGCTCCAGCGGCCACGTCCGAAATGGTCCCCCCGATGCCGTCAGAAAAATGCGCTCGACCTCATCCATCTTTCCGGAATGCAGCGACTGGAAAACCGCAGAGTGCTCGCTGTCGACCGGCAGCAGCTTCGCCCCGCTCTTCCTGGCCGCGGAAACCATCAGCTCCCCGGCGACGACCAGCGACTCCTTGTTGGCAAGGCCGACCGTCACCCCGCGCTCAACCGCCGCCAGCGTCGCAGGCAGACCGGCCACGCCGACGATGGATGACAAAACGAAATCGACGTCCAGCTCTTTCACCAGCCGAACGAGCGAATCGGCCCCGGTCCACACCTGCGTGTGCGAGTGTTCCTCGCGCAGCCGACGAGCCAGATGCTCCGCCGCGTCCGACTCCGTCAGCACCACGGCCTTCGGCTTATGACGCGCCACCTGCCGCGACATCTTCTCCCAGCTTCGCATGCCCGCGAGCCCGACAATCTCAAACTCGCCGGGCAGACTCTCCGCCACGGCAAGGGCATTGCAACCGATGGAACCGGTGGAACCGAGAATGATGACCCGCTTGGGCATGGCGTGATCTTACTGGCCCGATGAGCAGTTGAAAACGCGGCGGCATTGGCTCACAGATCGGACACAGTAATAGGTGCCGTAGGCGGTATAATTCTCCCGTGGTCGACCCATCCGCCATTCAATCCGCCCCCCGCCAGTCACGCCTGCACGTCATCGGCGTCTTCATCCTCTTCCTCGTCGCCCTGCAACTCTCCATCGGCCATCGCGTGCGACTCACCCAGTGGCACGTCCAGAGCCAGTCCAATTCCGCCCTCGACGAAGCCGTCGCCTGGAAAGATGGCCGCCTCCACATCACCGAAAACACCTACGAGGTCGCTCGCGTCGGCGAACACCGCTACAACGTCGTCGGCCTCGCCTTCGTCCTCATCTCCCTCGTCGGCACAACCCTGACGGAGTTAGGCGGCGGACCCAAAGGCACCTTCCACGCGCCGTTCTATGTCCTGTTTGTCGCCATGCCCCTCGTCGTCGCCGCATTCGCCACGTTTCGCGAGGCAACGCGTTCAACAGTCTGGGGCGCGGTGCTCGCCGGTTATCTCTTCGTCGGCACCAGTCTGCTTCCGGTGCTTGAACAATGCCGCGGCACCGCCCAGGGCGGAAGCATCTACTTCATCAACCACGCCCTCGCCGTCACCGGCCTGCTCATCATGTGCGCCGACCTGCTCGGTCCCCGAAAGATCTGGCCCGCCCTCATCGGTCTGGCACTCGCCGCCTGGTCGCGCCAGATGACCATGCTCTACGCCCTGCCGCTTCTGTGGATCGCCTGGCGAACAGGCGCAGCCGCATCGAGCAAACGACCCATGAGAATCGCCGTCGTCGGCGTGCTGCTCATCGCCCTGTTCCCCATGACGCTCAACTACCTGAAGTTCGGCAACCCCTTCGACACCGGCTACTCGCGCATCTACGAAGGCCGGACCGACCCCATCGGCCGGCGCGGTCAGGAGCAGCTCTTCGGCCTGCGCTACCTCGCCGATAACGCCTGGGCCATGAACGCCGAGATCCCCTCGTTTGACATCCGCCGCGGCGCGCTCAAGCCCGTCATCGCCGGCCGCGACGGCGCTTCAATCTGGTTCACCACCCCCCTGCTCCTCGGCATCCTCGTCACCCTCCGCAAATGGTGGGCCGATGCCACCCGCAGGGCACTGGTCCTCGGCTCGCTCCCCGTCATCGCCGGCCTGCTGCTCTACCACGTCACCGGCTCCAACGACGCGGGCCACTTCCGCTACGCCCTCGACTTCATTCCCGTCTGGTTCATCGTCATCGCCCCGTTCACCCTCTCTCCGCGCGGCCGGCGATGGACCCTCGCCTGCCTCGCCTTCAGCGCCACCTACTTCAGCCTGCTTCCGTAGGCCGCGTTGCGATTGATGTTGATCTTGAAATGAAGTCTACCGAAGTGGATCAATCGGTCGCAGCGCACCGACCGCCGACTCAACCGCCGACCGAATCGCCCCATCCTCGATCAGCACGCGCATGGCCCGAATGTCCTCTGCCAGGACCCGGTCCTCGCAAAGCGGCCCGACAACCCCGCGAATGCATGCCAGCGCCGCGGCACTCCCCGTGGACAATCCCTTCCCAAACGCCGCCCGCGCCGATGCAAACGCCTCGGCCGTCACCGTCCCGCCGTCGGATGGAGTCGTCCGCAGTCGAATTCGCCAATCCAGCGCCTGCGCCGCCGCCATCAGCTCAATCGCCAGCGTGCTCTGCGTGTTGGTCAGCACCGTGCGCACCTTGCGCGCCGCGATCGACGCCATGGCCACATGATCCTCATAGTTCGCCGAAGTCGGGATCGAATCCACGCTCGCCGGATGCGCCAGCACTTTATTCTCAGATACCAGACCCGCCGCGCAGTACTGCGCGATCATGAATCCCGAATGCACGCCGGGGTTCGCCGTCAGGCTCGCCGGCAATCCCCGGTTATGGTGCTTGTCCAGGAGCATCTGCGTGCGCCGTTCTGAGACGTTCGCCAGCTCCGCGACCGCAATCGCCAGAAAATCGGCCGCCAACCCAACCGGCTGCCCATGAAAATTCCCCGCCGAATACGCCCGGCCGTCCACGTTCGGATGCGCCGCGCCCGAGTTTCCGCGCGTCATGTCGCACGGCCCCGTCTCATCCGGAAAAAAGAGCGGGTTGTCCGTCGCCGCGTTGATCTCCGCGAGCGCCGCCATCTTGGCATATGCAATCGCGTCGCGACTCGCCCCGTGAACCTGCGGCGCGCAGCGAACGGAATAGACGTCCTGCACCTCTTCGCTCAGATCGACCAGCTTCCCCCCCGTCAGCACCTGCAGGATATTCGCCGCGCTGTCCGCCTGACCGCGCATGTTGCGCACCCGATGCACCTTCTCATCCAGCGCCCGCGTTCGTCCGCAGATCGACTCCAGCGTCATCGCCGCCGCAACGTCCGCCGTGTTCGCCAGCTCCGTCGCGTCGTGCACCGCCAGCGCCAGCCCCGCAGCAGAGAAAGCCGCCCCGTTCGTCAGCGAAAGCCCGTCCTTGTAACTCGGCTTGGGAATCTGCCAGTCGCCGCCATGCGCAAGTCGCCCAGCCATCGTCTCGCGAAGCCGAGTCGCCGAAATCGCCTCACCCCGGCTCCGCCGCACATCCTCACGACTCGCCGCAACATAAAATCGCCCCGCCGTCTCCTCCTCCAGCATCACCACAAACAAATGCGCCAAAGGGCAAAGGTCGCCGCTCGACCCGACCGACCCGCGCGTCGGCACCAGCGGAATCACCCCCGCGTTGATCATGTCGCGCACAAAAAACGCCATCTCCGGCCGCACCCCGGAATGACCCTTCAAAAAAGTGTTGAGCCGGATCACCAGCGCCGCCCGAACCACCTCAGCCGGAAAATAATTGCCGAAGTCGTCGACGTCCGTCGTGTCGCCCACGCCCGTCGCATGGCTGCGCAGAATGTTCGCCTGCAATTCGCCGAGATGATCGGGATCGACCGGGATCGTCTTGAACTCCCCGAACCCCGTCGTGATGCCGTAGACATGCGGCAATTCATCGCCGCGCTTCCCCGCCGCGTACGCCTCCCGATAGCGGCCGACAATCGTCTCAATTTCCTGATGACAGCGCTCGACCCGCTTCATCGCCTTCGCACAGCACGTCACCCGCACCGCCGGATCGCGCGCAACAGCCGCCAGCGCCTCGATCGACAGGTCACTGCCGGTAAGCTCAACCTGTGATGGATGGCCGGCCGCCATGCCGCAATGCTCCTCTGCAAATTACGACTGAGATTCCTGCAACATGGCCCGCGCCGCTTCAATCAGATCACCGCGCGGCGCCTCAATCTGCCCCGGACGCTCGCTGACCCATTGCGCCCGATCGCTGATCTTCGCGGCGGACTCCTTCCCCTTGCCCATGTTCTTCAGCGTCACCGTCCCCCGCGCCTTCTCGTCGCCGCCGCACACAACCACGACGGGAATCTCGATCTGGTCCGCATATTTGAATTGCTTGCCGATCCCCTTCTTCGAGCCCAGGTACATTTCCGTCGGAATACCCGCGCGCCGAAGCTCATACGTCATCGCCAGGTAATCGTCGATCATCGCCTCATCGAGCACCGCCACCAGCACCTGCGCCGTCGACTTCCGCAGCGGCGCCCGGCCCAGGTGAACCAGCGCCGCCAGCAGTCGATCCACCCCGATCGACGCCCCCGTCGCAGGCACCTTCTCGCCGAGAAAGCGCATCACCAGCTCGTCATACCGACCGCCGCCCATCACCGACCCGAACTGCGGCGCATCCAGGAGAATCGCCTCAAACACCGGCCCCGTGTAATAAGCCAGACCCCGCGCCACGCTCAGATCGAGCGTCACCCGATCGTCCCCATAGCCCAGGTTGGCAAGCTGTCGCGACATCCGCCCTAGTAAATCGATTTCCTCCTGCGCGCCCGGCACCTTGCTGAACAATTCCGTGAGTTGCCGAAGCACGTCCTCGCGCCGGTCGCCCCGAATCGCGATGAACTGCTCGATACGGTCCGCTTGCTCGTTCGACAAGCCCAGCCCCGAGATCCAGTCGCCCGACTTGTCCTTGTAGCCCGTCGTCAGTTCGCGGCGCACACCCTCGAGTTGAATCTTGTCCAGCTTGTCCAGCACCCGAAAGACGTCCGAGCCGACCCGCGCGATCTCCTCGTTCGCCGTCGCCTCGACCGGTCCGCCGCGCTTGCTGACAAACGTATCCGGCACCTCGGCATACTTCAGCAGCAGATTCAGCACCCGCCGGCTGGAGAATCGCACCTGGTACGCCCCGACGTTAAGCGCCGTCAGCGTGTCGCACATCGCCGAGATGATCTCGACGTCCGCCAGAAACGACTCAACCCCCACCGAGTCAATATCGAATTGAATGAACTCGCGAAACCGCCCCCGGTCAGGCTTGTCCGCCCGCCACACCGGCGACACCTGATACCGCCGAAACGGCCGCGGCAATTCGCGATACTGCGACACCACCCGCGCCAGCGGCACCGTCAGATCAAAGCGCAGCCCCAGCCGCTCGCCCGCGTCTTTCTCGCGAGGGTCATCTGGATTGCGTACATGAAAAATGGAAGAGCTGGATTCCTCGCCGCCGCTGCCCGTCAGCACGTCGAGATATTCCACCGCCGGCGTACCCAGCGGCACAAACCCATAGCTCTCATAGACCCCGCGGATCGTGTCGATCAGCCACTGGCGCGCGGCCATCTCCTGCGGCAATAAATCGCGCAGGCCGCGAAACAGACGGGCAGAATTCCTCTCCGACACGAAACCTCCATGAATCCTGGGAGGGGCCTGATCGGCCGCTAAGTGACTACCGGTGCCCGGACTCGAACCGGAGACCTTCTGATCCACAATCAGACGCTCTAACCAACTGAGCTACACCGGCGTAAAACCAGCTCCCGCCGAAGAGGCCCTTCGCGACCCATCGGCAGGACGCTTTATCTTAGCAAAGTTCATCCCCGTGTCGACCAATGGCCCATCGGCACGATCCAACCAATTGAAACGCGCCCCGCCCTACGCCGACGCAGCACGATCCGGCAGCGGATCGACCTCCGTCGGTGACCCCGCAATCGACATCGCCGTCTTGATGTCCTTCAGCCCGTTCCCCGTCACCACAGCCAGCACGTCCGCCGACTTCGCAATCACGCCGTCCATCACCGCACGCCGTACCCCCGCAATCCCCGCGGCCGCCGCCGGCTCCGCAAAGACGCCCGCCAGCCGACCCGCCGACTTCATCGCGTCGGTAATCTCCTCATCGCTCACGCGGACCATCGCCCCGTTCGTCAGCTTCGTAAACTTGATCGCCTTGCGCCAATTTCGCGGCACCGGCACGTCAATGCTGTCCGCCAGCGTCTGTCCCGAAAAGTCCTTCGGCAATTCCCCCGTCTCAAACGCCCGCGCCACCGGGTCCATCCCCGCCGCCTGAACGCCCAGCACGCGCGGCAGCTTGCCGATGATCCCCAGCTCCTTCATCTGAAGCAGCCCCTTGGCCACCCCCGCGATCGTGCAACCGTCGCCGACACTGATCACCACCCAGTCCGGCTCGTGCCCCGCCGTCTGCTCGGCGATCTCCAGACCGCACGTCTTCTTCCCCTCGACCAGGTACGGATTGATCGCGCAGTTCCGGTTGTACCACCCGTTCTTGTCGCACTCCGCCGTGCAAAGATCGTACGCCTGCGCATAAGTCCCCCGCACCCGCCGCACGTCCGCCCCATAGATTAAAAGCTGCGCAACCTTCGGCTCCGGTGCCCGCTGCGGAACGAAAATCGTCGCCGGCATCCCCGCCATCGCCGCATACCCCGCCAGGCTGCTCGCCGCGTTGCCCGTCGATGCACACGCGATCCGCGTCGCCTTCGCCTGCCGCGCATGAAGCACCCCCACCGACGACGCCCGATCCTTGAAGCTCGACGTCGGATTCTTCCCATCATCCTTAATACGTAGCGCCCGGCACCCCGCCCATTCCGCCAGCCGAGGCGTGTACATGATCGGCGTCCACCCCACCGGCCACGCAAACGCCTCCTCATCCGGCTCAATCGGCAGCAGTTCGTGATATCGCCAGTGATTCAGCGGGCGATTCTCCAGCGACGCCCGCGTCATGCTCATCGCCACCCGCGGCATGTCATACTCAATATCAAGTATCGCAAAGGCGTCATTGCACGCCGGACACGTCCCCGCCGACTTGGGCGCAGATGCACTCTTGCCGCACACCACACACGAAAGTTGTTTCACGAATCGCATGCCCGACAAGCTACCGGTCCGGCCCGCGCCACGCAACGCCCCCACCCGCCGGCCGCCCCCCGCCCCATCCCATAATCTCCCATGCGCCGATAAGTTCCCTCCCCCGCCCATCGTCCGTCGCATCGTCGCATTTCCCCGCGCATCGCCCCGCCCCAGCGGCATATAGTCCTATCGAGGGATCGTCCAGCGCAATAGGCCGCAAGTGCCCCGTCGCGCGGACGCTGCATTTTTGGGGGGAGAGATCATGAGGGGGAATTCGAAAAGCGCCCTGCGCCACGCCGGCGCCGCGGCCGTCTGTGCCATCATCCTGACATCCACCGCCGCCGCGCAGCAAAACTGCCCGACGCAAAGCGATCAGGCCGTCATCGTCCCCGCCGGTCGACCCGTCGCCTTCCGTCTGCTGGTAAGCGACCTCGGCGCTGGCGACGTCAGCATCTTTCAATTCCCCGCCGGCGGCATCCTCCAGCAAACCGGCCCCTCGCCGCTCGATTTCGTCTTCGTCCCCCAGCTCGACTTCCGAGGAACCTCCGTCTTCACCTACCGCCTCACCCCGCCCGCAGGCTGTCCGCGCAGCGTCGTGCTCGGCCGCGTCACTCTCGCCAGTGGAAACGCCGGCAGCCTCGCCGAAGAAAACGAAACCACCGCCTCCGGTGTCGTCGATCCGCCCGCTCAGCCCGGCCTCTTCGACCTCGTCGCCGCCGGACTCATCTCAAGTGCATGTGGTGTCGGAATCGTCCCGATGGGATTGATCGCGGGCATGGCCATGCTGCTCGGCAAGCGCCGCGTTAACGCGAAGAACCGCCCCGCCAGATAGGAATCAGCACTCTACCGATATGGACTGATGCTTGGGTGAATCACCGCGCGACGGGCCCTGCGTCGCGGTGCTGCCCGGCGCCCGCGCGCTCGCGTTCGCCGATTGAACCTTCTCCAAAAGCAGTCGCCAAGTCTCGCGCTGGTGTTCGAGGATCTGAAGCGCCTCATCGATGTACGACGGTTCGTGACGGACGTTCGCCTCCACCAGCCGCCAATAAACGAAGTTGTACAGACCGGCGAGCTGCTCGCACAGCTCCGGCTGAATCTCCGGACGAAGCCCGTTCTTCATCTCCGTCACGATCCGCTGAACCCGCAGCAGCTTCTCGCACGCCGTCTCCAGGTCCTTGCCCAGCATCGCCTCACGCGCCTGGCGCGCAAAGCGAATCGCCCCGTCATACAGCATCATCTGAAGCTGCTCGGGCGTCGCGGTCATCACCGCGTTCTGCAAATAGGCGTCGGATGCTTTCTGAGTCATATGGGTGCGCTGTCGTTGCCTCTCCCGCTTCTTGATCGGCGCATGACAAGACCGATATGAGCTTTACCCGGGCGAGAACGCTCAACCACCCGGCGGCGTCCGAAAACTAGCGCGATGTAGAAAGTGTGCTCAGGCCCAGTAGCGCCGTCTGCTGCGTCTGAAGTCGCGCAATAATCGACTCCGTCGCCGCGAACTGCGCCAGCAGCCGCTCCCGACGCCGCACGAGCAGCGTTTCAAGCTGAGTGATCCGGTTCGTCAGCAAGTCCTGGGAGCTCTGGATCGCGTCCTCCTGCAGCGCGATCACCCCGGTGTCCGCCTCCGTCAGAGACTTGATCTCATCCTGCAGGACCGTGCCGAATCCCGTCTTCTCCGTGGTGAAGAACTCCTGCACCGCCTGCGGGTCCGTCGCGATCGCATCGCGCAACTTCTGCTCGTCCAGCCGAAGCGAAGCCCCGGACTGCAACGACACACCCAATCGGCTCAGTTGCCGCAGGTCGCCCGATTCATTGACCCGCGA
>CAZCGF010000058.1:8669-20168 GCA_964498115.1 uncultured Planctomycetaceae bacterium | reverse complement strand
CGAAGCGATGCCCCGGACTGCAGCGACACACCCAATCGGCTCAATTGCCGCAGGTCGCCCGATTCATTGACCCGCGAAATGATGCTCAGCAGCCGGTCCCGAACCCGCCGCGTCGTCGAGTCGCCGTTGAGAATCCCCCGCGTCTCCGTCTCCGCGTTGAAGCTGCTGAGCTGGTCGATCGATGAAATCACCGCATTGAACGCCGTGACAAAGCTGGAGATGTCCTCCACGATCGCATCGACATTCCGCGACACAGTCACCGTCACCGGCTGCGTCGTCGTCGAAATCAGGTCGAGCCGAACCCCGTCGAGCACCCCCGAAATACTGTTCGTGCTGCTGCTCAGGATCACCGGGTTCGCCGCGTTCGGATCGCCGAAGATCACCGTCGCGTCCCGTGCCGAGGAAAGCTGCTCAAAAGACAACCCCGTGGCCCCCGTGTCCACCGCAAGCTGTCCCGCCGTCCCCGACTGGTTCGACGTCAGGCTCAATCGAAACGGCTTCGACCCCGAGCCGTTGTTCAGAAGCGCCGACAAGACAGGCGCACCGGACGCCTTGATTTTCTCGATGACTTTGTTGAGCGAGTCCGACGCCGAGATCACCACCTTGCGCTCAAACGACCCGTCGATGAACGACTCGCCCGAGGCCGCCGTCTTCAGAATGTTCAGCGATTTCGCCGTCGTGCTGCCCTCTTCGGTGATCTTAAGCTGCGCCCCGCCGCCGGCCGTGTCCTCAATCAACAGGCCGTCGCCGTTGTCGTTGATCCGCGCCGTCACACCGATGCCGCGCGAGTTGATCTCGTCGATCACGTCCTGAAGCGTGACCTCGTTCCCCTGCGTCAGATCGATCACCCCCGATTGACCCGAGCTGTCGGTAATCCTGAACAGACCCCGCACAATCCCCCGTCCGCCGTTCAGGTCGCTCAGCCGCGTCGCGCCCGACAGGTACTGCCGTTGCAGATTGCCCGACCCGCGCTGCGAAACCGTCGCGTCCACTTCAATCTTCAAATCCGCCGCCGCGCTCCCCGTCACATCGCGCACCACGAAGTTCCCGGTCCCGCCGCTGGTATCCTTAAGCACAATCCCCAGGCCGGAATCCGAGACCGACGCCGTCACCCCCACCCCCGCGTTGTTGATCGCGCTGATCACATCCGCGAGCGATGTCGCGCCCGCAAGGTCGATCGTCGCTGCCGCGCCGCTGCGATCGGTGATCTCCACCTCACCGAGCGTCACCCCGCTGCCGCCGTTCAAGGACCGAAGCAGAACCGAATTCAACCCGGCCAATAGTCGCCGCGACCCGATCTCGCCACCGGCCGAAGCGCCGGTCAGTCCCAGATCGTCCAGCGCCCCCGACCCATTCAGCGTCGCAAGCTCAAACGTGCCCGCGCCCGCCGTCGTATCCCGCAGCGTCAATCCGAGTCCGTCCGCCGATATCTCCGCGACCAGCTTGCCTTCATTACCCGCCGCAAGGTTGATCACCCGCCGAACGTCGCCGAGCGTCTCAACGAAGAAGATGTCACCGCCGTTAAGGGTGCCGCTCGACGCCGTGCCCGTCAGTCCCAGCGCCCCGGCCGTGATGCCCCCATCCACCTCATCAACCTTGAAGGCCTTGTCGCCCGTGGCCGAGTCATTCAGAATCAGCTTCGCGCCGCTGATCGTCACCGTCACGCCCGGCACCGTCGACTCGATCGCCGTCTTCACGTCCCCCACCGTCTGGGCCGCCGACAAATCGACTTCCGTCTCCAGGCCGGCCCGATTGGTGATCTTGATCTTTCCCGCCGGCACACCGCCGCCGCGATTGAGCAACGCCAGGTTGGTATCGCTCTTAAGCAGCGGCGACAGACTGAGGTTCAGCGTCGTCCCGTCGGCCAGCGTCGCCGAAAAGTCATTCTGAGATTTCTTGGTGCGTACGCCGTTTCCGTCGTTGAGCAGCGTCAACCGCGTCGAGTCCGACAGGCTCACCAGGTCCTGTCCCGTGATGATCCCGCTCGAGCTCGACCCCAACAGACCCAGGTGCTGCGCCGTTCGGCCGCCGCCGATCTCCGTCACGCTCAGCGTTCCGGTCGACAGCCCCGTCAAATCGGTCAGTACCAGATGGTCCCCCTCGACCCGCGCCGAAACGGATACGCCAGCCGAGTTGATCGCATCAATGACATCCTGAACCGTGCCCGCCGTCGTCAGATCGACGTCTGCCCCGGCCCCGGACCGATCAGTAATACGAAACTTGCCGCGCTGCACACCGTCCTGCGCCCGCAGCGTGTCGAGCCGCGTCGATGCGTTCACCGTGCCCTGGCTCGACTCAAACGTCAGCGTCCCCGCACCCACCGGCGATGCATCCGCCGTGGCGAAGCCGCTGGAGATCAACTGGTGCGTCGTCGCAAGGCTCTTCACGCTGAAAGAGAACTGCCCCACCGCCGAGCCCGCCGTCGCCGACGCGACGATCGCGCTCTCGTTACTGCTCGTCGCCGTCGATCGCCGGAAAAACTCCGCGTTCGCCAGCCGCGTGCCGAGGTTCTGAATTGAAAGCAGTTGCGAGGTGACCTGAAGGTAGGCAGCCCGACGGTTGGACAGATCGGTGAGCCGCGTTTGAAGCTGCGTAATCGGCCGGCGCTGAATCGAGATCAACGAATCGACAAGTTCCTGAATCGGAAGGCCGGAGATCAGCCCGTTCGCTGCGGAGATGGATGACATAATGGATGGTCCTTCGCGATGGTTGCCCCGCCGCGGCCGACGGCGTGTCCGTCAGCGCCGTGGTCCGAGCCGCGACCGTGAGGCGGCCGCGCGTCTCGAACGGAAGTCGTGTTCGTAAGCTGCCTCTAGACGCCCTCGGAGAACCGGCGGTCGGACGGGGTACTGTCCGATCGGTCAGTCTCGAAGCGAGGCTTGTCCGGTGTCACTGCGGTGTCCAGCGACAATGCACGGAATCGCTTTCGGCCGTCGACGTAGCAGGTGAGGATACAACCCCGCTTGAGGCATCGCTGACGATCCAGTGTGCGCGACGGCATGAAAGAACTCCTCAATCGGCGAGTTGCACTTCGCGATCTTCCGGCCGCGCCCCGCGCGAACCGGCTACCCTATTCATCGGTAGAAACCGGGACGGAGTCGTAAGACCCCGTCGTCCGGTTTCTATCATCCGCTCCGGCTCGCGAAGCGGGCTTCAATGATTGGAGCCCTCAGGATCGGGACTTACCCCGATCGCCCTGCAATTATCGCAGGAGCGAGAGCACGTTTTGCGGGAGCTGGTTGGCCAGCCCCAGGATTTGTGTCGTGGACTGCACCAGAATTTGGGCTCGCGTCAATCGAGACACTTCGCTCGCATAGTCCGTGTCGCGGATCGTCGATTCCGACGCCTGGACGTTTTCCAGGGCGATGCGCTGACTGTTGAGGTTGGTCTCGATCTGGTTCGCCTGGAATCCGCCGAGTCGTCCGCTCAGGATCGCGACCTGCGTGATCGCAGAAGAGACGATCGCCGCCGCCGTCGGGTGGTTTGCCGAATCCGTGATGGCGGCCGTGCCTCCCGTTCCGATCGAGTTCAGGAACCCATCGACCGTGCTTCCAAGATTGGAAGTGGTGATCGAGGGAATTCCGATGCTGATCAGACCGTCGCTGTTCACCTGCGGGCCGATCTGGAAATTCGCGCCGCCGCCGGTGATACCGAACGAGCTGCTCGAAAGCGTCGTTCCGAACGAGGTCGCCAGATCGACGACCAGGTCCAGTCCGCTCGACCGGATTCGCGCCACAAGTCCGTTGACCGAGGCCGCCTGACCGTTGACCAGAACGCCCGCGTTGCGGCCGCGGTCTTCCGTGTCGCCCTGATCGCCCGGAGCCACGGTAAACGTTCCGCTGATCGCTCGTATCGAGACGAACTCGTCGTTGCCGTAACTCGTGCTGTTAAACTGAAGACCGGTCGCGCTGCCCGTGCCGGTCGTGGAGATTGAAGCAGAGACACCGGTGAGCGTCTTGAAGCTGCTGATCGTGTTCGCGATCGAGCTGACCGTCGTGCCGCCGGTAAACGTGAAGATTTCCGTCCCCAGTCGGCCGCGGACCTCTAGCGTCACGTTGTTGCCGCTGGAAAGGGTGCTGGAGTATCCCGACGACGAAAGGCCGTTTGCCCCGCCGGCGGTAATGCCAAGCTGTGCCGTCTGAGCGGACTGCGTCACCTGAATGGTGACCGGCAGCACCTGACCCGACGGAATCCTCGCTCCGAAGATCTGAAGTCGGGAGAGCTGCGAGGAGTTCTGGCTGCTCACCGTATAACCGAGTTCGCCGTTCAGGAGCTTCTTCGTGTTGAACTGCGTCGAGTTCGCCACGCGGTTGATGCTCTCGAGCAGCGAGTCAATCTGAAGCTGGTTCGCCTGGATCTCGTCGTCCGACAGAGCGCCGGAGTTCGTCGAGGCGTTCACCAGACCCTTGACTTCCAGAAGCAGCTTGGACACTTCGCCCAAAGCCGCGTCTGCCGTCGAGATGACGTTCACGGCGCGGGTCGAGTTGTCGATCGCCGCCGTGATGCCCCGGATCTCGCTTCGCAGTGATTCCGACGCAATCAAGCCCGCCGGATCGTCAGCGCCGCGATTGATACGCAGGCCGGAGCTTAGCCGCTCCAGGCGCGTATTCAGATCGCTCTGATTCTCGATCAGTTTGGTGATTGCCTGAAGTGCCGAGACGTTTGTATTGATGCGACTCATGGGTTCCTCCCTGAACACCCGCCGTCGTATTCATTGCGACGCGGGGGGACGGCACGCAACCGTGCATGCCGGAAAAGACCTAGTGCTGTTCGCGCCATTCATCCGTGAGCGTCGAACCAGCAGATCAACCGACCGTGCTATCGGGCCACCGCGCACCCGACTTTCATTAGTGGCCCCAAATTATTTTTTGGGCCCCGCTCACCCACCACCCCAGGGCCCCGATTCCGGCACTTTCTGCGCGAACCATCACCGTGCCTGCCCCGAACCTCTCGCCGGAACAGACTTTTATCAGACGATGGCCCCGGCCCTCATCGGTTTGGGTGAATCAGCGGATATCAAATGTTTTCTTAGACTTCGTCGCCGCGCGAAATGGAGAGCGACGGAGGGTTCGATGGCGCACCCCGCGTCGGTCGGGCCGACTGCGACTTGGCCAGCAGATTGCCGCGCGTCAGGGCCCCGGCAATCTCAATGAATTCATCGTGATGCTGAGCCGTCCCCGCGGCAGCCCGATTCTCGTCGGCAATGCTCATCGCCGACTGATCCGAACCCGACTCCCTGCGAACAAACGACGAAAGCTGCGATCGCTGCACGCTCACCTGGCTGGCGGCATGCCGAACGATCTCGATCGCCGTTTCAATGGATGTCAGAAGAATGGAAGACTGCCCGCCGGTCTGTAGTGCGGAAAGCGTCCGATTCGGCGCCGGCCCCAGATCGTCGGACTGCATCGGACTGATCGGCAGACTGCTCCTCGGTCCCCGCAGAATCGCCGGCGAACCCGACGGCTCACCGCGCGCCAGCAGGGGGCGGCCATCTACTTCAACCGCCAGCGCCATGCGATCGACCGCGCGGACCAGCCCGTCCGCCGTCGACTGTATCTCCGCGATTTGCCGCGGCGAACGCCGGCCCGCCGAAATCTGCACCGCCCGATCGACAAAATCCATCAGCGTCGCGTGCATCCCCGCCAGGGCGACGTCCAGCTTCCTTGCAGTTTCTTCCCACTCCGCTTGCCCCAAACTCGATGGCGCCTGCGATGGGGCGGCCGATTTCGCCGGTGCATCCTCTACAGGCTCACTGCGCGAAATGCGCAGCCCCGATGGGTTCGCGGCCTTCGGCGCACGCCGAAGCGCAGTCGGTCTGGCAGCCAGCAGCGATGTGATTTCGTTTGTCTTCTTCGTCACGAAGAGGCCCCCCGAAGAAGTCGAGACTTTCTTCCTGCGAGTTCGTGAATCGCGCGATTGCCCATCCGTGAGCCGGCGCGATCGACGCCAGAATCGACCCGCTGCCCGCACGAAATTAGGTAATAGAATCGACTTCCGCCCACGCGGCTGATACGCCGGGCGTTATTGGAGCCGCTAAACAGAACAGGAAGAGACTGCCGTCGCGACGCCGCGCCATGGCGCAGGCGAGAGTATCGGGAGCCCGGGCATTTTTTCGGCAAGATCATTGGCAATGTCTTCCGCGACGCCCGGCGAGAGCGAACCTGCAACGATGCCGTCGACCGCACTCGGATCGAAATCCGCGGCGCGCCGAAGTGATACGCCTCGCCACGTGGGTTCATCCGCGACGAAGTCGTAAACCGCATCCACCCGGATATTAATACTGGCAATGAGGTCGATCAAGAGTTCGCACGCTTTTCCACGCGTCCAAACAGCGACTTTTTCGATGCGCCCATTATCGGCCCACTCGATCAGCGCCGAGCGCGCGGCACTCAGCCCCATCAAATCGGCAAATTCCGCCGAACTCAGCGGACGCCCGATTCTCTTCGCCGAGTCGATGCGCGCAAATCCCTCCCGCCGGCCCTGCTCAAACCCAACAAGCGCCGACTCGCGAATCGCCACGCGCCGGTATCGCTCCAGTGTCGACTCGATCAGGTCTTCTCGAAATTCATCCGGCGCATAGCGCTGCCACAACACAAGGTTGTTTCGCACCAAGAGCCGCAACATGTTGTTGTTGTCGCGATTCTGACTCACCCGCCGATGATGCACCACCAGCTCGCCGCGCAGCTCAATCGTCCACCCCGCCTTCCACAACCGGCAAGACAGATCGTACTCCTCAACGTAATACTCGAAGTCGATCGGATATCCCCCGCACTCCAGAAACGCGCTGCGCCGAATCGCCCCGCCGCAATTGAAATAAGTCCCCGGCACACCTCCCGCATCGTGGCGATGCGGAGAATCCGCCAATCGCACCCGACACGCAACCGCCCCCAGCCGCGGCCTCTCATCAAACAGCGCGACAATCTGCTCCACCACCCCGGCCTCAGGCCAACTGTCATCGTCCAGCATCAAGAGCACGCGCCCGCGCGCCGCCGCCGCCCCCAGGTTCCGCGCCGCGCACCCGAGATTCCGATCGAGATCGATCCATCGCACCCCGCCGAATTCCTCGCGCAGCGCCGTGGATACATCCGTCGATCCGTTGTCCACCACAATGATCTCAAACCGCCCGTCAGGCAGCCCGTGCAGCCGGCCAAGCGTCTCGCCCAGAATCGCCGACCGATTCCGCGTCGGAATGATGATGCTGCAATCGCATCCATCGCGACCGGCGTTGTCATTGTTGTTTATCTTCGCCGACATCTTAATACCCGCCTGCACACACCCGCGTTTGACTGACTCCGTGTTTATCGGTTGTCTCGCACGAGCCAGGCGAGCACGACGCCGGTCTCTCACGCCCCAATTGCCCCAGCCCCCGCCGCCAGTTAGCCTCTCCGGCATATTCGTACTTCGTCAATCGCCCGCAGCGCCCTGAATATTGGAGCCAAACCCGTGCCCAACTGCGTCGCGCTCCTTCGCGGTATCAACGTCGGCGGCAAAAACAAAATCGCCATGGCCGCCCTGCGCGAAATGTTCGCCGCCATCGGCCTCCCAAACGCGAAGTCGCTCCTCCAAAGCGGCAACATCGTCTTCCAGCCCGGCCGCCTATCCCCATCCGCCATCGAAAAAACACTCGAAGCGCAATCCGCCAGGCGCCTCAACCTGCCCGTCGACTACTTCGTCCGCACCGCCGCCGAATGGAGCAAACTCATCGCCGCCAATCCCTTCGCCGCCGAAGCAAAAAAAGACCCCGGCCACCTGATCGTCATGGCCTTCAAGAGTGTCATCGATGGCGGGGCGGTCAAAGCCCTCCAGGCCGCCGTCAAAGGCCCCGAGATCATCCGCGCCAAAGGCCGCGAGCTGTTCATCTCCTATCCCGCCGGAATCGGCACCTCAAAACTCACCAGCGCCCTCATCGAAAAGATGATCGGCCACCGCGGCACCGCCCGAAACTGGAACACAGTCACGAAGCTGGAGCAATTGCTCACCGACGAAGCATGAAATGCTCGTCGTCCCCGGAGCAGATGAAAAAATGATTCATACGAGGTCCGACAAATGACCCAATCGCAGTTCCGCCAGATCGCCCTCAGCCTTCCCGAAGCCATCGAAGGCAAGCACATGGACCACCCCGACTTCCGCGTCGGCGGAAAAATCTTCGCCACCCTCTACCCACGCGATGGCAAAACCTGGGGCATGCTCAAGCTCAAGCCCGACCAGCAGCGTCAAATGGTAAAAACAAATCCGGAGACCTTCGCCCCCATCCCCGGCGGCTGGGGCAAAGGCGGCGCAACCCAGGTGTGCCTGGCCAAGGCAAAGGCCCCCGCCGTCCGCAGTGCCATGATCATGGCATGGAGAAACACGGCCCCCAAAGCCCTCGTCGCCGAGCACGGCCTGTCAGAAGATGATCCCCCCGCCCGTCGCAAGCGCGGCTAAGCGCCGTCCCAATCACGCCCCCGTCTTCTTCTCGCTTGGCCCGCTCGTCGTCGCCTGCCCGTCACTCGACTCGCCCGACCCCGCCCCCAGATGATGACCGTCCAGCAAGTGACCAAGCTGCGTCGCCAGCATCTCGTCGATGTTCGCCTTCGCCCCGATGTTCACGTGCCGAACAATCCCGTCGTTCGTCACCACGAACATCGTCGGAAAGCTCGACACCTTGAACATCCCCCCGACCCGGTTGCCCGGGTCCATCGCCAGCTCCAGCCGCGATCCGACCGTATCGTAAACCGCCTCCGCCTCCGACTGCGTAAACGCCTTGCGCATCGTCTCATTCACATTGACGAACCGCACCCCCATCGACTCAAACCGCGATCGCACGCTCTCCACCTTCGGAATCTGCCGCTTGCAGAACCCGCAGTTCGGCGCAACGAAGTTCAGCACCGTCACCGGCGCCATCCCGATCTCCGCATTCGAAATCGCCCGCCCCACCACCGTCGTCTCCAGTTCAAAGCGCGGCGCAGGCTTGTTCGCCAACTCCATCGCCGGTCGCTGCGGCGCAGCCGCCGTCTTATTCCCCGCTGCCCCGCTCGGCTGAGCGCTGCCGCCTGCCGGTCGAATCGGAATCTGGAACGACCGCGGACGCGGCGCGTCGGCCTGCACCGTCACGATATGTCCCTGCTGCGGCATCGAATAACCCGCGGGAAACTCGAGCACGATCCGATACAGCCGATCCGGGATCGGCTTCTGCAGCGCCACCTTGATCTTCGGATCATCGCACGTCGCCGTCGTCACAGTCAGCCCATCAGGCCCGCGATTCGTGATCTGCACCACCTTCCGCGTCGGCGTTTTCTGATCGCTAAGGCTCGGCAGCATCACCACCGTCGGCGATATCTCAATCGGCTCCGGAATGTAAGCCGCCGCCATCAACTCAACCCATGGCTGCTCCGCCAGCCCCGTCTCCATCTTCACCGTCTCGCGCACCACACCCGGCGCCATCGGTCCCGAAGCCGTGATGAACAGTTGATACTCCATCCCCGGATTCGTCTCGACAAGCTCGTAACCAAACGCCGCCTTCTCCGGCGGGTGCATCGTCACTCTCAGTCCGCCCTTGCCCAGGTTGGCGATCGTCACCACGCGCGTCTCAATCGACTCGCCCAGCAACCGGCCGAACGAAACAGACGGCGGCGTCACGCGAACCACCTTCGGCGGCGGCGCGGCAGCCGGCTGACTCGTGGCCGCCGCTTGTCCAAATGCCGCACCCGGCAGGGCGATGGCGAAAGCTGCAAAATAAGTAACGGCCCGAATCTCTGACAGGCCCCTGATCAAAGAGCGTTTGCTGCACGACATGGTCTTATGGTCCCGCAATTCGATGAACGGCCCGCCTTGAAGCTGTCGAGCCCCGGTAGGAGCCGCCTTGGCAATATAATAGCCGAATTCCCGATTTGTTCTTCCCGCACCCCTTCAGCTCCGCCGCTCGGCCAATAATCTCGCCGACAAAAAACCCGTGAGCACAATCGCACAAGTACCGATCACGATGATCAGATTCGAATGGATCGGACTCCACAGCCGCTCCGGCAATCGCGACCCCGGCGAAAACGTCAGCCAGATAATCGCGCAAAGCCCAACCAATACGCCGATCGCCGCCGCCTTCGATCCCGCCCGCTTCGACAAAAGCCCCAGCAGGAATAAGCCCAGCATCCCGCCCGCGAACACGCCCGACAATGTCCACCACGCATCCAGCACGCTCTGCACCCGCAGCATCGCCAGCGCCGCCCCCGTGCCCACCATGCCCCAGCCAAGCGTCGCCCCATGCAGAAACCGCATCGCCTGTCGCTCATCCATCCCCGGCCGCACGTACCGCTGATACAAATCGTAAAGAGATACCGTCGCCGACGAATTCAAACTGCTGTCCACCGAGCTCATCGCCGCCGCGATGATCGCCGCGATCAAGAGCCCGCTCAGCCCCGCCGGCAGTTGCCCCGCAATAAAACTCGGAAACACCCGATCCCCGATATCCCGATCGCCAAGCCGCCGGGCCATCTCGCCCACGTTGGCCGCAGTCAATTCCTTTCCCTCAAGCGTCAGCCGATGCTCCGCCACCCGCTGCCTAATCGCCCCCAACTCATCGGGATGTACCCGGTAAAACGAAAACAGCGATGACCCGATCACCAGAAACAAAAGCGACACAGGAATGTAAAGCAGCGCCCCCAGCCACAGCGACTGTGCCGCCGCCGCGTCCGACTTCGCAGTGTGGTATCGCTGCACGTAATTCTGATCGATCCCGAAGTTGGTCAGGTTAATAAACAATCCATACACCAGCACAACCCAGAACGTCGAACGCGTCAGGTCCGCCGAAAATCCCCCCAACCCCAGCTTCCCCTCGTCCCACGCAATCGACAAAGCCTGCGTCGGCCCCTCCGGCATCCCCATCAAAATAATCACCAGCGCCACGATCGCCCCGCCGAGCAGAACAATGCTCTGCACCACGTCCGTCCAGATCACCGCATCGATTCCCCCCAGAAGCGTATAAGCTGTCGTCGTGAATCCGATGATCAGAATGATCGTCCGCATGTCCCAGCCGGTCAGCGGCCGAAGAGCCAGCGCCACCCCGAACATCACCGTCCCCATCCGCGCGATCTGCGTCAGCAGATAGCAAGTCACCGCATACGTCCGCGCCCACGCCCCAAACCGATGCTCCAGATGCTCGTAGGCCGAGATCGCCCCGCCCCCGCGATAAAACGGCATGAAGTATCGATGCGCCGCCAGCGCCGCGATCGGCAGCGACAAACTGAACGCCAGCGCATTCCAGTCCTCGCCGTACGCCTTGCCCGGCAGCCCGATGAACGTATTACTCGAAAGATAAGTTCCAAAAATCGAAAGACCGACCGCCCATCCCGGCAAGGCCCCGCCCGCCGAAACGAACTCTTTCGCCGTGCGGCTCTTTCGAAAAAATGAACACCCGATCGCCAGAATCCCGGTAAGATAGCAGCATATCACGACCAGATCGGCGGTCCGCATGGCTGAGTCCAATCTCCTCAAGCGCCCAACCGACGTCGCGCCCGTCCGATCCGC
>CAZCGF010000058.1:0-8569 GCA_964498115.1 uncultured Planctomycetaceae bacterium | reverse complement strand
TGGCTGAGTCCAATCTCCTCAAGCGCCCAACCGACGTCGCGCCCGTCCGATCCGCAGGGCAACTTGTGAGGCCGGTGACAAACTACTACTCTTGTGCGTGTCCAGTGTCCAATGATCGGACATCAATCGCACCATTCCAACAGGTGGCCCATATGAGCGAATCCTACGAAAACATCATCACCAGTTTCCCGCTCTTTCAGGGCTTCACATCCGCCGGGGCGAAGATGCTGCTGGACCGCGGCGAAGTCAAGACGCTCCCCGGCAACCAGACTCTCTTCAAGGAAGGCGACCCGCCCGCGGCCGTCCTCCTCGTCCTCACCGGAAAGCTCGATGTCTTCGTCGAACGACACGGACGCGACATGGTTCTCACCCAGGCCGGCCCCGGCGCCATCGTCGGTGAACTCGCCGTCCTCTGCGGCATTCCCCGATCCGCCTCCGTCCGCGCCAGTGGCGACGCCGTCGTCCTCGAATTGTCCTCCAAGTCCTTCCGAAGCCTCCTCCTCAGCGATGCCTTCCTCTCCGAACGCGTCTTCCGACAGTCGCTCCGCACCCTGATCGAAAAAGAGCAGTCGCTGATCGAGTCCGTCTCAAAGTCCGCGGCCAATTAAGCCGCAAACGTCTCGTTTCGCAGGCCCAATTGACAGAATCCCGACCCTCGCCCTACACTGCGGGGCTTTTGGGTTGGCAACTAACGGCTGCTAAATCGTTTTCGCAGCCGCCGATTTGAGGTTCCCGGTTCCCACCTGATATTCTCCCGGCATCTCGTGTCCGGTCATCAAGGAGCTGCGATCATGGCGACGAAATTCGTTTACTTTTTCGGAAATGGCAAAGCCGAAGGACTCGGCACTCAGCGCACCCTGCTCGGTGGCAAAGGCGCCGGTCTCGCCGAGATGACAAACATCGGCCTGCCCGTCCCCGGCGGCTTCACCATCACCACCGAAGTCTGCAAACAGTATTACGACTGCGGCAAAAAGTGGCCCAAGGGTCTCGAAAAGCAGATCCGCGACGCCCTCGCCAAGCTCGAGCGGGCCTGCAAGAAGAAGCTCGGCGACGCCAAGAATCCGCTCCTCGTCTCCGTCCGCTCCGGCGCCGCCGCTTCCATGCCCGGCATGATGGAAACCGTTCTCAACCTCGGCCTCAACGATCGCAGTGTCGAAGGTCTGGCAGCCAGGACCGGCAACGCACGCTTCGCCTGGGACTCCTATCGCCGCTTCATCCAGATGTACTCCACCGTCGTCGTCGGTCTCTCCAAGGACATCCTCGAGAGCAAGCTCCACGACATGAAGCACCGCGCCGGCGTGCAAACCGACATGGAGCTCTCCGCCGAAAACTTCCGCGACCTCTGCGGCCAGTTCAAGCAGTTCTTCCGCGAGCAGACCAGCCGCGACTTCCCGCAAAATCCCTGGGAGCAGCTTTCCGGCGCGATCAACGCCGTCTTCGGCTCCTGGATGGCCGAAAAAGCCGTCAAATACCGCGAAGTCGAAAAGCTCCACGGCCTGCCCGGCACCGCCGTCAACATCTGCCAGATGGTCTTCGGCAACATGGGCGAAGACAGCGGCACCGGCGTCTGCTTCACCCGCGACCCCAGCACCGGCGAGAACATCTTCTACGGCGACCTCCTCATGAACGCCCAGGGCGAGGACGTCGTCGCCGGCATCCGCACACCCATCAAGCTCGAAGAGCTCGGCCGCTACAACAAGGACGTCTACGAGCAGCTCTGCGGCGTCCGCGTCATGCTCGAAGCCCACTACAAGGACATGCAGGACCTCGAGTTCACCGTCGAGCAGGGCAAGCTCTACATGCTCCAGTGCCGCACCGGCAAACGCAGCCCCGCCGCGATCTTCAAGATCGCCGTCGACCAGGCCACCAAGCCCCTCCTCTCCAAGGGCGAGGCCGCTCGCTTCGTTAAGAAGAAGTATCTCCCCAAGCGCTACGCCGCCGTCGCCACCAAGCCCGTCATCAGCAAAGAGGACGCCATCCTCCGCATGAAGGGCGTCGACATCGAGCGACTCTTCTACCCCATCATCGATCCCCAGTTCGATTCCAAATCCCTCTCCGTCCGCCAGCTCGGCGCCGGCATCAACGCCGTCCCCGGCGCTGCCTGCGGACAGATCGTCTTCACCGCCCCCCAGGCTGAGCGCTGGGGCGCCGAAGGCAAGAAGGTCATCCTCGTCCGCAGGGAAACCAGTCCCGAAGACGTCGGCGGCATGCACGCCGCACAGGGAATCCTCACCGCCACCGGCGGCAAGACCTCGCACGCCGCCGTCGTCGCCCGCGGCTGGGGCAAGTGCTGCATCGTCGGTTGCGCCGCCCTCCAGATCGACGAAAAGAACGAGCGCATGTCAATCAACGGCAAGACCCTCAGCGCCGGCGATTACCTCACCCTCGACGGCTCCGCAGGCGCCATCTACGAAGGTGAAATCGGCCTCGTCTCCCCGACCCTCCCCGACGAGTACTACACCCTCATGAAGTGGTGCGACGAACGCCGCCGCCTCAGGGTCCGCACCAATGCCGACACCCCCTACGACGCCGAGAACGCCATCAAAATGGGCGCCGAAGGCATCGGCCTCTGCCGCACCGAGCACATGTTCTTCGACACCGAAGAACGCCGCCTCGCCATTCAGGAGATGATCGTCGCCGACACCGAGTCCGACCGACGTCGCGCACTCGATCGCCTCCTCCCCTTCCAGCGGCAGGACTTCATCGGCATCTTCGAGGCCATGGACGGTCGCCCCGTCACCATCCGCCTCATCGACCCCCCGCTCCACGAGTTCGTCCCCCACACCGAAGACAAGCAGCGCGAGCTCGCCCGCTACCTCGGCAAGGACTACGAAACCGTCCGCCGCCGGGTCGAAATGCTTCACGAGTCCAACCCCATGCTCGGCCACCGCGGCTGCCGACTCTGCATCACCTACCCTGAAATCCTGGAAATGCAGGTCCGCGCCATCATCGAGGCCGCCGTCGAGTGCCGTGGCCGTGGCATCAAGGTCGCCCCCGAAATCATGATCCCCCTCGCCATCGACGCGAAGGAGTTGAAGATCCTCGCCGATCGCACCCGCGCCATCGCCGACGACATCCTCAAGTCCGCCGGCGTCAAGGTCCCCTACATGGTCGGCACCATGATCGAAACCCCCCGCGCCGCCATCACCGCCGATCAGGTCGCGGCCGTCGCCGACTTCTTCTCATTCGGCACCAACGACCTCACCCAGATGGCCATGGGTCTCTCACGCGACGACGCCGGCCGATTCCTCCCTGACTATGTCAACCAGGACAAGGCCGCCATCTTCGCGGATGATCCCTTCCAGACGTTGGATCGCGACGGCGTCGGCATGCTCGTCAAGCACGCCATCGCCGGCGGCCGAACGACCAAGAAGAATCTCAAGATCGGCATCTGCGGCGAGCACGGCGGAGACCCCAAGAGCGTCCACTTCTGCCACGAAGCCGGCATGGACTACGTAAGCTGCTCCCCCTACCGCGTCCCCATCGCCCGCCTCGCAGCAGCGCAGGCCATGATCACGGAAAAGTCCGCCGCGCGCTCCCGGCCCAAAGCAGGCAAAAGCAAAAAGAAGTGAGAGTCGGCCCTAATTCATCGCCTGATCGACGCTGGCCACGATCTGAATAACCTCCGACAGCCGCGACAGCTTGAAGACCTCTTCAATGTTCGCCGGCAGCGCCGCCATGCGCAGCACGCACTTCCGCGTGTCCATGCTCTTCTTCAGACGTAGCAGGGCCCCGATCCCCGCGCTCGTGATCGCCTTCAACTCGCTCAAGTCGAGCACCACCAGCGTCACATTGTGCGACGCCATGCGCTTCGTCTGCTTGTCGAACTCCTCCATCTCGCCGTAGCCGAACTGGCCCGTCAGCTTCAGCAAAAGCCCCTGGGCCTGCTCCGACAGATCGCACCGCAGATTACTCATGTTCGCACCAGATTCCATGGGTTCCATCGCCCGCCCCCGCCTTCCTCACATCTTCGTCACGTCCACGTGCACCTTCAGCTCCGTCTCCGCCGAACCCCGAAACACCCCGCGCGTCGGCGGCACATCCTGATAATCCCGGCCCACCGCCACCCGCACGTGCGTCGCCCCAGCCGTCATCTTGTTCGACGGATCAAATCCCAGCCACCCCACCTCCGGAATGTAAGCCTCCGCCCACGCATGTGACGCATCATCCCCAAGCCCCGTCGCCGCCTTCGTCCGATGAAACAGATACCCGCTCACATATCGCGACGGAATCCCCAGCCCGCGCGACACCGCGATAAACACATGCGCAAAATCCTGGCACACGCCCTTCCGCGCCTTCAGGCAGTCGTCAATCGGCGAATCAACCTGCGTCGCGCCGGGCTGATACTCCAGCGCCGCCGTGATCCCCGACGAAAGCCGATGCACCACCGTCAGCGGGTCGGCCTCGCGACGAATCGACAGCTCCCTCGCAAACGCCTCCAGCCGCTCCGAAGAATGCGCGAAATGGCTCGGATGCAGCCAGTCCCAGTATTCCGCCTCTTCCTTCAACTCATCCAGCCGCGCCCACGCCGATTCCGACACGCTCCCCGGCAGGTCCTTGTCCGGCTGAACATCCACCAGTGAATCCGCGGTAACGACAAGCTCCTCATGCACCGACGGAATATCAAAATGATGGACCACATTGCCCAAAAAGTCACTGTATCGCTCCCACCGCGCGTCCGGCGCCAGTGACAGCTCAAATTCCAGACATCGCTGCGTCCCGTCGGTGCGCGGCTGCATGCGCAGTTCCATCACGCCCTCGCGAATCGGCTGCGAGTATCGAAATCGTGTCGTGTGGTGAATGCGATATCGCATGGCTGACTCTCAATACGCCGCAATGGAACGGGGCCCGTTGCCCCTCAGTGCCGCATCGATGGCATAACTGATGTACCGATCATAAACCGCGTTGTGGACCTGCACGCACAGCGTGACCACGCGGTCCAGGTAGCTGCTCAATCCCGCATCGATCACCTCATCGATCAATCGAAATCCCAGCTCCGCGTGCAGCCGTCCCGACAACCGCCGCACCAGTTCGCTCCGAACCGTCCCCGTGTCCTCCGCCAGCGCGTCGATCGAAGACTCGATCTCCGCCGCGCAGAACCGTATCGAGTGCGGAAAGTCAGGACTGAACAGCAGAAACTGCAAGATCCACTGCGGCCGCAGATCCGCCGTGTGCACCTTGCAATACGGCTCAAACGCCGTGCACGTCCGAAGGAGCCCCGACCATATCACAAAGTCATCGGAAGTCGGCTCGCTGCCGATGTCCGGCACCCGCATGCCGAAGTGCGCGTCCAGCAGCCACGCCAGCCCGATCCCTCGCTCGACAAATCGCCCCAGCCGGATGAACTGCCATCCCTCACCATGATTCATCGTCGAATCGGCCACCCCCGCAAGTAGCTGCGCCCCCCGCTGAATCCGCCGCAGAAAACCATGCGGCCCCTCGCGCCAAACACCGTCGATGTCCATCTCCCGAACCGACAGGTACAGCCGGTTGATCTCCTCCCAGACGTCCGACGTGATCTGCTCGCGGATCTGCCGAGCGTTCTCCCGCGCCAGCTCTACGCACGATATGACCGATGACGGATTGGCTCGATCGAATAAGAGTGCCGACGAAATCGCCCGGTCGTCCGAACAAAGCTCCGCCGGCAACTCAGTCCGAAGCGAATTCAGCAGACAAACCCACCCCATCGATGCACTGGCAGGCGCCTCGTCCAGCGCCACCTGAAGCTGCACGTCGATCGCCCGCGCCGTATGCTCGGCGCGCTCCAGAAAACGGCTCATCCAGTAAAGCGAATCAGCTACGCGTGAAAGCATCTCCGACCGCCTCCCTCACTGACTCAGAACCCACGTATCCTTGCTGCCGCCGCCCTGCGATGAATTCACCACAAGGTTCCCCTCGCGAAGCGCCACCCGCGTCAATCCACCCGGCGTGATCCGTATCTTCTTCCCCTTCAGCACATAAATCCGAAGATCGATATGCCGCGAAACCACCTTGTTCCCCATGAAGCACGGACCGACCGACAGCGAAAGCGTCGGCTGCGCAATGTAATTGCGCGGGTTCGCCAGAATCAGCCCGCGAAACTCTTCCTGCTGCGCCTTCGTCGAATGCGGACCGATCAGCATCCCGTATCCGCCGGACTCCCCCACCGCCTTGACCACCAGCTTGTCCAGATTCGCCAGGACGTGATCGCGCTCCGCCGGCCGGCTGCAGATGAACGTCTGAACGTTGTCAACGATCGGGTCTTCATTCATGTAATAACGAATGATGTCCGGCACGTACGCATACACCGCCTTGTCGTCCGCCACACCCGTGCCGATCGCATTCGCCAGCACCACATTCCCCGCCCGATACGCATTCATCAGACCCGGCACACCCAGCATCGAGTCCGGCCGAAACGCCACAGGATCGAGAAAGTCATCGTCCACGCGCCGATAGATGACATCCACCCGCCGCAGCCCCGCCGTCGTCCGGTCATAGACCACGTTGTCGTGCACGACGAGATCGCGGCCCTCCGCAAGCTGCACGCCCATCTGCCGCGCCAGAAATGCATGCTCAAAGTAGGCGGAGTTATAAACACCCGGCGTCAGCAGAACGATCCGCGCGTCGGCGTGCGCCACCGGAGCAAGCTCCCGCAGACACGTCAGCAGCTCGTTGCAATACTGATCCACCGAGCGAACGCCGTAATGCTGGAAGATCACCGGGAACACCCGCTTCATCACCTGCCGATTCGCCAGCATGTACGACACGCCGCTCGGCACGCGCAGATTGTCCTCCAGCACTGCGAACCGCCCGTCCGGCGTCCGCACAATGTCGGACCCGACAACCGTCAGATAGTTGTCGCACGAAGGATGGATCCCCCGCATCTCCCGGCGATAGTGCTTGCAACTGTAAATCAGATCGGCCGGCACAACGCCGTCGGTGATGATCTTGGCGTCGTGATAGAGGTCGTGAAGAAATAGATTCAGCGCCGTGATGCGCTGCGTCATACCCCGCTCGAGCACATCCCATTCCACCGCCGTCACAAGCCGCGGCAGAACGTCGTAGGGAAAGATGCGCTCCGTCCCCTCTTCCTTACCATAAACCGTGAACGTGATACCCTGGTGAAGAAAGTACTGATCCGCCGCCTGCTGCCGGCGATGAATCTCCTCAGGGCCCAGTTCAATCAGCCGATCTTGCAGGATTTTGTACTGCGGCCGGGGCGTCTCGCCCGACGAGTACATCTCGTTGTAAGGCGCGGCCAGGCCTTTCCCGGGAGGCGGAACCGTAGAGGACTCGCTCATAGATGGCTTCTCTCCGCTCCGTTAGCCAGATCGGAAGACTCCGGACACACGCAAAGTATAACCGTCGTGACCGAAATCGGAAGCCCGGGCCGTCATGCTCAATCGACATGATGATGATCAGCGCGAAGACTTTTCCCTCGGCGGCGAGCCCGCATGCGCCACCACATCGGCGCATCGCTCCTTCAACGTCAGAAAGTCCTGAATCTCGCCGATCTCCTTCGGCAGACTGCTCGCGCCCGCCAGGTTCGCCGCCTTCTGCCGAAGCGCCACGATCGACAGCCACAGAATCTTGCCCGTCGGATACGACAATCCCAGCAGCATCACTCCCAGCCCCAGCAGTCGCAGCGTCCACGCGTCATTCGTGGAGATGTCGCCGCCCGCCCGAAGGTCGCTCTCAATGCTCGCCAGCGCATTGGTGATATCCCGCACCTGCGTGCGAACCGCCGAAATGCTCGCGTCTGAGTCGTGTCCCGCCCCCGAATGCGGAGCCACGCATCCGGCACTCCCCAGGGCCCCCACGCCCAGCACAATCTTCAATAGCACCAGTCCCGATCGATTCTCCCGCGCGCTCATATTCCCCTCCTTCAAACCAACCCCCGGCGGGCATCGCCCCCGCGATGCCCGCCCACCCAATGTCAAACTCAACTGAATTGCCCCGGGGTAGCATGGGCTTCCAGCCCGTGCATATGAAATGATCCCCTCCGATCAATTGACGGCATTCAAACAACATCGCGCGCTAAGGCGCATTCGTGTCATCGTCCGCAGGTTCGACCGGCCCCGTCTGCTCGTTCATCCACTTGTCGAGGATGTCGTAAATCATCTGCGTCCGCTTCGACGCCGTCAGACTCGAATCCCGCCAGATCGCGTCAATCCGCTGCTGCACGCTGTCAGGAACCACACGGTCCAGCCCCCCGTGCATCGCCGCCGTCACCTGCCCGCTCACCCCCTCGTATTGAGCCACCGCGTAATACTCAACGCCGCCCGATACGCGCAGCCCCGGATTGATCACCTGCCCGCCCGCGGCAATCTGACCCGTCCCGCTCTCCGACAGACGCGCCGCCGTATCCCCCATGATCCCCCGCATCGCATCCATGATCTGGGCATGTTGATTGAACAGATTGGAGCACCCCCCAATCGGGATCACCCCCGCCGCCGCCACCGCCAAAACAAGACCGGTCAGAAATGTGCATCCTCGCGCCTTCATGGGTTCCTCCTTCGTGACAAGCCGGCGTGGGCAGCCTCCCGCCCCTCGCATCCGACACCTATCACCCTTGCTCCCCGTGCGCGCC
>CAZCGF010000057.1:17500-20259 GCA_964498115.1 uncultured Planctomycetaceae bacterium | reverse complement strand
GCGATGTCTGCGATGGGCGCAGGGTTTCTTCGCGCGATGGCGGCTTTGACGAGGCCGAGGAAGAACGGGTCCGGTCGCAGCGGCCGGCTGGTGAGTTCGGGGTGGGCCTGGGTGGCCATGAAGTAGGGGTGCACCTCGGTCGGCAATTCGAGGACCTGCATGATAGGGAAGTCGGGTGCCTTGCCGGAAAAGACGAGGCCGGCGGCCTCAAGCTGCTCGATGTAGCGCGGATCGACTTCGTAGCGATGGCGGAAGCGGAGCCGGATCTCCGGCGAGCCGTTGTAGAGTTTGCAGGCAAGCGAGTTGGGCTTGAGGACGACATCGCGGCCGCCCAGACGCATGCTGGCGCCGAGGCCCTCAATCTGCTTCTGCTCGGGCAGGAAGTCGATCACCGGATGTTTACACTCCGGGTTGAATTCTGTGGAGCCGGCGCCGTCGAGGCCGCAAACATTTCGGGCGTATTCGATGACCGCCAACTGGAAACCGTAACAAAGGCCGAGATAAGGGATACCGTGTAAGCGGGCGTGCTGGACGCAGGAGATCTTCCCCTCGACGCCTCGCGAACCGAAACCACCGGGGACGATGAGGCCGTCAACGCCGGCGAGACGATTGGCCACGTCCTCCAGAGGCATGTCGCTGACTTCAATCCAGTCGATGTCGACCTTGACGCCGCAGCGCGTGCCGCTGTGCTCCAGGGCCTTGATGACCGAGGCGTAGCTGTCGCGGACGCTGGTGTATTTCCCGGCGATGCCGATGGTGACCTTCTGCGACGATGTTCGCAGGCGTTCGAGATAATCCTTCCAGACGGACTCGGCCTTTCCCTCCGCTTCGACGTGAATGCGACCGCCGATACCGAGGATGTCAACGACGGCCTTATCAAGGCCGGCCTCACGGATCATCTCCGGAATCACATAAATCGACTCGCGATCGTGCATGGAGAAGACGCGGTTAAACGGCACGCTGGAATAGAGGGCGATCTTCTCGCGGACCTTATTCATGACGGGCTGGATCGCGCGGCACGCGATGATATGCGGCTGGATGCCGCTTTCGAGCAATTGCTTGATGCCGAGTTGCGCGGCCTTTGACTTCTGCTCGCCGAGGGCCGGCGGCTGAAGGACGTAGGTCAATGCGACGAAGCATGTGCTGCCTGCGCCCTCCTCAAAGGCAAGCTGCCGCAATGACTCAATGTAATAGGCGTTCTCCACGTCGCCGACGGTGCCGCCGATCTCGATGAAGACGACATCGGCGTCGCTGGAGACCGCGAGTTGCCGGAGCTTGCTTTTCACCTCGCCGGTGACGTGAGGGATCATCTGAACGTCGCGGCCGAGATAGCTGCCGCGGCGCTCCTTCTCCAGGACGGCGCTGAAGATCTGGCCGCTGGTGGAGAAGTTCTCGCGGCCCATATTCTGATCGAGCATGCGCTCGTAGGTGCCGAGGTCCATGTCGCATTCCATGCCGTCGTCGAGGACGAAGACCTCCCCGTGGCGGAACGGGTTGAGCGTGCCGGAGTCGAGATTGAGATAGCCTTCAAGCTTGATGGGGGCGACGGTGAGGCCCTTGTCTTTGAGGACCTTGGCGAGGCTGCTGGCGAAGATGCCCTTGCCGAGGCCGGACATAACGGTGCCGAAGACACCGACGTACTTGGTCTTGCCGGGCTTATATCCGGCGGGCATCGGTGTGTAGAACTCGGTTTCCTCGGAGGTCGCGGAGATGGCGGCGAGTGAGTGGGGGTCGCTCATGATCGGCTCCGTGTCTGGCGGTGATGGGGAGACGACGGCCCACGCGAATCATGGCGGGGAGCGACGGGCCGGTCTTGAAGGGTCATCTGTTGATTATAAGGGGGCTGTCAAGTGGGTGGAGGGAAAGTCGAGAAGGCGGCCGATGGGGCCTCGCGCGCTGCGTGGGAATGCGCGCGAGGAATGGCGACTGATGGGCCAAATTGCCTAGAACTGAACGCCGGCGGCGCCGAAGGCCAGTTCGGTCTGGACGGTCTTCTGGTCGCGGAACTCGACGCCGAATTCGCGGTTGAGCAAGTTGATGCCCCCGTTGTGCGGCCCGATGGCCTTGCCGCCCTCGTACTTAATCATGTCGCGAACGTAACTGCTGCGGAGTCGACTGCGAAGTTGAAGGTCGGTAATTGGATTGCCTGTGAAGTGAACGCGAAGCTCGTTCATCGGTCGGCCGTCCATGAAGCCGAAGTTTTCGCGGAGATAGTCGCCTGGCGCAGCGAAACTGCCGTTGGGTTGATTGGCGCCGGCATCGCGATATGTGAATCTGTAGCTCTTGGACGCCTTGGGCCAGCCGTAGATCGCCGCTGGACAGACGAAGATCTTTTCATCCTGGCCGAGGTAAAGCGGCATGAGGACATTGGGCAGCGAGGCCGGCCATCGCTCGCGGTCGTAGGGGTTCGTTTCCTGGTCGGTCATGGTGCTGATGTTGCCGAATGAGGTATTCGTGAGCGAAGAGACGATGTACGGCACGCGGTTGTCGTTTGACACGCTGTAGGCCCAGATGGCGCGGGCAATTTCATGCATGCGTGTCTGGCAGGACATCTTCGTGCCGTGACGCCGTACCGCCGATAGGGCGGGCAACACGATACCGACCAGCAGCGAGATGATGGAGATGACGACGAGCAGCTCAATGAGCGTAAATGCTTGTCGTTTGGCCAATCGCCGAACTCTTGGAGCGTACATCGCTGACATCCTTCCGTTCAGATCGGGCGGCGGGCGACGATTCACCCGCCGCCGTGACGACTTCGA
>CAZCGF010000057.1:12663-17400 GCA_964498115.1 uncultured Planctomycetaceae bacterium | reverse complement strand
CGCTGCGAGAGCGGATCGACGAGCGGCAGCACAACGTTGTCCAGGTAGGAACCGAGATCACCGCCGAAATCGGTCAGCGGAAGGCCGCCGTTGTTGGGGGCGTTGAACTGATCGCTCGCCGGGCCATTGGTGATGGTGGCAATGGGCGGCGCGCCGCCGGACTGGACATACATTCCGCCGACGTTTGCGGAGTTCACGGTCGGCCAGAGGGTCGAACCGAGGCCGAGGCCGGTGAGTGTCGGGAAGTTCCCGTTGATGTCGCGTTCGATGACCCAGCCGCGGAAGCTTCCGAGGTACTGGAATGTCCCGAGGGTTGAGGCGGTCGAGCTTGTCGGGTCAATCGAGTCGTGCCAGATCTCGTAGCCGAGGTTGCTCACCTGATAGACATTCGGGGCGAAGAGGCTCATCGAGCCTTGTCGCGTATCGACACCGGGATTGATTGCGGCGCCGGGCGTGGTGTTTGGCTGCGTTCCGGCGAGTGTGTTGACCGTCGTGGTGATGTTCGGGCCGAAGCCGGGGAAGCCGGAGTTCGTGGCCGTCGCATCGAAGCTGGTGAGGCCGATGGAGCCGCCGGCCGTGTCGAGGTTGAGGCCGATGGAGCTCATCGTGCCGGGGATTTCGACCGGCGTCTGTCCGGCCTGCGGTGTCAGGCGGCGCGAGCCGTTGCCCAGATCACCGTCGAGGTCGAGAAGCGGTCCGCCGAGATAATCGACGTTGAGCAGCGGCTGCTGTCCGGCCGGGCCGAGCGGAATGCTGCCGCGCCGGAAGAGAAAGCTCAGCGAGCCGTATTGATTGGGCGTCAGGAGCGGCGAGCCGGTTCCGACGTAAGGCGCCGCGGCGGCTCCCGCCGTGCCCGCGAGGCGATCGCCGTCAACGAATGAGCCGGGCGCGCCGGCGGGCGGGCCGGAGGCGAAGACTGGTCGAGCCGCGCCGGGCGACATGCCGGCGTTGACGCCGGTCAGAAGCTGAAAGTCCTCCGCCTGTGCAGGCGTAGACATCAGTGCCACCGAAACGGCGGCGACGATCACAACAATCAAACTTGTCCGATTCAACATTTCATCCTCCCCTTTCAAGAGATTCATCAATTCATCATGCCGCAGAGCCGTCGAGCTCCCGGCCGTTAGAGCAATGCATCCACGAAGGCCTGGACGTCCAGACCGTTCACAAAAGTATCCTGATTCACATCCGCCCGATTCGCGTCACAGGCGTTGAGAGAAAGCGGGTCGAGCAATGCCGCAACGAGATCGTCCGCGTCGGCGAATTCGACGACACCGTTGCCGTCGATGTCTCCGACAATCGGGGCCGCGGCCTCGGTTGATTGCGCGATGACCAAAACGTCGTAGCCGATCGTGTCGGTGAAGACGGGATCGCCGCTGTTGTTGATGCCGAAACCCGCCGATTCGAGATAGACGAATGACTGCGCGGCGGGGTCAAGGTGAGGCACGACGACGGTATCGAAGTACGCGCCAAGGTCGCCGCCGGCATCCGCGAGGGCGATGCCGCCGTTATTCGGCATGGTGAAGTCGTCGCCGGTTGCGAAGTTGTCGGTGGAGAATCCTTTCTCGATCGTCGCCGTCGGGCCGAAGACGTTGATCGCCGTATTCCAGACCGCGCCGATTTGCGATTGATCGACCTGGGGCCACAGCGTGGTGCCGAGCCCTTGTCCTGCCAGCGTCGGAAACTGCCCGGTAGCGCAATTGCGCTCAACGACCCAGCCGCGGAACTTGCCAAGATGCTGAATCGTTCCGAGCAGGTGAGGTGTGCCGGTATCCGGCGAAATGGAGTCGTACCAGAGTTCGTAACCGAGATTCTGCACGCGGTGAACGCCGGCTAGAGTCCCACTGATTCCCAGGTAGGCGGTCAGTGTCCCAACGCGCGTGTCCATTGCCGGGTTGATCGGGCCGGATTGCGCGCCGGTGGGGGATGTTCCGGCGATGGTAACGAGTGTCACCGCTATGCGCCCGTCGAACCCCGGTGCGCCCTCGGCCGTCCCCGTCGCATCGAAGTTGTTAAGGGTGATCGAGCCGCCAACAGTGTCGATGGTGAGGTCGATGAAACTGGATGAGCCGGGAATCGTGACCGCGTTTTGACCCGAAACCGGTATGTAGCTTCGTGTGCCGTTGCCCGTGTTGCCGTCGAGGTCGAGCAGTGGGCCGCCGAGGTAGTCGATCCCCATGAGCGGCAGGAAAAAAGGAAACGCCGGGACCGAGCCTCTCCGGTACAGGAAGCTGAAGGCACCGACGTTGTTCGGCGGAATGACCGGTTGACCGCTGCCGACATAAACGACGTCTCCGCCGGTGTCGCCGGTGCCTGCCAACCGATCGCCGTCATCAAATGCGCCGGCGAAACTCGGGCCGGGAACGGCGTTCACCGCCCGCCTCGTCCCGGGGTATTTGCCGACGTCGGCACCCGTGAGTAATTGAAAGGGCGATGCATTGGCCGAGGCCGTCATCGCCAATATCGCGGCAAACGCCGCGGTGAGAAGTCGCATTAAGGAATTCCTCTCTCTTTGTGAGACTCCGTCGAGATTTCTCGCATTCGAAGTCACAGCCCCGAACTCGCGCGGTTGAATGGAAAGCGCACGCCAGCCCGATGGACTGCTGACATAAAATGTCATGATGTGCGGCATCGCCGGAATCTCCTTCTTGGGAGACCGCAGAGCGCGACCCAACCGTGCAATTGAAAACGCGAACAATCGTGAGTGGTGAGAGGCGCGGAGCGCCGATCACACATTGTGAAGGGGGGACAGATCAGAGAGAAAACTGAGGCGGGGCGCGGGGAGGTGTCCAGAGCGGGCCGAAGACAGCCGATCGGAAACCGTGCTCCAAATCGACCGCGCGGGCATATCGATTGCGCGATGCATGAGGATGTTGAATGGTCGCCAAAGCGGTGGCGATTCTCGAGGAGATCGTCCGAAGCACGCGCAGCATCAGGGCGACCGAAGCAACTGAGGCCGTGGCAAGGAACAGCCAGTACTGGACATCCGCATCGCGCACAAAGTCGGGCATGGCCCGCTCAATGACGCCAACGTGGAGCAGGGCAATGACGACCAGAAAGGTGATAACCTTGCGCCGATCGGAAAGAATCCGCAGCGAATAAGCGCAAACGACTTCGAGTACGAAAAAGGCATTGGCAAGGGTCAGGAGCAGTACGGACGACCAGCGAATGGGGCCCGATTGAGTCCAGATCGCTGAAAAAACGCCAATGGTGATGGGGGCGTGAAGCAGCAGGACGGCGGCCCAGAGCAGTCGCCAATACGACTTTCGCCGGTTTTGCGAGGCTGTGGGTTGTCGAGTGCCTGTGTTCAAGAATCGTCTCTCTTCGGATCAACTAAGCCGAATGTCCGGCCACGTGTTTCCCCTGCCCGGGGAACTGTAAAGGGTACTTTGGCAATTTCAATGCCGCGCGGGGTAAACGGCTCCATAATGCTATGATAGCTGGTCAGGAATCGCCGTTGCCGGGCGAAAAGCGAGATTTCTCCATGTCGGATGCGAAAAAAACCAGTCTGCCGGTGGCCTATCAGTCCCATGGTCGGGCCTGGCACGATCTGACTTACTGCTACCCCGTTGTATCGCGACGAAGCGGCGGTCTTTCCATCGGCATCAACCTAAACCCAGACAAGGCCTGCAATTTCGATTGCATTTACTGCCAGGTGGACCGCACAACACCGGGAACGGCGAAGAAGGTGGATCTGGCGGTCGTGGCAACCGAACTCGATCGGCTTCTTGACGCAGCCCGCGACGGGAGTCTTTGGAACGAGCCGCCCTTCGATTGCGTGACCGAGGCGAACCGCCGGGTCTGTGACATTGCCTTCAGCGGCGACGGCGAGCCGACGACGTATCCTGAATTCGCCGAGGCGGTTCAATTGGCGGCCGACGCGCGGAATCGAAGGAGTCTCAGCACCACCAAGCTCGTGCTCATTACCGATGCATGTTATCTCAGTAAGCCCAACGTCCGGCGGGGCCTTTCTATTCTCGATGAGAACAATGGTGAGATTTGGGCAAAGCTCGATGCCGGCACGCAGGCGTACTATGAACTGGTGAATCGCCCGAACTATCCGTTGTCACATGTGATGAAGAACATCACCGAGGCCGCGCAGGAACGCGCCGTCGTGATCCAATCCTTATGGATGCGCGTTCACGGTGAACCGCCACCGTCGGCGGAAGTGTCCGCATATTGCGAACGGCTGAATGAAATCCTTGCGGCCGGCGGCAGGCTTAAGTTGATCCAGCTTTACACCATCGCACGAAAGACGACGGAGGCCTACGCCAAGCCCCTCGCAGATGCCGAGTTGGACGCAATCGCCGGGGTCGTCCGCGAGCGGGTGAATTGCCCGATCGAAACGTACTATGGCGTGGCAGGCTAGCTTCGCGTCTGGTTATTGGGCGTTGATCCCGGACACCTTGTGGCACCACCCAGCAAAGATTGTTTCGCAATCCGGCGGGTAGTAGAATCATTCCGGACCGGCGCTTTCGGGGTCGGGACTATTCTAATCTCCAGGGCGTTTATGAACCTGAATCTACGGGCTTTCTGCGTCGCGTGGGTTTCTTGCGCACTTGTCGCGATGCCGGTTTCGGCCGTCGTCGTTCGCACGTTCACCTGCGCCCAGTTCGGAACCGGCTGTAGTAATGTTATCCCCGCCGGAGCACCGGGAACGACGTTCGGATCGATGACGCCGTCGACAATCGTCGTGCCGAATCTCGGCAGCAACGCCAAGATTGTCGATCTTGATATGAC
>CAZCGF010000057.1:0-12563 GCA_964498115.1 uncultured Planctomycetaceae bacterium | reverse complement strand
TCGTGGAGTCTCATCATCACACTCGCCGATACGGACAACGACGGCATTGAGGATGGGCCTGACAACTGCATCAACGTCGCCAATCCCGGGCAGCAAGACACCGATGGCGACGGCGTCGGCGACGCCTGCGACAACTGCGTGAATCTCAATAACTCGACGCAGACGGATTCAGACGGCGACGGCGTGGGAGACGCCTGCGACAACTGTCCGAACAAGATGAACGTCGATCAGGCCGACCCCGACAGCGACGGTCGCGGAACGGCCTGCGACAATTGCCCGAACACCGCCAACTTCGATCAGGCAGACGGCGACGGTGACGGCTTCGGCGACAAGTGCGACAGCGATCCGCTCGTTCCCAATCCCGATCAACAGCCTGATTCCGGCTCTCCACCCGGTAGTCAGGGCTCGCCGACCTGCGGGACCTGCGGAGCAGGCACTTCCCTTCTTCTCCCGCTCATCGCAGTTTTCCCGCTGTTTGTCCGCCGAAGTCGTCAGGGTTGACATGCCCCCGGCGGCTGTTGACGATCTACTTGGTTAACCAGGTGGAGCACTTCAGGAATGCCGGAATCCATTCAACCCTGGATTGGTGATTTGCATGACGTTCTCTCGACGCCGGTCGTGGGACTTATCGTGACGATCACCGCGGTGATCTGCGGCGGCATCATCGGTCTTGAGCGCGGACACGCACAAAAGCCCGCGGGACTCAGGACGATGACGCTCATCTGCCTCGGTTCGGCGATCTTCACTCAAGCCTCGATATTGATGGCACAAGGAACAAGTGATCGTGCGCGCATCGCCGCCCAGATCGTCTCCGGCATCGGCTTCCTCGGTGCGGGTGCGATATTTCGCGAAGGGCGGCTCATCGTCGGGTTCACCACGGGCGCCGGCATCTGGGCGACTGCGGCGGTGGGTATGGTGATCGGCGGCGGCTACGTGGTCGCAGGTGTGTTCTTCACGCTGCTGATCGTTTCAACGCTCGCGGCCTCAAAGCACGTCGATCATCTGGTAAACGGCCCCTGCCGAGACGCGACGCTGCTCGTCGAATTCGATCCTCGTCATGGAAAGACACGGCTGGCGATTCAGCAGATCATCGACGACTACTTTCATCCCGAAATTCTCGGCTTTGAAAATCCCTCCGAATCCACCTGCATCGCAAAGATCAGGTATTGCGAGGCCCACCGCGACCACCGCGCCTTTCTGGGGGAACTCGCCCGCATCGCCGAGGTGACCAGGGTCTCACAAGGCTGAGAACCGGTTGCGGGGCCTCCTGTCATACTGAAATGCACGTCCGCGAATAACTGCTTCGCCAGTTTGATTTTTTTCGCCCCGGTAGCTTTAGAAAAAAATCGCTGGATCGCGCGGTTTGCCAGTTGGGTCCGCGCCGGTTTTGCCGATCTGAGTTCGGTTCGGGGAGAAGATGCGACGGATCGATCCATTTTTTCAGGAGCTGCGCTATGAATGGCCCAATACACTCTGGAGGCGGGCGGCGGCAGCACTCAAGCAAGGGATGGACGCGACTGAAGTTCGCCGGTCGTGCAGTGCTGGCGCTTTCCGCCGGCGCCGCCTTCGGGGCCCTGGCCTGGGAGCCGGTTTCAGACGCGACATCCACCAGCGAGAATGAGCGGATCGCCGCGGAGTTGCGGCGAGATAACAACGCCGGCCAGGATGAGCGCCGGCCTTCTTTCGATGTGGTTAACGAGCCCGTCGCCTCAGGCGGCGATGCCTTGCTAAACCCTGAAAGGAGAAATCACCCATCATGGGTCGCCCGAGGAGCCGAGACCGATGACGCGGCCGACCACTCAGGTCGAGTGACGCAAACCCGTCAGGATCATGTGGACGTCGCGAATGCAACCTCCGGCGTTCGCTCCAGGGCGCCGCCTTATTAGCCGCATTGCCCGCGGCACCACCGCAATTCACTGCGCCGGATATCGCGGCGCACATCAGATCTGGTTGTCAGCTAATGCGACTTAGACTTTTTTTTGACAAATAAAGAGGCCCGCCCGAGTCACCTCGAGCGGGCCTTTTGCTTGGTGTTCCTTGCGGTCAGCGGGCTCTAGTTTGCCCCGCCCTGCTGTGCGAAGCTGAAGATCTCCTCGAGGTCCTGCAGCGTCGGATTGTCAGGATCGAACTCTTGATCACCGCCCGCGAAAGCGGCTGCGAGTTCCTCCAGACCCTGAATGGCCGAGGGATCGCCCTGGGCCTCATTAAGCAAGGTCTCGAGCTCTTCGAACGTCACGACATTGTTGGCATCCAGGAAGTCCACAAGCGCCTGTGCCTGGGCCTCCGTCAGGGGCATTGCATTCGTACCCGGCGCCTGGGAGTTGATCACTTCCACGGCAACCTGACTAAGAACCCGAATCTCGCTCGCGGTGAGATCGCCGACGGCGCTGTTGGCCAGTTTGGCGAGGGCGCCCGGAAGGATGAGAACATCGCAACCTGCCGAACCGACGAAGATTCCGCCGGCCAACAGTAGACCTAGAAACTTACTACTTCGCTTCATTTCATACTCCTTGATTCTGCCATGTGTCCCACAGCCGCACGAAGCCCCCCAAGGACATCAGGGTACTGTGAAGTTGAATAGAAAATTGACCAGTCGGTCGCCGCTGTCATCCATGGGAGCGCCGATCGCCGCACGAATTGCATCCTGCTGCTCCATATCCGTCAGCGCCGAGTTACTCAGAATCGCATCCAACTCGGCAAGCGTGAGTCCCGCGGCCTGCGCCGGCAGCGTTGCCTGCTGGATCGCGTTAAACCCGCAGCCCGATGTCAGAGCAATGACGAGAATCGCAAGTACGAGGCGACTCTCCAGTTTTAGAATACGATTAACGAATGGCATGAAAACCTCATCGAAAGCCGGCAGTCTCGCGAGGTCCGGCTCATCTTAGCATCGGCCCCGGACATGAACAACCTTAAGACCTAACCCGGCGACTTCGGCACAATTTGCTGGTCCGGAATCGGCCGGCGTTGATGGGGGCCCCTCAGACCGTATAATCTCGCACCGTAAGCGTTTAAGCCCATAACCCGGTGGCACGTGACGGCGCCGGACCATCGGCCCCTCAAGGTACACCCTCGTGATATTCCAAACGCATTCGCTCCTCCACGCAGCCATCCTGGGAGTCATTCTGGCGGGCTCGCCTGTCGGTGAATCCAGGCCGACCTCGCAAGAGGACTCAGCCCTAAGCCAGGCAACCAAATCGCCTTCGTGTGAGCGATTCCAAAGCTCCATCGATAAGGCGACGAGCGCCGCGGAGCGCCTTTCGGCCAGGCTCGGCGCGATTGAGTGCATCCTTACTCAGGAATGTGCCGCGCCCCTGACGGCACTCCTGACCGAGGGGGCACTTGATCGTCGAGCGCTGGGTGCTTCGGCCGCCCGCGCGATTGAGAATATCGACAAGGCATCGGACGATCTGTCAGGGGCTACCCTCGATGAGGACGCCAACTCCGAAGCAATTGATCACCTCGATCGCCTCCGCGCGTTCGCCGAAATGTTTGCCGCGCTGGCCCTCGACCCGACGGCGGATGAGACGGCACGGCGTCTGATCGACGCATGCATCGGCCTGGCCCTCTATGCTGATGACCCAAGCGAAGAGCTTGTCGAGTCCGCCAAGTTGTGGCAGGCGGTTGCCTATCGTCGTGCCGAAAAAACGGATCGCGCGCTGCAGGTGCTGCGACCGGTTCTGACGACGCCGACCGCCCGGTCGATCGGCTTTTATGCCCGTGTTCAACGATGTCTCTGTCTGGCGGATCGCGGCGACCATGCAGCGGCGCTGGCCCTCGCCTTTCGGGTAGCGCATCGGGCGGATGCCTGGTTCGAGGATCGGGACCGCGCGGCTCGCAAGCAGGCTGCCGACTCGGTTCGCTGGGTTCGCGTCGAAGTGCTCAAGGGCTGGGCGAAGAAGCTGAAGGAAGAGGACAAGCCGGATCGCGCCGCGGAGGCCGAGGAAGAAGCCGAGACGCTGCTCGGCGGCGAAACATATCCGATTCCCGCTGACCGCTGGCTGCGTCTGGATTCTCCGATAGCCGGACTGCCGATCTGGGAGCCACCGGCCGCCCAGCCGCCGGCCGAACCCGATGCCCCCGTTCGCGAATCAACGGACAAGGACGATTAATTGACGCGCGACTAATCGGTCGAAGCGGGCTTCTTACCCTTTTCTTTCAGCCGCTTAACTCGGAAGTCGTCGATGACCGCCCCCTTATGCGCCGCGACCCACACGCCGGCGAGCATGGCGCCTCCGGCCTTCAGCCGATCCTGAATAAACGCCTTGCCCTTCGCCTCCTTGAGGTCGCCGCTCTTTTCCAATTCATAGAGCGGCTCGAGCTGCTCAAATGTCTCCATCAGGTAGGCATTGATGTCCGTCCAGTATTGCTCGGTCGAAACTTCGCTGGGCGGGGCGGCAAGCGCTGCCATGTTTTGAGACGTGAGCTTGTGCAGGGCGATGACGCCGCCGTCGATGAAGGCGTGAAAGCCCGAGTCAACCGTATAGCCCTTGGGATTGTCGCCCTTCCAGCCGTTATGGTGTCGTGTGATGTGCAGCGGTTGAGAACCGTCGCCGATGAAGTGACTGAGGATGCCCATCTGATAAACAATGTTCTGTCGGGCATTTTCGATCATCTCATCGGTAACCAGCGATCGGTGAAGTTCATAGGTTTTCAGCGTTGTCCAGCTCGCCGCCAGTTTCCACTGCATCTCGGCGATCTCATAGGGCAATAGTCCCGGCACCAGCCGGGTGTACTCCTTGTCGCGCTTGCGGTCGTAGCGCGGGAATTTCTCCGGATGCTGGGCGCGATGCGCTGCCATGATGTCGAGAAACTCTCGCCGAAGCGGAGGGAGCGTCTTTAGTGACAGACCAAAATCGGCAAGGTCCTCCACGTCGATGTAGTGATCGGGACTATTGATGTGATCGAGATGGACGTTGTGCTGGCCGCGCCACCGATCCGGTTCCGCTGAGAGGTATTCCAGACGGTACCTCACGGACGGCGTCTTCAACCATTGCGGCATGTCGTCTGGGAGTTTTTCCCACGCCATCCGAGTGACAATAACGTGGCCCTCCTCATCCCATGCCCGGACCGCAGCCGTCGGCGCAAGCACAGCACACAAGAAAAGCACCGCCGACCAAGCAGTTTTTCGCCTATTCGCCATTTGATCTTTCTCCCGGACGTGCGCCTCGCGGCCCGGCACATGACGGCGCAGGACTCGCAACTCAGCAAGTTACCCGCTTCAACACTTAACCGCCACGCCAGTCGCTGAAAACAGGGGTCGATTCTTTGGGGCACGCGGACGCGGTGGGCGTCTTTTCACCGTCGTCCGTCCGCGCCCGATGAACGGATTCGCTTGACCCGCGTTCGGGAGGCTACTAAATTCTACGTAGTTCAGACCGATAACTTCCCATCAGCCTCTGAGGAGAAAGACCATGGCTTTTGAGTTACCTGCTTTGCCGTATGCGTTCGACGCCCTTACCCCACACATTGATGCCAAGACGATGGAGATCCATCACGGCAAGCACCACAACGCGTACGTCACTAATGTGAACAAGGCCTTGGAAGGTCAGGCGGCCCTTGCGGCAAAGCCGATTGAGCAGCTCCTCCGCGAAATCACCCAGGTGCCGGAGAACATTCGCCAGACCGTCATCAACAACGGCGGCGGTCATGCCAACCACTCGCTGTTCTGGCAGATCATGGGCAAAGGGTGCGGCGGCACGCCCGGCGGCGCGATCGGCGAGGCGATCAACGGCGCTTTCGGCGGGTTCGACGCCTTCAAGGAGAAGTTCGCGGCCGCGGCAACGACGCGGTTCGGCAGCGGCTGGGCCTGGCTCGCCTGGAAGGACGGCAAGCTCGAAGTGTTCAGCACGGCCAATCAGGATTCGCCGTACATGACCGGCCACACCCCGATCATCGGCCTCGACGTCTGGGAACACGCCTACTATTTGAATTATCAGAATCGTCGGCCCGACTACATTGCCGCATGGTGGAGCGTCGTTAACTGGAAGAAGGCGGACGAGTTGTTCACGGCCGCGAAGAAGTAAGTATCGCGCGGTCTCGCGATTTCATTTTGGCCCCCGTCACGCGCGCCCTCGGCACCTTGCCGGGGGCGTGCTCATTTTACCGAAGCTGGCTCGTGTGCCGGCGCCATCAGTCGAAGGCTCTGCAGCGCCAGACCGGCATCGCCAAGCTGCGTCCGCAGCCAACCCTTGAGCGTCTGCTCGTACATTCGAGTCTGATTCGCCAGATGAAACTCCACGCCGGTCAGCGCCTTGCGAACGTGCGCCTCAGTCAATCTGTGATCGCCGCGTGCCTGGGCCTCTGCTCGGGCGATGAAGAGTATCGCGTTGAGATCGAGAATGTGCTGGTGGACGCCCGCGATGATCGGCAGCCGCGTGCCGACGATCATCCGTTGCCACAATCGCGATCGAAAGTATCGCAGTAGCAGGCCGCTCGCGGCCTCATCCATCGCTCCGTCCGCGGACTTCGATACGACGGCGTCAATCGAGATATTGCGCCCCAGGATTCGCGAAGCGTAGCCGCCGGAGAGCTTTGCCAGCGACATCAGTTTCGGCAGCAGAGTCAGTCTCCTGAACAACCCGACGCGACCGCTGGAGGTTGCAGGCAGCGTGTCGGGAAAGAGCGTTGCCGCGAACAGCATTCGCACCGGCATCGGCGCGGTCGCTGCGTCTTCAAACGAGATGATGCCCTTGGTCGCCGGCGCGATGGAGCCGCATTTCCTGTCGTCCAGGAATGTCAGCATGCCCGGGCCGCCGCCTTCTGGATGGTTTCTCTCGAAATCGCGGACGCCGATGAGGAGTCCGGTCAATTCGGCGAATCGGCTCCACACATCCGCGGGTCTCGCGTCGTCGAAGATCATCATCGCCTGTTCGATGATCGCCTCGAATTCGTCGTGTGAAACGGTGGTCGTCGCATCCAGCGGCACCAGGACGCCCGTACCCCTAAAGGGCCGATCGGAGAGTCGCGTGGCTCGTTGAATGTCGTCCGACTGCTCCGTCAGCAGGGGCCCTCGCTGAGATTGAACAGATGGACACCCGAAATTGACCGACACGCGATTTTCGGTCCACGTGCGCGAAGGGAGATAGGGAAATTGGAGGCACATGTCCGGCTTGGCCGCCGCGCCCAATTCCTTGTGAATGATGCACAGCCCATCGGTGTCAAGGAATAGGCACCGATTTCCCTCGCCCTTGGCCAGGTCGAAGTAACCGGGTCTGCCATCCGCTGCTCGCTGGTAGAACTTTCTGCCGTTCAGGGCTGGGTAGGCCGAGAAATCGTGACGATCCAGTGCAACCGCCTTTTCCTCTTCGATGACGGTGCGCCACGGCTGGTTGCAACAGGCGGTGCAACTCCCACACGAAAATCGGGCGGATGGATCGACGACGGGTAACTGCATGGACAGACCTCCGCCCCTGCGTCGGCTCGCGTGCCCGTGATCTTTTGCTTAGTGATTTCCAAACATGCAATGGATCCTCCGCGCGATGTTGCTGCCCGATAATTTGTCTCCGTCTGATCAGCGCACGTCCGCATGCGTCAGAGTGGCAGAAATCCTCGATTTAGCGTATGGTTTAGGCCCAACCATTAAACAACTGTTCGTTCGGCGACAAGTGTTGCCCCTTATTTGAGGACTTGCCCCGTCAGATGCCGCATCGCAAGAAACTGCTGATCGTCGCCAATCGCCTGCCCATGCACCGCGCCGCAAAAGGCGCCTCCAGCAAATGGGAGATCAGCCCCGGCGGTCTCGTTACAGCCATGTCCCCCATTCTCGCTCGCCACGGCGGGTCGTGGATCGGGTGGCCCGGCGTCGCCGGAAACGCCATCAGGCCCTTTGACTCCGGCGGCATTCAGATTGTTCCCGTTGGCCTCAACAGAAAGGAAATCGAGACGTACTACGAGGGGTTCTCCAATGAGACCCTCTGGCCCCTCTATCACGACGCAATTCGCGCCCCCAAGTTCAATAGCGCCTGGTGGAAGCCCTATGTCGATGTCAATTGGAGATTCGCCCGGGCCGCCGCCAAGCAGGCCAAGCGCGGCCAACTCGTCTGGATACACGATTATCACCTTCAGCTCGTTCCGCGCATGCTGAGGGAACTGCGCCCCGATGTCCGCATCGGCTTCTTCCTGCACATTCCCTTTCCGCCGGAAGAGCTCTTTGCCTGGCTGCCGGCTCGTTGTGACATCCTTCAGGGCATTCTCGGTTCTGATCTTGTCGGGTTTCAGACTCCCGCTGATGTCCACGCCTTTTCCCGCGCGTCGCGACGGTTCACTTCAGCAACGGGATCGGACACACAATTGCGCTATCGTGGGCGATTGGTTCAGGTCGGTGCGTTTCCGATCTCCATTGACTTTAATTCCTTCGAGGCCGAGGCAATGAAGCCCGCCACGATTCGCAAGGCCCTCGATCTTCGCCGCAAGGTCGGTTCGACGCGCAAGCTGCTGCTCAGCGTCGACCGTCTCGACTATACGAAGGGCATGGATGGCAGACTCCTGGCATTCGAGGAGCTCCTGCGCCGCAAGGTTGTCACGGTTGACGACTGCCTCTTCATGCAGGTTGCCGTGCCAAGCCGCGAGTCGGTGGACGAATATATGAAGATGCGGTCGCATATCGAGGCCATCGTCGGCCGGATCAACGGTGAGTTCAGCGTGCCCGGTCGCGTGGCGGTTCACTACTATCGCCGCAGCCTTCAGCGATCTGAACTCGTCGCTTATTACCTCGCGGCCGATGTCATGCTGGTGACGCCGCTGCGCGATGGGATGAATCTGGTGGCGAAGGAATATGTGTCGACGCGCAGCGCCAATTCCGGCGTCCTTGTGCTCAGCGAGTTTGCGGGCGCGGCCAATGAATTGACCAGGGCCCTTCTGGTCAATCCGCGCGATATCGACGGCATGGTTCGTGTCCTCGATACGGCCCTGCACCTGCCGGGCCCGGAGGTGAAGAAGAGAATGTCGTCGCTGCGCTCGCAGGTCCGCCGGCACGACGTACACGCATGGGCTGGGAAGTTTTTTAAGGCATTGGAGAGATGAATCCGCTTCATTCATCGGTACTTGAGATCGCCACGGCGCCGATCCTCCTGGTTGCCTGTGACTTCGACGGCACGCTCGCGCATATCGTCGAGGACCCCGCCGCGGCTCGGCCGGATGCGGAAGCCGTTGAGGCGCTGAAGAGACTCTCCGCGCTGCCTCAGACCCACGTCGCGGTGATTTCCGGCAGAGCGCTCGCCGACCTTCAGAAGCTCATGGGCGATGTCGACGGCATTGAGCTGATCGGCAGCCACGGATCGGAATCGAGCCTCGCCTTCGCATCCGGCCTGCCCGAGGCGGCGGTGTCGCTTCTTGACGAGTTGCAGAAGCAGGTGGAGCAGATCGCATCGAGATTCCCCGGCATGCTCATCGAGCGCAAGCCCGCAAGCATCGCGGCGCACTATCGCTCGGTGGATGCGTCCCATCGCGATGAGGTTCAATCGGCGCTTCTCGGCGGGCCTGCCAGACTCGAAGGCGTGTTTGTCCGTCCGGGGAAATGCGTGATTGAGCTGGCGGTCGTCGAAATGAGCAAGGGGCGCGCGCTGCAGTCGATTCGCTACCGACACGCTGCGACCGCCTCCATCTTCATCGGCGATGACCAGACCGACGAAGAGGCATTTGCAGTCATGGCGCCGCCCGACGTCTCCATCAAGGTGGGCGACGGGGCGACGCTGGCCTCGCTGAATGTCGATGATGTCGGCGCTGTCCGCGAACTTCTCAAGAATCTCGCGCTGACCCGCGAGCGATTTCTTGCACAGTCTCTGGCCGCACCGATTGAGCAGCACTCCATCCTTTCCGATCAGCGCACCGCCGCGCTGGTGAACCCGCAGGGTCGCGTCGTCTGGTTGTGTCTGCCGCGCATCGACGGCTCGCCGCTTTTCGCCGAGCTTCTGGGCGGTCCCTACGCAGGCTACTTCGCTGTCGCACCGGTGAGTGGCGACGGGCCTATCGGACAGTCGTACGTCGATCACTCGTTTGTGCTTGAGACGCGCTGGAAGGACATGACGGTCACTGATTATCTCGACTGCACCGCCGGGCGGGCTTATCAGCGGGCAGGGAGGACGGACCTCATCCGGGTCATTCGCGGCAAAGGCCGCGCGGTTGTCACCTTTGCGCCCAAGATCGACTTCGGACGGATGCCGACGCGCCTGATTCCGGTGGACGGCGGACTTGAGGTCGATGGGTTTCTCGATCCCATCGTCCTGTATTCGCCGGGCGTCGAGTGGCGCATCGTGGAAGATGGCCCGCATCAGTACGCGGCGGCGGAAATCGAGCTCGGCGATGAGCCCGCCATACTCGAACTGCGTTACGGCACCGGCAATCTCGAGCCGCGTCGAAATCCGGAGGTGATCCGGCGAGAGGAAACGACCCAGTTCTGGTCGACCTGGGCACAGACGCTGGTACTGCCGTCGGTTCGGCCGGAACTTGTGAAGCGCAGCGCTCTCGCGCTGCGTTCGCTGTTTCACGGGCCGACCGGCGCGATTGCCGCAGCGGCTACGACGAGCCTGCCGGAGCACTTGGGCGGCATTCGCAATTGGGACTATCGATACTGCTGGCCTCGGGATGCCGCGCTCTCCGCCTCGGCCCTGGTCAGGCTGGGAACAACCGGCCAGGCGATGAAGTTTCTCGACTGGCTGCTCGGCGTTCTGGAAAGGTGTCCGTCGCCGGAATCTTTGGCCCCGGTTTATACCGTCGCCGGTGGTCACCTTATGCCGGAGGCCGAGATCGGCAGTCTGACCGGCTATCGGGGAAGCCGGCCGGTGCGTATCGGCAATCTGGCGTCTCAGCAGGTACAGCTCGACGTATTTGGTCCCATTACGGAACTCGTCGCATTGTTGGCCGGTCATGGGGCGGCGCTTTCCTCCGAACACTGGCGGCTCGTGGAGATCATGGTGTCGGCGGTCGAGCATCGCTGGCGGGAGCCCGACCACGGCATCTGGGAGATTCGTCTCGCCCGGCGGCATCATGTTCATTCGAAGACGATGTGCTGGATGACGGTTGATTGCGCGCTGGCGGTCGCCAAGTATCTCGGGCGCAAGCGACCGCACTGGGCCGATCTGCGGGATTCGATTGCGCAGGACGTCTTGCAGCACGGGTGGAAAGAGCATTTGGGGGCGTTCAGCGGCACCTATGAGAACGAGCATCTGGACGCCACCGCATTGGCCCTTGGACTGTCGGGGCTCATCGCGCCGACCGACGAGCGATTCGTCCGCACGGTGGAGGCCATTGAGAAGGAGCTGCGGGTGGGGCCGACGGTCTATCGTTACCGCTGCGACGACGGCATCGCCGGCATCGAAGGGGGCTTCAATCTTTGCACGGCCTGGCTGATCGAGGCCTACGCCGCCATCGGTCGACGCGACGCGGCGGAAGAATTGTTTGAGCAGTACTGCGCATTGGCGGGGCCGACGGGTCTGATGTCCGAAGAGTTTGACCCGGTCGAGAAAGTCGCCCTGGGCAACTTCCCGCAGGCCTATTCTCACCTCGGCCTGATCAACGCGGCCGTGCGCCTCTCTGAGTCGTAGCGCCCATGCGGCGATCCATGGGGCCCGGCGGCGTTGGGGGCCCAATCGGCCGAAGGCGGACCGTCCCATTTGCCCCTGAAAAATCAGCCTGTTTCCATCGCCATCGGGTTTTGCCCGCTTCAGGCGAGCGGGAACCGACGGCTTCCCGATATATATGACATGAAGACTCATCCACGAACGGTTCTGATTGTCACGGCGATCTTTTCGCTTCTTCTCTTGTCCGCGGCGTGCAGCCTGAATGACCTCAAAACGCCCGAGCGTAGGGAAAGAGGACTGGTGATCGTGCTGCCCGGCATCGAGGGGCCGAGCTACTGGAACTACAACCTTGCGCGCGGTCTGGCCGACGGCGGGGTGGAAAACGCCATTGAGATTTACGATTGGGGGACGCGCATTCCCGGCGGAATGCTGATCAACCTGGCGGCCTACGAGCGCAATCGCACGATGGCGGCCAGCCTGCGCGATTACATCGTCACTTATCTGAAAGACCATCCGGGGCGCGACGTTCACGTCATCGGGCATTCGGGCGGCGGCGGCATCGCCGTGCTTGCGGCGGAGATGCTCCCGGCGGACAAGCCGATTTCCTCGGTGATCCTGCTCGCCGCGGCGCTGAGCCCCGACTACGACCTTCGGCCGGCGCTGAAGAACACGCGCCGAGGCATCTTCAATTACTATTCGCACCTTGATGCCGCGTTCCTCGGCGTCGGCACGAGCGTAGCCGGGACCATCGACCGCAAGCACACGCCGGCGGCCGGCGCCGTGGGCTTTGACCGGCCGGGCAGCGAATCGTCCGACGGCGACCTTTACCGCAAACTCCAGCAGATCAAGTGGGACCCGAAGATGCGCGGGTACGGCCACATGGGGGATCACATGGGCTGGACTCAGCCGGCGTTTGTCAGACGATACCTCGCGCCTCTGGTCGCGGAATTGGGCCGGCCGGACGATTTTGAGTGAGGCGGCGCGCCGGTAGGGGCTGTTCGGCGAAGGTGACATAAGGTGACACAGCCGAATATTTTCGATTGCAAC
>CAZCGF010000056.1:0-20564 GCA_964498115.1 uncultured Planctomycetaceae bacterium | reverse complement strand
ATCCGCATCGTGTGAAACGCGTGCATATCGACCACGTGCCCGGTGGCGTCGTGCGGGCCGAAGGCGAACCAGCGCTCCACCGCATGATCCGCGCTGCGAACGAAGAGGCAGACTTCCCCATCCTCAAACCGCCAGCCGTCCCAGCCGACCTCGTGCTGAAGGACGAAGACGCGGCCCTTAATGCGTCCATGCATGATCGGCGGCGACTCGGCCAAGTCGATGAAAAACCCGTCCCGCTTTGGGAACGCCGACCACGAAGCATGGCTGCCGAAGAAATTCGGCTTCTTGATGAACGGGCCGTCGTACTCGGGGCAAAACGTGTCGCAGTTTCCGCAGTCGTTGCAGAAGTCGGCGAAGTTCGCGATCTGCGCCGTCTTTTCGACGACGATCTCCCGTGGGCTGCCAGGCTTCAGTTCGCCTCCCGCGACGACAAGATCGGTAAAGGCGACTCGCTGCGCCTCCGTCGGGTAGGTGAAGTTCGCCGCATTGGGGCAGACCGGCAGGCACTTGTCGCAGGTGATGCAGTCGAAGGTCACCAGGTGCGAGTCGATCCGCTTGGGCTCTTTTCGATTCGCGTCGGCGTAGTAACGAGCGTCTTGGCGCGTCTCATCGGCGATGACCGACAGATTCGCCGCCGCATCCCCCTTCGCCCGAGCCGCCGCGATAAACTCATCGATATTCTTTGCCCCCGCCTTCTTCATGTGCGATGAAAGGTCGGTCAGGTATCCCGGCAACCTGCCGTAGCCGCCGGGCCGCAGCAGGTCGGTACAAACCGAGATCGGCCGGAACCCGCAGGCCACCATGTTGGCGAAGTTCTGCCGATCGACGCCCGCGCTGAAGGTGAACGGCAGGTCCGGCCCGACCGCTTTGCGAAACTCGTCGGCGAGTGTCAGCGTGATGACATGCAGCGGCTGGCCGGAGAGGTACTGAATCTTGTTATCCGCCGAGAAAAACGAGCGATGGTTCTCCACTTCCAGCGTGTTTGAGAACTTCGCCCCGAACCCCCTGCCGCGCGACTTCGCCAGCGTCGCCATGCGCCCGCAGAGCTGCACCCCCTCGTCGAATTGCAGCCCGCTGGTGTACGCGGACTGATTCACGCGCAGCTCGGAGTAGCCCATCACGTCGTGCAGCAGATGCTCCAGCCGCTCTTTGCCCAGCATCGGCGGGTTCATCTTCACCACCACGTCGCAGTCCATCTCGCCGAGGAGGAAGGTGCATATCTTCTCGATCTCGTCCACCGGGCACCCGTGAAAGGTCGAGAGCGTGATCGTTTTGGAAAGCCGCGTGGGATAGTCCAGATCGCGCAGAATGCCGAGTGGGCGAGGAATCTCTCCTCGCAGCCGTTCCACTTCCGCGCTCGCGTCCTGCATCCGTTCGATAAACGCCCGAATCGGCGCGGAGGAAATGCCCGCCAGGTCGTAGCCGACGCTCATGTCGTAGATGGTCTCGGTCGCGTGGCTCGTCATCGGCGAGTCGGGAAGGATGCCGCCATCGATCAGCATGTGGATCAACATGGCCCCGGCGACGTATTCGCGCAGGGCTTCGTTGATCCGCAGTTCCTGCGACCATTCGATGTTGTAGCCGATTGTCGTCGCGTCGATGCAGGGCCGGCCGATCTTCAGCCGGTCGTTGATCTGCACCGTCTTGAGTTCCATGATCCGCGAGCCGGCCAGCCACGACAGTACCAGGTTCTGGGCCATCTGCGTATGCGGCCCCGCGGCGGGACCAACCGGGGTGCCTGCCCGCTGGCCGTGGAATGAGACCGACAAATCCGGCCCGGCTGGGTCCGGCGTCCACCATTTGCGCTGCGGCAAATGAAAGATGGACTGCTCCCGCGCGTACTCCAGCCGCACGCGGTTGACGAGGTCGACGAAGGGTGCGGGTACGAGCTCGGCCATGTTCGGACCATTCTACTGCGAGCGGGCGTGGTGCCGAGCGACTATGACAGACTGGTCTTGAGTTCCGGGTTTTTCATCGCGTGCTTGCGAAGTTCCTCAACCGAGGCGTCCACCGTCCCGAGCAGCTTCTTGATCGCCCGCGGCTTGTTGCGAATCAGCACGTACTGAGCCAGGAGCGGCAGGGTCATGCTCGCGCAGCTGTAGACGACCACGTTATTCAAGTTCGCATCGGCGATCTTGCCCCAGCTTCGCGCTTCGCTCGGCGTCGCGCCGGACAGGCCGCCCCAGTGCGGGGCATCCGTCGTGAGCTGGATGAAGTAGTCGTGCCCCCCGCCTTCATCGTCAAACAGAATCTGGTGCAGTGTTGGCTGCGTCTGCAGGTAAAAGTTCTTTGGACTGCCCCCGCCGACGTGAATCACGCCGTTCTCCTCCGCCGCACGAACCAGTGCCGCCGTCTCGATCACATCGCGCACCGGGTCCAGCAGGATGGGCTTGCCCAACAGTTGCGGCACGACGAGGTTCATACCGATCGAGCTATCGCCGGGACTAGACGTGTAAATCGGCACGCCGAGTTTTTCGGCGGCGATGAGCATGGACTTCTCCGGATGCGGGGCATGCTTGGCGAGTTCCTTCGCCAGCTCCTTGTGAAACCTCGCCGTGGAAATCGGCTCTCCCGGCGCGATGGCCCGCGCGGCGTCGAGAATGACCTTGTCTGTCGCCATCAGCGTGCTGTCTTCGCCGATGTAAGTGTCGTAGATTCGGGCGACGCCTACGTCCGCGAGTTCGTTGTCATCGGTGGCCCAGTGTCCCTGCGCTACCGGGCAGTCAAACGCGCGATGCAGATCGTGGTAGAGATTCGCACCTGTCGAGATGATCCAGTCGATAAAGCCGGCTTCCATGAGCGAGATGAGAACGCCCTGCATGCCGATCGGCGTCATCGCCCCGCTCAGCGTGAGTCCGACGGTGGCCCCCTTGTTGAGCATGCGCGAATAAAGCTCGCACGCTTCCGCCAGTCGCCGGGCGTTAAAGCCGCTGCCCGCGAAGCAGTGGTCGATCAGGTCGGCGAGGTTCTCATTGCCTTTGAGGCGAATCGGCTCGACCTGACGGCCGGACAGCAGTTTCTTCTGCACGTCGCCATTGCCTTCACCGGCGGCGCGCTCCGCGCCTTTTGCACCGGGCTTGGGGGTTCCACAGGGATAGGTATCTCCGGACATCTATGCGCACTCCGATCAGCTTTTCATCCAGAAGAATTCACCAACGAACGACGAGCCATGCTAGGCGGCATTCTCATCAAACGAAAGCGGCCGCCACTAAGGGCGGCCGCCTTCCAGCGTGGGATTGGGGAAAGAGAGGATGGAAGAACAGGGCGTGTCCGCGTCGCTTGGGCCCGGCTCGCCGCCGGTCCGCTGCGTCGCGAACGAAAGTAGGTGGAGCAACTTTGGTGCCAACGCTCCCGCCGACATACTCGAATGTGGGATATCTGCGATTCTCAGCCGCAATTCCCCTTTGACGGTCCGGATGGTGACTTAACAGTCCCATGTGTGGGGTGCAATGGCCGGAAACCGGGGTGGGCAAACCGGGCATTTTGACCCAATTCGTGAGTTTTCGGATGAGCAGCTGCAGCCCTGGCCAATAAGGGGCGGCATACAAATCGAGACTGTGTATGGACATACACCATTTCAGATTTCCAAATGGCTGACCTAAAGAGGGGCCCAACGCTTGACCCTGCACAGTTATTTACCCTAATATGGACGAGTGCAAAGGGGGATGAGCCCGCGCTCTATGCGCAGGGTCCATCTACATACTTTGCGCACTGAGAGGGAATCTGGTGAGAGGCAACGCGAAGGTTCTGAGTCTGGCGATCCTGATCGCGTCATGCGTCTGCATGACGACGAACAGCGTCCGCGCCGACGGAACACTTTCCTACACCGAGTCCGGCATGTTCATGCCCATCAGTGGCAAGTTTGATGACCAACTTGTCTCGATTCCCCAGTTCGACCCTGACTTGGGCACTCTTTGCTTCGTCGTGATTCGCGTCACAGCGAGCTACGACGTCATGATCCGCACCGAAAATACCAGCAACGCCGGCGGCCACATCTCAGTCATGGCGACTCAAACGCTTCAGGTCACGGCGCCGACCTTTGTGGCTCCGCTTCCAATCGCGAATTCCGAGTTGTTGCCCTTCGGTTCCAAACCCGTCGCCGCTTTTGACGGCACACTGGATTATATGGGTCCGAGCAGCGCCAACTTCTCATACACGCCGAACAATCCTCGGGAAGAATTCCTTATCAATGGACTCGTTCGCGAACCGGCGGACTTTGGCTTTGAAAATTTCTCCGGTGCGGGCACGTTTGACTTCAGCTTCGACGGCACGGGCTCTTCCCTGGTTTACTTTAATACCAGCACTGCGAGTTCGACCGTTGACCTTCGGCTCGGCGCCAAGGTCGAGGTCGAGTACCACTACGTTCCTGAGCCCGCCACGCTCGCCCTGCTCCTGCCGGGCCTGCTCCTCGTCCGCCGCCGCCGATCTCATTGACCGGCCCTTTCTCAAGCCCGCGGCAATAGCCAATCAAAGCCCCTCCGCTTAAACTCTTCGATCGTCGGGTCAGATTGCTGTTCGTTGCCGATCGGCAGGTACTTAACCAACCACGGAAAAACGTGATCGGGATGTCCTCACCCTTTGAACCGCTGATCATTACCGAGAGGGAGTCCCTGGCGGGCCTTTGCACGCGCCTTGCCGAGGCCGGTTCGTTTGCATTCGACACCGAGTTTGTCGGCGAGGACAGTTACCACCCCGAAGTCTGCCTGATCCAAGTCGCCACGCACGAATTCCACGCGCTGATCGATCCGATCGTCGGTCAGTTGGACCTCGGCTGCTTCTGGGACTTGCTGATTGACCCGAAGATTGAAATCCTCGTTCATGCCGGTTCGGAGGACCTGTCCATCTGCTACAAGCAGACCGGCAAGTGCCCTACCAACCTTGTCGATCTTCAGATCGCCGCCGGTTTCTGCGGCATGGGCCATCCGATCAGCCTCGGCCGCCTCGTTTCGCAGACCCTCCATCAGAAGGTCCACAAGTCGCAGACCCTGACTGACTGGCGGCGGCGCCCGTTCACTGATGAGCAGCTTACTTATGCGATTGAAGACGTGGTGTACCTGCCGGACGCGTACAAGGTAATTCGCGGAAAAGTTGAAAAGCTCGGCAGGTGGGACTGGGTCATGGAGGAGTGCGAGGCCCTTTGCGCCTCCGTTGCTTCGTCGTCGACCGATCCCGAAAAGCCGCTGCGACGAATGCGCGGCACCGCGTCCATGTCCGGCAGGCAACTTGCCCTGCTCGCCGCCATTCTCAAACAGCGCGAGGAACTGGCGGTCAAGAACAATCGCCCCGCCCGCGCCGTGATCAAGGATCATCTCGCCATTGAACTGGCCCGACGCGGCTGGTCGGACATCGAGAAGATGCGCAGCCTGCGCGGCCTGACCATTTCCAATACCGACCTCCGCAGCATTGGACAGGCCATCGAGGCCGCCAAGAAGCTGCCCCCCGAGGCCTGGCCGGAAATGAAGGTCGACGACACCCCTCCCGAGGAGGACGTCCTGCTCGCCTTCATCACCGCCGTCCTGCGGGCCCACTGCGATCAGATCGACCTGGCCTATTCGCTCCTCTCCACCCGGGCGGACATCAAGAAACTCATCCGCGCGACCGATATGACCGACGCCTCGGCCGACGGCTCGAGCCTCCGGCGCGGCTGGCGGGCCGTGGCGGTCGGCGATCTGCTCACCCGTGTTCTGTCCGGCGAGGCCGCCGTCCGCGTCATCGCCAAGGGCGGCGCACGCAAGTTGGTCGTCGAACCGGGCAACTGATTTCCCCGCCGAGGGCAAGTCGTGCCGCAAACCATTCTGACAGTCAGGCAGGTCGCCGCTGGTCTTCACCTGTCGATCCGCGAGGTCGTTCGCATGGCCGAGGCGAAGGCGCTACCCGGCGAGTTCGTTCGCGGCCAGTGGCAGTTTCGCGCCGGAGAAATCAGCAACTGGATCGAGGCGAATCTCCTGACGCTGCCCGACCGTCGACGTCGGGACAAACACCCGGTCGAGCGCGCCGACCTGCTCATCTCCAACATCCTCGCCGAGCGCTCAGTCTCCGTGGATGTACTGGCAAAGACAAAATCCTCGGTCCTTCGGGAGCTGGCTGCTCGGGCGGCGGAGGTCGATGAATTTGTAGAGGTGCAATCGCTGCTTGATACGCTTCAGGAGCGCGAGGCAGCCGGCTCAACCGCCCTTCAGGACGGCATTGCGATCCCGCACCCGGCAAGGCCGTACTACACGAATGGCCCGCTTATTGTCGCGGTACGCTCCTCGCAGGGGGTCTTTTTCGGCCAGCGCGACGGTGGGGCCAGCGATCTGTTTTTCCTCGTCTGCTGCCCCACTCATACCGAACACCTGCTCGTGCTCGGCCGACTGTGTCGCCTGCTGATCGATCGAGCGCTTCAGGATGCTCTCCGCTCCGCGCAGTCGCCGCGGGAGTTTCACGACGCACTGTGCGCCGCCGAGCGAGCCCTCTGCGCCGAGTGATCGGCCTCCGGACCCGCCCTCGACCGCGCCTTGACCTCCCGCACACCGAAAACTTACTATGTAGTCCTGCCATCTCCCGAAATACTCAAATCGCGGAGCCGGCGGCTGGCGCAGTCCGCGGATGTCTGCGCGAACAAAGTGCCCGGATGCGGCATGGGGGGTTCCTGCCGCCCAGCTCCGGCTGTCCTCCGCGGACAGTGATAGAAATGTCGACGCTAGGATTCATGTCAACGACCACCCATTTCGACGCAGGTCGCGCTGTCTCTACTTTTCGAGAGGCCGCCAAGCTCAACCTCAGCGAACCGATGCGCCAGGGTTCGGTTGTCCGCCTGCCGGGCTACGGTCAGGTCGTCATGACCGGCGATCTGCACGGCAACAAGAAGAACTTCGCCAAGCTCACCAAGTACGCCATGCTGGAGCGGACTCCGGCCCGGCATGTCATCCTGCATGAGATGGTGCACGCGGAGAAGCAGGGTGATGCCATCGACCCCTCCCACGAATTGATTTACCTCGCCGCGCAGTACAAGTGCGAGTTCCCCGAGCAGGTGCACTTCCTTCAGTCGAACCATGAACTGGCCCAGCTCACCGGTTACCCGATCGCCAAGAACGGCCGATTGGTGCTCAATGACTTCAACGACTCAGTGGCCATGGCTTACGGCGGTGATCGCTCCGCCGAAGTCCTCGATGCCATGAACGAGTTCATCGCCTCCTTCGCCCTGGCCGCCGTCACTGAGAACGGCGTCTGGATGTCCCACTCGCTGCCCAGCATTCACGACATGCCGACCTTCGATCCCGAGATCTTCGGCCGGGTCGTGACCCTCGACGACCTGCGGGACAACAAGACGATCTTCAACCTTGTCTGGGGCCGAAGGCATACGGCCGAGCAGCTCGCCCAACTCGCCGAGACCCTTGGTGTGCAAATATTCATCACGGGTCATCAGCCGCAAGAGATGGGCTTTGCCGTCGAGTTTGACCGGTTGATCATCCTCGCCAGCGACCACAACCACGGCGTATTCCTCCCCTTCGACCTTTCCAAGCCACTCACGGTGGACGACCTCGTTAACAACCTCCGCAAATTCGTCGCCATTGCCTAAGAGCCCGGCCCCCCGCAGGCGCAGGTTTGCAAATTGCCGCGATACCCTCGTTTAACGCGCGCGAAACGGCACCACCGTCAAGTCTCTTTGGCGACGGCGGGCGATTGAAACGAAATGTCTATCCGGGTCAGCGGGAACTCAGCCTTCATCGGCGCAAGACACCACCCATGCCGGGTCGGCGACTGCGGAAAGCTCCGAATTCTCGTTAAACGGGAAGGAGCTGCGGCACGTCGAATCGGAGGGCGAAGTTGACGCGGTCGTCGTCTTCGCCGTGGACATGCATCTCCGTGCGAACCACGGTGCCATAACCGAGGCTCTTGGAAATCTGCTGCGACCTGAGCAAGGCGCCTGCTGACGTGTTGGCCAGGCGAGCTTCAAATCGCTGGCCGACGGCAAGGCCGAAGCCGATCGGTGCGCTTGCGTGGATCCCCGCGTCGGAGACGTTGTTGATCTTGCAGCGCATCGTCGATTCAGACTCCACCTCGATCAGCCAGAGGTCGCAGGCGATTTCCCGGCGGGTGTAGTCCCGCTGGTCGAGGCGATTGGCGCGGGGCGAACCGGTCGCGGTCCAGGTTTCAAAAGCGGGTGGGCTGGCGATATGCGTACCGCCAAGGGGGATGGGGGTCGGCAAATGAGTGGACATGTGGGTCTCCTTCCAGTTGGGCCCGCCGCAGCAGTGCCTCTTACGACACGGCCAGCAAAAGGCGTCCAAGCCTTGTAGGACTATGCCACGATCTTTCGCACACCGTGTTCTTAACTTGGGCGGCGAAGTTTGGCTCGAAAGCCAGAGGTCGCCCACGGTCCGCGAAGCCCGTTCCCCTCATGTCCGGAATCCGGCGGTTTAGATGGATGTAGCTGCCGACGGGACCGCCGGTTCCGTCTCGACACGATCCTGCAATTTCCGGACAAATTATACAGCGCGCGGCGATTTCGTCAATGAAATCCGGGTTTCCGAGGTGATGATTTTAACCTCGCGGAAGGGGGCGGTCCGATCAGCATGCAACGGCGTTTTCAGTATTGATATTGAACCTGACCCGGCCGGCAACGATGGTCATGAGCGGGCGCGCACCGAGTTCCCACCCCTCGTAGGGGCAATTACGGCTCTTGGATTGGAAACGGGAAACGTCCACCCGCCATGGGTGAGCAGGGTCGATGATCGTGATGTCCGCATCGGCGCCGGCAGCGAGCGTCCCCTTGGGAATGCCGAGAATCCGCGCCGGGTTGATGGTGAGCATCGCGATCAACTTCGGCCAGTCGATGTGCCCCGGCGCGATCAGGGCCTTTTCAAAGAGGGCCAGCGCCGCATCGAGACCCACGATGCCAAATGGCGCGGCGACGAAGTCGAGCTCCTTCTCTTCGACACCGTGCGGGGCGTGGTCGGTGATCAGACAATCAATTGTGCCGTCGATGACTCCCTGAATGCAGGCATCAACATCCTTCTGCGTGCGCAGCGGCGGATTCATTTTGTAATTGGTGTCGTATTCGGAGACGGCCTCCTCGGTGAGCATGAGGTGATGCGGACAGACTTCCGTCGTGATGCGGACCCCGCGTTTCTTCCCCTCCCGAACGAGGCTCACCGCGCCCGCAGTGGAGATGTGCGCCACGTGGTAGCGAGCATTGGTCTCTGCGGCGAGGGCGATGTCCCGCTGGATCATCAGCTCCTCAGCCAGCGCGGGAATCCCCGGCAGGCCGATGCGCGTCGCGGTATAGCCCGCGTTCATGACGCCGCCACCGGCAAGCTCGGCGTTTTCGCAGTGCTGAATAAGGGGCTTGTCGAACATCTTCGCGTATTGAAGTGCCTGGAACATCACCGAGGCCTGAGCCACGCCGCACCCGTCGTCGGAGAACGCCACCGCTCCGGCACGGACCATCTGCCCCATCTCGGCGAGTTCCTTGCCGGCTCTCGCCTTGGTGATGGCGCCGATGGGAAAGACATTGCAAAGCCCGGCACGCGCCGACTGGCGATAGACGAATTCGATCATCGCCTCGGTGTCGATCGCCGGTTGCGTGTTGGGCATGCAGGCGATCGAAGTGAACCCCCCCGCCACCGCCGCGGCGCTGCCGGACGCGATGGTCTCCTCGTCTTCATTGCCGGGCTCGCGCAGGTGAACGTGCATGTCGATGAGACCCGGCGCGACGATCTTCCCCGCAGCGTCGATGATCGTGGCATCCGTAGGATTCGGCTTTGCGGCTTCACTCGAGCGCGGCGTGACGGCGGAAATCCTTCCGTCGATGACGACGACGTCCGCAACGGCGTCGAAATTCTGAGATGGATCGATGACCCTTCCGCCCTTGATGACCAGGGTGGCGTTCAATGAGCAGCCCTCCATGTGCTGGGTCCAGAGGTCTGCCGGGCCTCCGCGGCGCCGGCAGCCAACCATGACAAACTTGTACTCGGTCGCTGGATCGGCCGAAAGATGGCGCTGCCCGCCCGAGGCTAATCAGTCGCATCATAAGGCGATGCAAGGGGTTATCGTCGAGTCGCGGAGAGGGGTATTCGGGAGTGGCTTAGGAATTCCGCAAACGCGGTGCCACCGGAGGACCGACAATACTTATAATGGGTTGTGTCGGAAGCGCCGGCAAAGGTTAGGCAAGCTAGACAGGAGTCGTTTAGTGATCAAGCAAAACGGAATGCGTTTGGGACTTCGGATGACGTTGTCGGCGGCAGCCGTCGCGCTCTTGTGCGGCAGCGTATCCGCTCAGACAACGACTCCCACGACCACGACCCCGGATTTAAACCAGCTCCTCCAGCAGTTTGGAGGTCTCTTCGGTCTCGGCGGCACGTCAGGCATCACAACGACTCCGAGCACGACCGACACAACCACCGGAACGACGACTGGTACGACGACCGGCACTGATACCGGCACGGGAACAGGTATGGGGCCGCAGCCGACGATCATCGGCAATCAGTTCACAACGACGACCGGCGGCGCGCTTGCTTTGCGACGACCGGGCCTCATGATTCAACATTCATTCGCCATTCAGAACGGCACCGAGACGATCCCCGGCGACTTCGTGGACACGCCGAGCTTCGCACGTGCGACGGTTGATGAGATCGCACTGAACTTTTTGGACACCATCAGCAGCTTGATTCAGTCTCTTAATCTGCTCGGTTCGGCCGGCGACATTTTTAATCCCGGCGGCTCACCGGGCGGCGGCTTCACCGGCGCGGCGACAACCGGCGGCGGAACGACGACGCCGATTTCCTGACGCCTTCGCTTCAGCACAGAATTACCAACCGACCCTGCGAGCCCCGGGATTCTTCCCGGGGCTTCTTTTTTGCGATTATGACGCTTGGGTAGAGAGAATTGACGTCAGCGAATCTAAACCGCCCGGCTTGGACTTGCTCGGTCAGGGCTGCGCTTAATGAACATCAGAAAGAACCCGACCACGAAGACGGCCGCGAATGCCGCGTCGCGCATGTCAAAGTGAAGTCGGGTGAGTTCCTCGGCGGTCGTCGGAACGCCGAAGAACTTTGCCAGCCCCTCGTGCGTTCCGGCGGCGACGGCGATGGCATTGTTGGCGAAGTGAACGATCATTCCCGGAAGGATTGAGCCGGTACGCAGGCAGACGAGCGCGAGAAGCGCTCCGACGAGGCTATGAACCGGTATCTGCTCGATTCGCATGTGGAAGAGCCCGAAGATCAATCCGACGATGATGGCCAGGATCGGTGTGCTGAGCTTTTGTCGCAGGCCGGACAGCAGAAAACCGCGGAACAACACTTCCTCGCAGACAGCAGGCGTCAGGGCAAGGATCATGAGAACGGCCCACAACGGACCGTCGAGAATCGCCTCCGCCTGATTGCCGAGCATGTCATCGCCGGGCGGAAACCAATGAAACTGAATCGACCGGAGCAGGTTTGCAACCGGCACAACGGCCGCGGCAATGAGTAGCGAGCCGACGGTCGGCAATGCCCTCGGCACGCGAAGTGAAAAGGTGTTCGGCAGTTCCAGCTTCAGATACCAGGCAAGCAAGAGCGGCGGCAAGGCGATGAGAAGCAACTGGCCGAGGCCGATGACCATGCGGATCCGACCCGGCTCATCGGAGAGGTCCAGCAGATAAGACTGCCAGTAGAAGTAGAGCGGGAAGAGCATCGCCACGGTCAGAAGCGCCGCGGCCGGTGATGGCGCTTCCTGCGGCTTGAAGAAGCGCCGCTTGAACAAGGTCTTGTAACTACCGACGTCGGAAAAGAGCACCGCCTCATTGCCATACAACCGGGCCGCGACAGTGATGGCGACCGCGGCGTAGAAGGTCGTCGACAACAAGCAAATGCTCATCGCCGGAACGTCATAGTTGCCCAGGAAGAGCTCACGAATCAGCACGACGATGTTCGCGACGGGAATGACAAGCAGCACGCCTTCAAGCCGGGTCGTCGGCATGTACGACACAATCATGGCGGGAATCATGAATGCCATCATCACCGGCATCATGTAATTCTGGGCTTCCTTGAATGTCCGGGCGAAGCTGCATGTCGCCAGCATGACACCGCCCGCAAGGACGGCAAAGGGTAGCATGGCCAGGAGGACGATCGGCGCGGCGGTGGTAATGAAGCCGCGCTGGGTGGCGGCCTCGGACTCGAGCGTCTTTCGGCGATTGAGGTAGTCCTGCTGAGTCAGGGCGCCGCCGGCCGGCCGCGTCACTTCACGTTCGATGACGCCTTCCGGGGTGGCCACCTCGAGTTCCGAAGGCGGCTGCAATTCGGTCGCCAGCTCGCCGAGCTTGCTGAAATGAAACATGGCGGTCATGGAGCCGAGATTCAGGGCGGTGCTGAACATGGCAATGGCCACGATGACGCCGAACTTGCCCGCGACGATCTGCCCCACCGGCACCGGCGAAACGGCGAGCGTCTCCAGTGTGCCGCGCTCGCGCTCCCCGGCGGTCAGGTCGATCGAAGGATATAGCGCCCCGGTCACGGTCATGATGACCAGAAGAAACGGCACCACCATCGCCAGAATGCGCGCGAATTGTTGCTGGGGACTCGACGTGGACAGGTTATGGGTGATGATCGGCGTGAGCGTGCCGACGCCGTCGGGAGAATCGGCGACACGCGACCGGACGATTCGGTCCGCCTCGTCGGCAAAAATGTGATTTAGCTGCTGATAGACGAACTCCGATCGCGGATTGGTATCCGATCGCAGAATCTGGACGACCCGGTTCGTCCGATCAGCGGGGTCGTCCGGGTTTGGCGGCGGCTCGATGATGACGCCGGCATGGCAGCGATGATCGGAAACCGCATCCCACAATGACTGGTCGGCGGGCAGAACGGTGATATCCACCTGGTCGGCGCGCAATCGAGCAACGATCGCATCCGCGGGATTGGCGGCCTGAACGTCGATGGTCGGCTGCGATGCGGCCGGCTGCGTCGCAAGACCGGCGTCCTCGCGCTTCAGCACGCCGCGCAGCCACTGTTCGTGCAAATGATCGGGCACGCAGACGCTGTAGCGCTCGGCGCGCCGGCGGCCGGTCTCTACCCGTAGGGCCTCGACGATGATGACCATCAGCACCGGATAAAGCACAATGGGCACAAGCACCATCGCCGCGAGCGTGCGCCGGTCGCGCAGCGTCTCGATCAGTTCCTTGCGAAACACGACACCGACTCGGGAGTAGCGCTTCATGTCATCCCCCGAATAAGTGGACCGCCTGTCGGCGGGATGTCCGGACGCTGTTTGAGGACGTGAGCCTCCTGTCCGCAGAGGTTGAGGAATATCTCGCTGAGCCGCCTCCTGCCCGACTTGGCCTGCAGGCTTGCCAGGTCTCCCTCGCCCACGAGCCGGCCCTCGTGAATCAGGCCGAAGCGGTTGCAAAGTGACTCGGCGTCATCGAGATAATGCGTCGAGAGAATCACGGCCTTCCCGGTGGCGGCTTCTGCGCGAATGAATTCCAGAACGATGCGGTTGGTCAACACGTCCAGCCCAAGCGTCGGTTCATCCATGATCAGGATGGGCGGGTCGCCCATGAGCGCCCGGGCGATGTTGGTTCGCTGCTTTTGTCCGGTGGAGAGGCCGCCGCAGCGGAGGTCGGCGAACTCACCCATGTCCAGCCAGTCGATAAGCGTCTCAATACGTTGCTTTACCGCGTTGGCTTCCATGCCGAGAAGCTGCCCGAAGTACCTCAGCAACTCTCGCGGGGAGAGTCGCTGATACAGCCCGGTGCTGGCGGTGAGATAGCCCAGACAGCGCTTGGCGTCCTCGCGCTGACGGGTCACGTCGAATCCTGAAAGGTGCACCGTCCCCGAGGTCGGTGTGAGCAGGCCGCTGATGATGCGGAGGCTTGTCGTCTTGCCCGCGCCGTTGGGACCGAGCAGGCCGTAGATCTCTCCGGCCGCTACAGTGAAGGAGAGACCGTCCACGGCACGCTTCTCTCCCCCCTCCGTGGTGGGAAAGACTTTGACGAGCTGGCTGACTTCGACCATCGGGCGCGACATCAATTCACAGTGCCTCTTTGGGGTGCGTCCGTACGGTCGGCGCGTCGGCGTATAATAGCGGGCGACGCACGCGGCATCGAATCCGCCGTATTTGCTCCGTTTTTCTGCCGCACGTTGCTCACGGAAAGGGCGTTTTCAATTCATCATGTCGCGCAGCCGCATTGATCGCGCCACGCCTTCGTTGATCGAGCCGCCGGTTCTGCGCCACGCCCTCGTCGCCACCATCGCCCCACTGGCCCCGATTGACAAGACCTATAGCTTCCTCGTCCCGGACGAGTTGGCGGAGCGATTAAAGCCCGGCATGCGCGTGGAGGTCCCGTTCGGTCGCTCCGGCAGGCCGCAGGTCGCCTTCTGCGTCGATGTAAGCAAGCAGGAGTGGGCTTCCACGCTTAAGACGATCATCAGCGTCGTGGACGAAACGCCGATGATCGGTCCCAAGCTGCTGGAACTAGGCCGATGGTTGTCGCGGTACTATTGCTCTTACGTCGGCCACACCCTCGACATGATGATCCCCGCGGCAGCCAAGGCCCAGGCCGGGCGTCGGAGAGTCAAATACGTCAAACTTTCAGAGAAGACCGCGAAGGCGCTGGATGGGGACAATCTCGGCTCGGCCAAGCAGCAGGCGGTTGTCCAAGCCCTGCGCCGCGAGGGGCAAGTGGAGATCGGACGGCTCTGCGATCTGGCCGGATGCACCCCGGCCGTCGTGACCGGACTTGAGAAAAAGGAACTCGTCACGATCGAGATCGTCATGGAGGAGGTCGCCCCGGCTGAGGCGAATCCCTCGCCACACCATCCTGATTTCGAGCTTTCCGACGATCAGCAGTCGGCGATTGGGAAGATCGGCGAGTCGATCAACAGTGGCAAATTCTCCGTACAGGTGCTCTTCGGCGTCACCGGCAGCGGCAAGACCGAGGTTTATGTCAGCGCCATTCGCCAGGTTCTCGCGGCAGGACGACAGGCGATCATGCTTGTGCCTGAGATCGCCCTGACCACGCAGACCGTCCGTCGATTGCAGACACGTTTCGAGCGCGTGGCCGTCCTGCACAGCGGCCTTTCCGGCGTGCAGCGATCCCGTGCATGGTCGGCCATCGCGCGGGGCGAAATTCCCGTTGTGATCGGCACACGCAGCGCCGTCTTCGCCCCCTGTCCTTCGCTTGGCGTCATCATCGTCGATGAAGAGGCGGAGCCCAGCTACAAGAACCTCGCCGCCCCGCGTTACCACACGCGCGACGTTGCCATTCAGCGGGCGAATCTCGAAGGCATCCCCGTCGTACTCGGCTCGGCCACGCCGTCATTGGAAACCTGGAAGAACGCCCACCAGCGCAAGCACTATCAACTCCTGCGCATGCCCACGCGCGTCCGCGGCCTCGCCATGCCGCAGGTGTATCTCGTCGACATGCGGCAGGAACACCACGAGCGGCCCGGCGTTCATATGCTCTCGCGCGCCATGGAGGAACACCTCAGCGCGACCCTCGATCGCAAGGAACAGGCCGTCCTGTTGCTCAACCGCCGTGGATACGCGGGATATCTGCATTGCCCCAAGTGCAAGTACGTTTACACCTGCCCCCACTGCGACGTACACATGGTCTTCCATGCGTCGACCGGCCTGGCCCATTGCCACTATTGCCATCAGCGCGTCGAGATGCCGAAGCTCTGCCCCATGTCGAATTGCGACGGCAGACTTTCCCGATTCGGCATCGGCACCCAGCGTGTCGAGGAGGAGCTGGGGCTCAAATTCCCCGCGGCCCGCGTGCGGCGCATGGACAGCGACGCCATGCAAAAAAATGAGGACTACGCCGACATCCTCGCGGCCTTCGAACGGCGCGAGTTCGACTTTCTCGTCGGCACGCAGATGATCGCCAAGGGGCTGGACTTCCCCTTCGTCTCTTTCGTCGGCATCGTCAGCGCCGACACCGCCCTGGGTCTCAACGATTTCCGCAGCGAGGAGCGGACGTTTCAACTCGTCCTCCAGGTGGCGGGCAGAAGCGGACGAGGCGACGCGCCGGGGCACGTCGTTGTCCAGACCTTTGCCGCCGATGCCGATCCGATTCGTCACGCCGTCGCGGGAAATTACGAGGCCTTCGCCGACGGCGAGCTTCAGAAGCGCCGCCGCGCGAAGCTGCCGCCGTGGACGCGCATGATGCGGGTCATCATCGCCGACCCGCTCTACACCAAGCTGCAAAAGGCCGGGGATGCGTTGAGGCAGGAGCTGGAGGCCGCGCTCGGGCGGCGTGGCATCGCCGCATCGGTCTTCGGCCCCTCGCCGTGCCCGATCAAGCGGCTTCGTGACAGCTACCGGATGGATATTCAACTGACCTTCGAGACGGCCGGCGCCATGCTCTCGGCCATCGACCTGTTCAAGTCCGAAGGAACGCTGAAATCGAGCGTCAAGACGCTGACGGTCGATGTCGATCCCGTGTCGCTGCAGTGACCGAGCAGGCCCGGCGACCCTCCGGCGAGGAAAAAACCCCCCAGCGAAGGCAAGGCGTTTGCACAGTTGCGATTCGGCCCGTCGGCCGATATATAGGGCATGGGCTTGTCTCAGGGAGATCGACCGAGGATGAACCGCAGATTTGTGCAGGGATGCGTGCGATGGGGACGCTGGTTGCCGGCCGCCTTCCTGTTTCAGCAGATCGGCTGCCTGCCCGATCAGGCGATTCAGCAGGTTTTCGCCGAGAACATCGTCCTCACGGCGGCCGTGACGATCCAGTCGATCACGTCGATCATCTTCAATACGATATTTGGGTTGGTATGACATGAAGCGACAAGCCAGAGATAACCGGTCCGCCCTGCGTCGCGTGAGGCTCCTTCGCCGCGCCAGGCTCGCGATGATCGCCATCGCCGCCCTGCCCATGTTCCAGGCAACCGGCTGCTTCCCCGACCCCATCGGGGCCCTGAACTTCGAGCTTCAGAATCTGGTCAACTTCACCCTCATCGACTGGGTGAACACCATCGTTCAGAACGTTTTCCGGTTGTAGACCCAGCGCCCCACCTTTTCGATATTGCGTCACCACATCGCTCTGCTACGGGGCAATTCTCCGTATCTGCTCTCTTGCGCCCGGATGTTTGCGATTTCATTTCCAACCGCGTAAAACAGGGCGGATCATCATTTCCCGGAGGTGCAACGTGGATACCCTGCTCGATCGCTTTATTCGCTACGTCAAAGTCGAAACCACCGCCGTCGAAGAGACGAAGGACTACCCCAGCAGTCCCGGCCAGCTCGATCTCGGCCGCATACTCGCCGACGAGCTCAAGGCCCTGAAGCTTGAAAATGTCTCCATGGACGAGCACGGAATCGTCATGGGCACCATCCCCGGCAACGTCCCCGGCGCCCCGACGATCTCCTGGCTCTCCCACATGGACACCTCGCCGGAGTTCACCGCCAAGAACGTCAAGCCGATCATCCACAAAAACTACGATGGCAAAGACATCCAACTGCCCGGCGACCCCACGCGCGTCATTCGCGTCGACGAAACCGAAGGCATGGCCGCCCTCAAGGGCAAGACCCTTATCACCACCGACGGCACAACCCTGCTCGGCGCCGACGACAAGGCCGGACTCGCCGCGATCATGACCGCCTCGGCACACTTGATGGCCCACCCGGAGATCAAGCACGGCCCGATCCGCATCGTCTTCACCTGCGACGAGGAAGTCGGCCGCGGCACCGACAAGCTCGACCTCGCCAAAATCGGCGCGACTGTCGCTTACACCCTCGACGGCGACGGCGAGGCCGGTCTGGAGAACGAAACCTGGTCCGCCGACGTGGCCGTCGTCACCATCACCGGCAAGAACATCCACCCCGGCTACGCCAAGGGCCGCATGATCAACGCGATTCGCCTCGCGGCGCAGTTCGTCGAGCGCCTGCCCTGGCACCGCCTCGCCCCGGAGACGACGGAGAACCGCGACGGCTTCATGCATCCCTACGTCATCGAGGGCGGCGTCCCCGAGACGAAGGTCCGCGTCCTCCTGCGCAGCTTCGTCACCGCCGAGCTCGCCGAGCAGGCAAAGATTCTTCACGCCGTCGCCGACACCATCATGGCCGAGCACCCCGGCGCGCGCATCAACATCGAGGTCAAAGAGCAGTACCGCAACATGATCGAGTACCTCACCAAGGACCCCCGCGCCGTGAAGCTCGCCGATCAGGCCATCAAGAACGCCGGCCTTACCACGCACTTCAAGAGCATCCGCGGCGGCACCGACGGCTCCCGTCTCAGCGAGAAGGGCCTGCCCACGCCGAATCTCTCCGTGGGCATGTACAACTTCCACTCGCCGCTCGAATTCGCCTGCCTCGAGCAGATGGAAAGCGCGGTCAAAGTGCTGATCGAACTGGCACAGCTCTGGGGCAAGGAAAAATCCTAGCGATGGCCGCCGCCAGCGCGGCCTTTTCGCCGCCTGCCACGTGCGTTACATTCCCCCGGTCCTGACAGTTTCGCCGTTCGACCCCCGGAGACCGCCATGTCAGAGCCCAAGGTTGCCACGCGCCTTCCCGAAAACGCTTACCGAGAACTGAAGCCCGGCGAGACTTACACGCCGATGGTCCCCGCACAGGTGACAATCCCCGAGGTCACCGGCCGTTCTATCGCCTTCGGCATCCTGATGAACATCATCTTCTCGATGGCCGCGACCTACCTCGCGCTGAAGGTCGGCCAGGGGATCGAGACGGCCATTCCGATTTCGATTCTCTCGGTGGGTCTCTCGGGGCTGTTGCTCAAGACCGGTCGTCGTGCGACGACGCTCCTGGAACACGTCAACATCCTCGCCATCAGCACCACAAGCGGCATCGTCGCCGGCGGCACGGTCTTCACCATGCCGGCGATCTATGTGCTCAAGCTTCATGAGAAGCTGAATTTGTCAGGCCCACCGCTTTTCTTCCTGATCTTTCTCGTTCCTTTCCTCGGTGCCGTTCTGGGCGCCACGTTTCTGGTCCCGTTTCGTAGGTACTTCGTCAAGGAAATGCACGGCAAGCTCCCCTTCCCGGAAGGGACCGCGACGAATGAGATTCTTGTCACCGGCGCCTCTCAGACCGGCGGACAGGCAATGGTCCTTGTTTATTCCTTCATTCTCGGTGCGGCTTACAACTGGATGTCGAGCGCGATGAAGCTCTTCACCGAGAACTTCACCACGGCGGCGATTCCCAAGCTCCACAAACTGACCCACGAGGTAAAGGCCATCTTCTTCCTCGGGACCGGTGCGGAGCTACTGGGCCTCGGGTTCATCATCGGCATCAAATACGCGTCCATCATTTGCGCCGGCTCATTTCTCTCGTGGTTTGTCATCATCCCCATGCTGGCGCCGCTCGATCTGGCGCACCTCCAACTGTTGAACCCGTCGATAGGGTCCGCTGAGGCGGAGGACATCTTCCGCGCCATCCCTCGAAACATCGGCATCGGCGGTATATTCGCGGCCGGATTGATTTCCATTTTTAAGATGGGAAGTGTCATCATTACTGCATTGCGGCAGGCCCTCGGCGGTTTGATCGCTTCGAAAGGCACGGTCGCGCAGGAAGACCGCACCGATCAGGACATTAGCTATCCCGGCCTCCTCGCCATCGGCATCGCCATCACCGTCATCATGTTCGTTTTCTTCCGGTACGTGGTGATGGTGGACATGGATAGTCCCTGGCGACTCACCGTGATCTCCGTCGTGCTTGCCCTCGGCGTGGCCTTCCTTTTTACCACTGTCTCTGCATGGGCCATCGCCATGATCTCCGTCACGCCGATTTCCGGCATGACGGTCACGACCATCATCATCACCGCCGTCGTCCTTCTGGCAGCCGGCCTGCCCAAAAATGAGGCGGGCATGCTCGCCACCCTGCTCGTCGGCGGCGTTGTCGCCTCGGCCCTTTCAATGGCCGGCACGCTGGTGACAGAATTCAAACTGGGCTTCTGGATCGGAGCGAGTCCGCGCAAGATCCAATACAGCGCCATCATCGCTTCGCTGCTGGCGTCCGTCCTGGTCACAGGAACGATCATGTTTCTCGCCGGCACAAAGGGCTATGACCCCGTCGCCAATCCGGAGGCGCTCGCGGCCCCGCAGGCCAATGTCATGGCCAGCGCCCTTCAGAGCTTCGTCGGCGGCGGGTCCGTCCCCTGGGTGATGTACGGCGTCGGTGTCATGATCGCGATTCTGGTCACGATGCTCGGCGTGTCGGGCCTCGCGTTTTCGTTGGGAATGTATCTGCCCATGGAATTGAATACGCCGATCCTCGTCGGCGCGATCATCGCCGCGATGGTGGCCAAAAGCTCTAAGGACGCCGGACTCAGCAAGGCCCGCAGCGACAAGGGCATCCTGATTGCATCCGGCCTGATCGCCGGTGGCGCGATCATCGGCGTCGTCATCAGCGTGCTGACGGCCATCGATGACGAGTACCTGAAGTCATTTGGATTGATGAGATGGCTGCAACTGCCCTCCCACCTGAGTAATCCGGACGGATACGTGGCAATCTCAAACTGGCTTGGCTTAATTGCCTTCCTGGCACTTTGCGTCTTCGCCTACTTCGATTCCTGCCGTGCAAAGGCTCTGCCGCTCGACCCGGACAGGCCCGCCCCACCGGCCGGTCATCATTGATGCCGAACGCCG
>CAZCGF010000055.1:18595-20660 GCA_964498115.1 uncultured Planctomycetaceae bacterium | reverse complement strand
GACCGGCGCACTGGTCGTAGGTCGCCTTCAGCGCGGTATTCATCAGCATGGAGATCGCGCGGTGACCCTCGGCGACGCGGCATCGGCCCATGGTGCTGAGCGTCTCGATCTCCTCAAGCAGACCGCGCCGGGCCTCGTCGCCCGCCTTGCCGGCCTTCTTGAGGAGTTCCACCTGCTTGCTTAACTGGGTGAGTTCAGCGGAGACGACGCCCAGCCGGTCCGCCGATTCGCCGGCGCCGCTCTCGGCCTGACGAAGTTTGGCGGCGAAGGCGGCCTCGTATTGAACGCGCGCCTGGTCTCCCGCCTCGACGCGTTTCTCCAATTCCGCGACCTGCGCCTCGAGCGAGGTGAACGCGTCGAGCGCGGCGTCGAACTGCGTCTGAAGATGATGCAACTGGTCGCGGGCTCTTTCGGTGCGCTCCTGCCGATCGCCGCGAAGACTGGAGAGCAGCCCGGTCATGCTGAATTTTTCGAGGCTCCGCAGCTCTTCCTCGGCCGCGCCGGCCTGAAGCTCCATCGCCTGCAACTTATATTGCATCTCGACCAGCTTCGCGCGCTTGGCCTCGTAGTCCTGTCGGGCGTCCTCGGCCTCTTTGTATTGCTCTTTGACCTCCGAGAAGTCGTTGCCCGGCCGGTCCTGTGATCCTGGATTTGTCATGACGCTCGGCTCCTCGTCAGTCTGCTGGCAGTCACGGCGGCTTGCAGCGCGCAGACCCGCCGATCTGACCATCGGGCGATCTCTGGGACGGCTTGATGTATGCGGCAATAGCGGACGTGTGCCATGCCGACCGACGTGATCGTGATGCGAAATATCAGACTGGAGCGCCGCGCATCAGCAGACTAGGGCTGGTACACCTGATCCACGATGGCCTCCATGCAGGTGACGCAGTAGGGGAGGCAGTTCACCGGTGTGCTGCCCGAGCACATGGCGGGGTTCTCATTGCAGGCCTGATCACAGCCGCCGAGGCATGCATGAATCTCGGCCTGGAGTATCTGGTTTCGTGTGACGCCGGATTGGCGGAAGTGTTCGACCTCAGCGATCAGTGCCTGGATGACGTCATCCGGCATCGACTGCCCGCCGCCGAGATTCGCGCAGGCCGATCTCAGGCTGGCGTTGACGCCGAAGCGATCCAATGGAAGCCCGTATTGCGCAAAATCGAGCCTCCCGTCGCAGGCCGCGGGCAACAGCATGGCCATGGAAAAGGCCGCGCGATAAGCGCAACGATGGATGAACATAGCCCCCCTCCGAGCTATCTCATTCTATCCCGTGGAGAAGTGCTCCTGAACTTGTCGCGCTTCGATTTTTAGGAACGCCCGAGAATCACCCGTCGCCAGGATGGTGTCAGTTTCGCGATGTTATTCGCGCGGCGGTGATGATGACTTCTTCGACCTAAAAAAAATCGCCCGGCGAGCAATGAAGCTCGTCGGGCGATGGGTCGATTGTGCGTTCTTAAGACGCCTTGGAGTGGCGTCGTTTAGCGGCGTCGCTTGCGTCGCAGGGTGAAGATGCCGCTGAAGAGCAGCGGGGCCATCATCGCCGTGCCGGGGCCGCATGCGCCGCCCGTCGCGCCGCATTGAACCGGCTGAGGGCCGGGCGGCGGTTCAGAGTCTAAACAGTCAGACACGCCGTTGCCGTTCGCGTCCACGTCAGCCGCGCCGCAGCCGCAGTCGCCAGGCGCCGTCTTGTTGGCATCGGCCGGGCAGCCGTCGTCGCAGTCCGCCGTGCCGTCACCGTCACTGTCGGTATCCGCAACGCCGCAGCCGCAGGCGCCGGGTGCAGTCTTTGCGGCATCATCGGGGCACTCGTCATTGCAATCCGCGGTGCCGTCGGCGTCGGAATCCGTATCCGCTACGCCGCAACCACACACACCGGCTGCGACCTTGTCGGCATCGGCCGGGCATCCGTCGCAGCCGTCGGCGGTGCCGTCGGCGTCGGCATCGGCGTTGTCGTCGAAGCCGGGGCAGGCATCCACATCGCCGCACACGCCGTCGCCGTCTGCGTCGTTGTCAGGATCGTTCGGGCAGGTATCGCAGCCGTCGGCGATTCCGTCGGCGTCGGCATCGG
>CAZCGF010000055.1:9528-18495 GCA_964498115.1 uncultured Planctomycetaceae bacterium | reverse complement strand
TCGGCGTCGGCATCGGCGTTGTCATCGAAACCGGGGCAGGCGTCCACATCGCCGCACACGCCGTCAGCGTCCGCGTCGTTATCCGCGTCATTCGGACAGGCGTCGCAGGCGTCGCCGAGGCCGTCCGTGTCCGCGTCTTCCTGACCGGGGTTGGGATCGGCCGGACAATTGTCGCCGCCGACATCGGCAAAGGCCGGATCGTTCGGACAGGCATCCACGGTCATGCCCTCTCCGACTCCGTCGCCATCGGCATCGGCAAACCGCGGCTCGACGCCGCCGATCATGCTGTCCGTATCGTCGCAGTCATCGCCGTTGTCAGCGAAGCCGGGTTGATTCGGGCAGCCGAAGTCGATGTCACTGGCATTGCCCAGACCGTCCATGTCCATGTCAACGGGAATGAAGTCGGGATACGCAGCATTGGTGTCGTCGCAGTCGAGGTCGTTGTCCGCGTTGTACAGCGGGTCGCCGGGACAAACGATGTCCGAGTCGCCCGGGTCGCCGAAACCATCCATATCGGCGTCGGCGAAGCGAAGTTCCGGTGCGCCGACCATGTTGTCGTTGTCGTCGCAGTCAATCGAGCTGTCGACGCCGTCCATGTCCACGTCGGCGGCTGCGCGCGCAACACTAGGAGACGCGAAGCCGAGCATCAATGCGACGGCGAGAGTAACCCCCATGAATCTGGCAATACGATCAATACCGGCCATCACAAAGCCTCCAGAAAAATGCGCGAGCGAATACGCAAGACATATGACGACGCCAAAGCGGCGGCGCGAAACTGCATCTTAACCCCATGACGAAGCGCCGGCGAGAGGAATTGCGCTTCGCGACTCCTAAACATAACTGCTTATCAGCTTAGCCCTTTGGAGGCGGGTCGTCAAGCGTTTTAAGACCGGGCAACCCCCCGTTCGGCCGCTGCTGATGATGATGCCGGGGCGGTTCATTTCTGATTGTTCTGAGCGACTCGCGCGGCAGTGCGCGCTGCTTATCGGTGCGATGTCGGCGATATTCGAGGACGCTGAATTGCATCAAGTCCTCGCACCGTGATCTGGAGGCCCGCTAATCCGCAAGCGAGGGTTGGTGAATCCATGTGTGAGTCGCGCGAACAGTCGTTTATGGGACAAACGTTTTCCCACACGGTGCCGCTACTGCGACAGATGACCCCAATGAGCACTGAGACACTACCTCTCCTTAATTAGAACGGTCGAAAATTTTTCCCGCAGCAGAATTTCAATCACTGAGAATATTAGAAATGTAATCACTTGTGACGGAAAACTACTGTGCCCCGCCCGATGTCATGCTGAGAATGGTCATGGTGACGCCTCGATCGCTCTTAACCACTCCTTCATACATGGGCCGTCATCGACTGAAAAATCGCGCACCCCACCCAATTAGGAAGGGCGAAACACCAGATTCCGGCCGGGGGGGGATTGAACCCGGCGAGCCCTTGTGTCATACTGTTGATTGCAGATTCGGCAAGGAAGCCGTGCATAACGATCCAAGTCTTGCCTGTGGCCGGCAAGTATATCGTGAATTCGTCGGGGGAAATCGGCCATCGCGCCACCCTCGTTTTAACGACGCAAGGGATTGCCGTTGCAACGGAGTTTTTTGTTTTGAACAGATTGTCTTTGGGGGACTCTGTACCAGGAGGCTCGCGGCGCTACGCAATGTGCGCTCCCCACGGATTCGGGAATGATTTTAGAGGAGATGACGAGATGAAGCTTTCGCGAACACTGAGAACTTGTGTTTTATCTATCTGCGCCGCGCTTACCTGCGTCGCAGCCGTGACCTCCCAGACTTTCGCCGGTGCGCCCGACATTCGCATCAGCCAGGTCTATGGAGCAGGCGGCGGAACCGGCGCTACCTTCAAGAATGACTTCATCGAACTCCATAACCGCGGGACGACCACCGTCAATCTGACGGGATGGTCCGTTCAGTATGCCTCTTCCGCTGGAACCGGCTGGCAGGTCACTGCCCTCTCCGGCTCCATCGCCCCGGGCGGCTACTTCCTCGTGGCCGAAGCCGGCGGCTCCATCGGCGCCAACCTGCCGACCGCCGACGTCACCGGCGCCATCGGCATGAACGCCAACAATGGAAAGGTCGCGCTCCTTAATACAGCGACGATGATCACCTTCGGGACCGGCTGCCCCGTCACGTCGATGACGGCCGGACTCGTTGACTTCGTCGGATATGGAACCGCGAATTGCTTCGAGGGCGCCGGCGCCACGGGCGCACTGGCCGCCGCCACCGCCGCCATTCGAAACGGCGCCGGCTGCGTCGATACCAACAACAACAATGCAGATTTCACGGTTGCTCTTCCGACGCCGCGCAACACCGCTTCTCCTCGCGTGTGCTGCATTCCGCCGGATTCTGATTCCGACGGCATCGGCGACGGCTGCGATAATTGTCCGTTCGACGCAAACGGCGGTCAGCAGGACGCCGACACCGACGGCCTGGGCGATGCCTGCGACAACTGCCCGAATGATGCCAATCCCAATCAGGAAGACGCCGACACCGATGGTATCGGCGACGCCTGCGACGCCTGCCCGAATGATCCGAACAACGATGCCGATTCCGACGGCATTTGCGGCGACGTGGACAATTGCCCGTCCGACGCCAACGCCGGCCAGGAAGACGCCGACACCGACGGCCTCGGCGACGCCTGCGATGCTTGCCCGAACGACGCGGACAACGATGCCGACTCGGACGGCGTATGTGCCGATGTCGACAACTGCCCGTCCGACTCGAACCCCGGTCAGGAAGATGCTGACAGCGACGGCCTCGGCGACGCCTGCGATCCCTGCCCCGGTGACACCGAGAATGATGCCGACAGCGACGGCATCTGCGCCAACGAAGACAACTGCCCGAACGATGCCAACCCCGGTCAGGAAGACACAGACTCTGACGGTGTGGGCGATTCCTGCGACAACTGCCCCGAAGATGCCAACTCCGGTCAGGAAGATGCCGACACGGACGGCGTGGGCGATGTCTGCGACAACTGTCCGAACGATGCCAATCCGAATCAGGACGACGCCGACACCGACGGTACCGGCGACGCCTGCGACGGCTGCCCGCTCGATCCGAACAAGACCGAGCCCGGAAACTGCGGCTGCGGCGTCGATGAAAACGCCGACTCCGACAGCGACGGCATTCAGGATTGTTTCGACAACTGCATCAACGATTCAAACGCCGGTCAGGAAGACGGCGACTCTGACGGCATAGGCGACGCCTGCGACAACTGCCCGATGAATGCCAACTCCGGTCAGGAAGATGCCGACACCGATGGCGTCGGCGATGTCTGCGATAACTGCCCGGATAGCTTCAACACCGATCAGGCCGATGGCGATTCCGACGGCGTCGGCGACGCCTGTGACGGCTGCCCGAACGATCCGGATGCCGGTCAGGAAGACGGCGACTCTGACGGCATAGGCGATGCCTGCGACATCTGCCCGAATGACAGCGACCCGATGCAGCTCGATTCCGACAGCGACGGCGTCGGCGATGCCTGCGACGGCTGTCCGGAAGATTCCAACAAGACCGAGCCCGGCGTCTGCGGTTGCGGCAATGTCGAGACCGGCGATTCCGATTCCGACGGTCATATCGACTGCGTTGACAACTGCCCGATGGATGCTAACGCCGGCCAGGAAGATGCGGACACCGATGGTGTCGGCGATCTCTGCGACAACTGCCCGAGTGATTTCAACAGCGATCAGGCCGACGTTGACATGGATGGTGTTGGCGACGCCTGTGACGGCTGCCCGATGGATCCAAACAAGACCGATCCCGGCGCCTGTGGCTGCGGCGTCCCCGACGCCGGTGACGTCGATACCGACGGCATCCTTGACTGCGTGGACAACTGCGCCGACAAGGCCAACCCGCTCCAGGAAGACGCTGATTCGGACGGTGTCGGCGATCAGTGCGACAACTGCCCGATGAATGCCAATTCCGATCAGACCGACACCGACAGCGACGGTGTCGGCGATGCCTGCGACGGCTGCCCGGAAGATCCCGATAAGATCGCTCCCGGCCTCTGTGGCTGCGGCAGCCCGGACATCGACAGCGACTCTGACGGTCTGCTCGACTGCAACGACAACTGCCCGATGGCTTTCAATCCGGATCAAACCGATCTCGATACCGACGGCATCGGCGACATCTGCGACCCGACGCCTCCGAACACCCTGAGCCTCGAGGTTCCGCGGTGCGCCGGCGATCCGGGCGACACGATTCAGGTCGAAGTCTGGATGCGAAATCTGATCAATCCGGTCACCGGATTCTCAGCATTCCTTTCATACGATTCGGCAAACCTGACCTTTAACGGCGTTGCCAGTTGCTACACCGAGTGCTCGGGCGCGACGGATGCCCCATGCGGCACGGGTCCGTTCGTGGTTCATATTCCGTCGAACATTGCCAATGCCCTCGGCTCCTGCACCGCCAATACGGCCCTGCTGGGTATGTCCGGCGGCGTGGCGATTCCGCCAAACATGGCCAATCCGTGCAGCCAGCCGTGGGGCCCCGGCCTCGCGCCGCGCGAAGGTGATGCCCTGCTTGCCATCCTCAACTTCACCATCAGCGAGGTCGCTGATTGCACCGTCCCCTCACCGGGAATCAGTTTCACCAATTGTGGCGCACTGCCTTCGACCCTGAGCTTCCAGGGTTCCCAGGTCACGACGGCTCTTCTCAGTTCCGGCGAGCTGACCTTCGACGACACGCCGCCGCAGATTAGCTGCCCCAACTCGATCCAGGTGCAGTGCGACGAGAGTACCGATCCCAAGGTCACCGGCACGCCCAAGGCTTTCGATGCCTGCGGTGACGTGACCCTGGATTACGACGATGAGATCTTCCCGGGCAAGTGCGAGTCTGAGTACTCGATCTTCCGCATCTGGACGGCGACCGATTCCTGCGGCAACTCAGCCCAGTGCTCGCAGTCCATTACCGTGGTCGATACCACGCCGCCGGTTGTCTCGGAGTGCACCGCCGACGGCGGCAGCCTCGATGCCAACTGCGAAGGCGTTGTCACCTTCTCGGCGACCATCAGCGACAACTGCTGCCTCGACCTGAAGAGCATCTTCGTCAACACCTTCGTCTTTAACGGCTCGGCCTCACAACTTGGCCAGGCCACCTGGAAGGCGACGGAAATCGGCGATAACACCTACCGCATCGACGGAAGCGTCGCGTACGCCGTCCTCGGAGGCTGTTCGGCCGACATCCGTGTCGAAGTCGGCGCCTTCGATTGCTGCGGTAACTTCTGCACCGGCGTCCCGCGAAGCGGCGGCTGCTGCTCCGCGACGGCAACCCTCAGTGACGATACGCCTCCGGAAATCTTCTGTCCGAAGGACGTGACCATCGAGTGTTCCGGCGAGGACGAGCCCACCGGATCGTGCTGCCTCAGTCCCGGCCAGTGCATTGACACGACAGCGTCAGACTGCGCCGGTCAGGGCGGAGCGTTTAACGCGGACATCGCCTGTGCCAGCGGCATTTGCGACGCGCCGGAGTGCGCCGCCGCCACATGCTCAACCTTCGTTCCCTGTGCGCCAAATCCGAATTGTGTTTGCGCCAGCATTACCGGAGGCGGGGCCGGCGGCGTGTGCCTGGATGGCACCACTCTTTGCGCTCCCCTGCTACGCTGCTTCGACGGCAACTGCCCGCCGGGCTCGGTCTGCGCGGTCGACACCTGCTGCGGCGAGCCTGTCTGCGTGCCGCAGGAACAGTTCTGTGCCGCCAACGGCGCTCTGAGGTCGGCGAGGCTCCTGCCGCCGCCGGGCTCATTAACCATCGCCGGCGTCGTGGCGGATCACGGTGCGGGCGCCCACGCCGAATCCCTCGATCTCGCGACTTACGCGGTCACCCCCAGAGGCCAGGGCGGCGATCCCACCTCACCGGAAAACACCGGCGTACCCTCTGTCAAGGACAATTGCTCCTCGAAGATCGTTCCCGAGTATACCGATGAGGTCACGCCGGGCGAATGCGATGGCGAATACGTCATCGTCCGCACGTGGACCGCACAAGACGCCTGCGGCAATTCCTCGAGTTGCACGCAGACCATCACCGTCACCGACACGACCGCGCCGCACCTCTCCGGCAAGGCTTACGGCCATGTTGACGAGAACTGCGACGGCGTCGTTCACTTCTATGTCAATGTCAGCGACAACTGCTGCATCGATCTGATCGACTCGATCAGCGTCGACGCATCCGCAATGGGCGGCACCGTCGGCCTGGTGGACTTCTCGGTCGAACAGGGCAAGGGTTCGCTGATCGTCACCGGCACCGTCGAGATCCTTGACCTCGTAGGTTGCTCGGCCGATGTCGGCGTCACCGTCACTGCAACGGATTGCTGCGGCAATTCGGCGATGCAGACCTTTGACACGACCATCTCCGACAACACGCCTCCGACGATCGAGTGCCCGGCGGACAACGTAAAGTTGCCCTGCGGTTCCGATATCGATCCCTCGCTCACCGGCGTGGCCAACGCGACGGACAACTGCTCCGAACCGGAGGAGATCGTGATCGAGTACAGCGACGAAGAGCAGGCCGATCCGCCGTGCGTCTTCCGCACCTGGACCGCCACCGACGCATGCGGCAATTCCAGCTCCTGCGTCCAGACGCTCTGCTTCGTCGATACCGTTCGGCCGGTCATCATGTGTCCGGAGACGATCTTCGTCGAATGCGATGCGGAGGTTCCTCCGCCCTCGATGAATCTAGAGGAGTTTGAAATGATCGGCGGCTCCGCCTCCGATGATTGCGGCTTCGTCGAGATCAACCTTCTTAGCGAGTTCATCAGTTCCGGCGACGGCTGTGATTCGCCGTTGATCATCGTCCGGATCTACGAGGCCCGCGATGCCTTCGACAACACCGCCACTTGCAAGCAGGTCATCATCGTGCAGAACACCCTTGCCCCGGTCATCACCGGCGAGGATCCTGCTCCGGCGATCGCCGATCAGCAGTGTGTCGGCTACTTCCAGTTCCACGCGAACATCACCGATTGCTGCGTGGAGCCTGAAACCGTCTCCGCCCAGTCGCTCGATCAGAATCTCTTTATCGATGAATATGGCGTTGCCGAGGATGGCTCGTCCATCTGGGGCTACGCCTTCCTCAGTCTCCCGTTCAATGCGTGTGAGTACACGGCCCAGATCCAGATCAATGCAGAGGACTGCTGTGGTCTGGCCGCCAAGCCGCTGATCCTGAACCTCACGGTCAGTGACGAAACCGGCCCCATGATGTACTGCCCGAACGATTACGTCCTGGATTGCGGTCAGTTGCCTGATCCGAACATCACCGGCTTCCCCAAGGTGTTCGACAGCTGTTCCAACGTCACCGATGTGTCCTACGAAGACAGCGAAGAAATGGGCGGTGGCGGTGGCGGTGGTGATCCGCTGGCCGGTGGAGTCGAGCCGGTCGATCCGTTCATCATCCGCACCTGGACCGCGACGGATGCGTGTGGCAATACCTCAACGTGCACCCAGATGATCACGTTGAACGACGCCACGCCGCCGCAGTTCGTCTCCTGCTCGGCCGCGGATGTTGAGGTATTCGACATCCCCAGAAGCGGCTCGTGCTGTGCCGAAGTTGAGTTCTCCGCTGAGATTCGCGACCTCTGTCTCGATCTCAGGGGTTGCGACTCCTGTCAAGGCGATCTGCGGGGCGATCAGCAGTTCTGTGACGCGATCAGCGTCTTTGCGGATGGGCCGTTTGGCTACATCGCTGACCCGTGGTTCTGCGTGGAACAGGATCCGAAGGATTCAACCCTGTATCACGTCAGCGGCTTCGTGTACGTCTGTGAGATACAGGAGTGCCCGGCCCCGCTGGAGATCACCATCACCGCGTCGGATTGCTGCGGCAATTCGAACTTCTGCGTCGCCACCGGCAATGTGACCGACACCGTGCCGCCGCAGTTTGGCAACTGCCCGACCGGACCGATCGAGGTCGTTGCCGATCCTGGCATGTGTGAGGCGTTTGTCGAGCTGCCGAACCTCTTCGCCTTCGACAACTGTCCGAATGGCGAGGTGGATCGCGGCTTTGGCGGCGTCGATGTCTCCTGTGACACTCAGAGCGGTGTCTTCCAGGTCGGTACGACCACCGTGACCTGCACGGCCACCGACCTCTGCGGTAACACGGCGACCTGCACCTACGACGTCGTCGTCAGCGGTACGAACCAGATCAGCGCGACGGTGGTCCTCAACGGCGTGAATGCCGGTGCGGGCAGGACGCGATGCATCAAGTTCGTGCCCAAGACGCCGGCCGGTTGCATCGATCCGATTAGCGTCCAGGTTACCTTCACCGGCAACCCCGCCACCGGCGTGGGCGTCATCGAGGTGCCCTGCGGCGAGTACGTGGCGATCTGTGCCAAGGACGAGCAGCACACGCAGTGGAATACCCAGGCCCTGATGCCATCGGGTAACCAGTTCGTGACCAGCTCGAACCTGATCCTCATCGGTGGTGATACGGATAACGACAGCGACGTTGACATCAACGACCTGACGTTCTTCCTCTTCACCTTCAACCAGCCGACCGCAAACGGTGGATGTCCGTTCGACGGCACCACCCGCGATGCGGACTTCAGCCTCAACGGCTTCGTCGGAAACGAGGACCTGGCCTTCTTCACGAACATCGTGACCGGCTTCCCGATCCAGCCGACCTTCTGCAACTGCCAGCCGCCCGCCCTCAACGGTGGGGTCGCCGGTGGACGTGGAACTCCGGCCGAATTGCGGGTATCGCTGCCGGTGTCTCAGTTGAAGCCCGAAATCGCCGCCGTGGTGGACTACAACCGCGACGGAACGTTCGATCATCATGACGTTCGAATCTTCGAATCGTCGCACGGTCTGCCACACGATCTGTCCAACCGCATGAAGGCGGTCGGAATGATCTCAGGTGTGAAGGCCCGACCGGCGCTCGGTCGATAGACTCGAAGTGTGAAATTGGGTGCCGTGGGTTGCGATACATTCGCGACCCACGGTATCTGCTTGTGTGTTCTTG
>CAZCGF010000055.1:0-9518 GCA_964498115.1 uncultured Planctomycetaceae bacterium | reverse complement strand
TCCGGCCCGCCCGGCGCTGTGCTGATACCCTCTTTTGTTTTTTCCCTGTGCGGGGGAGCGCCCCCCGCCCCCCACCCACGGCGCTGATTTGTGTTCTGGATCCTGGGGGGATCTGGTAACGGCCCACGCCTCGCACGGCGCCGTCGTTTCAGGGAGCGAAAGATTATGCCAGCGATTCCTTCCATCCTCTCAGTCTTTGCAGCACCGTCGCGAAAAGCGGCCCGCAAATTGTTGCCGGCCTTTCTCGCTGCGTTCTTGCTCGCCACGCCCGGCATCGCGACTGCCGGCGTCGATCTCGTCCTCATGCCGCCGCTTACGGTCAAGCCGATCGAGCCAGGCATGGACACCATCATCGAAATTGAGCTGCGCGCCATCTGGGACGGCTCCATATCCGATCCTGCATGTCAGGATCCTCCCGGCGGCCCCGCCACCGGAGAGCTCTTTCAGTCGATTGACGCCATTGTCCAATGGGACCCGGCGTTCCTTCAGCTTGAAGGCGTCGACACCACGACCGCCGACTATGCCTGGCTCTTCGCCGATTTCTTTACCGGCGATCCCGATGGCTGGAACACCGGTTTCCCGCCCGACAATGACGGCACGGCCCTTCTTCAGGCCGGAAGCCTCGACCTGCTGACTGCGGTCGGCGGCAATGGTCGCCTGGCCGGTATCATTCGCTTCAAGGCTCTGGCAGCGACGCCCGGGACCAATGTCTCTCTCCTCAATGCCCCCGCGGCCGTCAACAACACAGACATCATCAACTGCAACTTCGGCGATATCACCGGCGACATCTCCGCCATCGCCGTCGTCCGCCTTGTCGAGTGCCCCAACGTAGGCCCGGATTCCGACTCAGACGGCTTCCGCGATGCCTGCGACAACTGCCCGATGGACGCCAATCCCACTCAGCAAGACAGTGACACCGACGGCGCCGGAGATGCATGCGACGGCTGCCCGGACGATCCCAACAAGACCGACCCCGGCGAGTGTGGTTGTGGCTTTGCCGAAGGCGACCGCGATAAGGATGGCACGCCCGACTGTGTAGACGGATGTCCGGACGATGGTGCTAAGACCGAGCCCGGCGCCTGCGGCTGCGGCGTTCCGGACACAGATACCGATTCCGACGGCACACCCGACTGCATTGACGGCTGCCCCGATGATCCCAACAAGATCGAACCCGGCCTCTGCGGCTGCGGCGTCTCCGATGCGGACACAGATTCAGACGGCACGCCCGACTGCGAAGACGGCTGCCCCGAGGATCCGAACAAGACTGAGCCCGGCCGCTGCGGCTGCGGCCAGACTGAAGACGACTCGGACATGGACGGCACCCCCGATTGCATCGACGGCTGCCCCAACGATCCCAACAAGACGGCCCCCGGCGAATGCGGCTGCGGTAACCCCGAGACGGGCGACACCGACTCCGACGGCGTCGCTGACTGCGTCGATGGCTGCCCCGATGATCCCAACAAGACCGATCCGGGCGAGTGCGGTTGCGGCATTGCCGACAACGATACCGATTCAGACGGCGTCGCCGACTGCATCGACGGTTGCCCGAACGATCCGAACAAGATCGAGCCCGGCGAGTGCGGTTGCGGTTTCCCCGAAACCGGTGACTCCGATTCCGACGGCGTCGCAGATTGCAACGACGGCTGCCCCGATGATCCCGACAAGGTTGAGCCGGGCGTCTGCGGCTGCGGCAATCCGGATGACGACTCCGATTCCGACGGCGTACTCGATTGCGAGGACGGCTGTCCCGACGATCCCGATAAGACCGAGCCCGGCCGCTGCGGCTGCGGCTTCCCCGAGACCGACACCGATTCAGACGGCACTCCCGACTGCATCGACGGCTGCCCGGATGATCCCAACAAGACGTCCCCCGGCGAGTGCGGATGCGGTAATCCCGAGACCGGCGATACCGATTCCGACGGCGTGGCCGACTGTAACGACGGCTGCCCGGAAGATCCCAACAAGACTGAGCCCGGTGATTGTGGTTGCGGCGTGCCGGATGGCGACCGCGACATGGACGGCACCCCCGATTGCAACGACGGGTGTCCGGATGATCCCAATAAGGTTGCCCCCGGCCAGTGCGGCTGTGGCACGCCTGATACCGACAGTGATTCCGACGGCACGGCCGATTGCAATGACGGCTGCCCGGATGATCCGAACAAGACCGAGCCCGGCAAGTGCGGCTGCGGCCTGAGCGACACCGGCGATACCGATTCAGACGGCACGCCCGATTGTCTCGATGGCTGTCCGCTCGATCCCAACAAGATCGATCCGGGCGAGTGTGGCTGTGGCGTCTCGGATGACGACACCGATTCCGATGGCGTCCCCGACTGCATCGATGGCTGCCCGGCGGATCCGAACAAGATCGAGCCCGGTGAGTGCGGCTGCGGCAACCCCGAGACCGGTGACACCGACTCTGACGGCGTCGCCGACTGCAACGACGGTTGTCCGGACGATCCGAACAAGATCGAGCCCGGCGAGTGCGGCTGCGGCAACCCTGAGACCGGTGACACCGACTCCGACGGCGTTGCCGACTGCAACGACGGCTGTCCGGAAGATCCGAACAAGATCGAGCCCGGCGAGTGTGGTTGCGGCAATCCCGAAACCGGTGACACCGATTCGGACGGCGTCCACGACTGTAACGACGGTTGTCCGCTCGATCCCGACAAAACGTCGCCCGGCAAGTGCGGATGCGGCACCCCCGACGACGATCGCGATAAGGACGGCACGCCCGATTGCAATGACGGCTGCCCGGACGATCCATTCAAGACCGATCCCGGCGTCTGTGGCTGCGGTGTTCCCGATGTCGACACTGACTCCGACGGTACGCCCGACTGCAACGACGGTTGTCCGGAAGATCCGAACAAGATCGAGCCGGGCGTCTGTGGCTGCGGCGTTTCGGATGTCGACACTGACTCCGACGGTACGCCTGACTGCAACGACGGCTGCCCGGAAGATCCGAACAAGATCGCGCCAGGCGTCTGCGGCTGCGGCGTGGCCGACGTTGATTCCGATTCCGACGGCGTCCTCGACTGCAACGACGGTTGCCCGAAAGATCCCCTTAAGATCGAACCGGGCCTCTGCGGTTGTGGCGAAGATGACACCCTCGATTCGGACGGCGACGGCGTGGTCGACTGCATCGACGTCTGTCCGTTCAACGATCCAACCCTCCGCGTTCGGCCCGACGGCCGGCCGCGGTTCGACGTAAACTTGGACTGCGAGGTGGATATTGATGACTGGTCACAGCTCGAGGCGGAAGGCACCAAGCTGCCGCCCTGTTCGGGTGGTGTGGCCGCATCCCTCTCCGCCACGATCCTGGGACTTTTCTCGATCCGGCGAAGAAATCGCCGAAATCGAGGGGTATAATCGGGGGTTCATGCCCGGCGACTTATAGGGCTACTCCCTGATTGCCGCCCGATCGCTTTAGAGGGCCCCGGGTCATGTGAACGCAGGTCGCACGCCGCAAAAAGGCGTCGCGCCTCGTTCACATGACCCGGTCTGCTGAAGGCCGGCTTCCCGCGCCGGTGCTGGGGGTGTTTTGGCTACTTTGTCCGTTCCGGCGTCTGCGCGCATGCGGGCAAAGCAAGGGAGTATTGACCTATGAGGCTCAGGTTCGAATCGTCCTGGAAGAGTGTTTCCGCGTCTTTTGCCGTCGTTACCTCGCTGGTTGTAATGGTGATCCTCCCCGGCATCGCCTCGGCGAATGTCGATCTGGTGCTTTCCGCGCCGGTGACCGTGCTGCCCGTCGAGCCCGGTTCCGACACCATCGTCGAAGTTCACCTCCGCGCCATCTGGGACGGGACGATCGCCGATCCGCTCTGCCAGGATCCCCCGATGGGCGCCCCGACCGGGGAGCTCTTCCAGTCGATCGACGCCATCATTCAGTGGGACCCTGCCGTCCTTGAGCTGCTCGGAAGCGACAGTTCGACCGCCGATTACTCATGGCTGCTCGACGGCTTCTTCGCCGGCGATCCCGATGGTTGGAACAACGGCAACGACGGCGCAGCCCTTTGGCAAGCCGGCAGTATGGGCCTCATCACCGCCGTCGGCGGTAACGGCCAGCTAGCCACCATCTTCCGATTCAAAGCCCTGTCCGCCTCTCCCGGCACGCAGGTCAGCCTTCTCGATTCCCCCGGCGCCGTTAACAACACCGACGTCATCAACTGCAACTTCGGCAACATCGTCGGCGACATCTCCGCCGTCGCGACGGTCCAGCTCATCGCTTGTCCCGACGCCGGCCCGGACGCCGACTCCGACGGCTTCCGCGACGCCTGCGACAACTGCCCCAATGACGCCAACCCCGATCAGGCCGACGGCGACACCGACGGCATCGGCGACGCCTGCGACGCCTGCCCGAACGACCCAACCAACGACGCCGACACCGATGGCATTTGCGGCATCGACGACAATTGCCCCGACGTCCCCAATCCCCTCCAGGAAGACACCGATATGGACGGGCCCGGCGACGCCTGCGACAATTGCCCGATGGATCCCAATGCCGATCAGTCCGACACGGACGGTGACGGTGTCGGCGATGTCTGTGACCCATGCCCGAACCGAAAGCCCGGCGACGTCAGCGGCGACGACGTGACGAACGAGGACGACATTCCGTTCTTCGTCTTTGTCGCCCTCCAGCCGGAGCTCTTCATCGACACTGACGAATTCTGTGCCGCGGACGTCAACGAAGACCTGTCGGTCGACGGTCTCGACGTCCAGTTCTTCCTGGGCGTCATTCTCGCCCCATGAGTCGCGGCTGAATCAGCTATCATCGCCGTCGGCGTCGGCGCGCTATTCGCGCCGACGTCCGCGGCGCCAGGCTTCGTCGAGTACGCCTGCCTTTCTTGCAGCCCCTGTCAGTGACAAACTGGCCGAATCCGCATTTTCCGGACCTTCCGGCACTTGCTGCAAATCATTGATTCACAGTCATTTATTCACCGCGTGATCCGCCGGCCCCGGCTTTGGCACGCCCGTTGCCTTTCTCATCAGCGTGACGCCACGACCGTCGTGGCAAAGCGTTTCAACCCTTGTGCATCATGGGAGGAATTTGAAATGTTGGCGAATCGATACACGTTTCCAATGGTTGGAAGGCTCGGACAGGAGATGGACGGCCTGTTCAATTCCATCTTCGACGGCGACTCCGTCTATCCGTTTCGCAGGCGCGCATTCCCCGCGGTCAACGTCTGGGAGGATGCCGACTGCCTTTACGCCGAAGCGGAGGTTCCCGGCCTCGCGATGAGCGATATCGAGGTCTTCGTCGTCGGTAACGAGCTGACCATCAAGGGTCGCCGCGGCGATCAGAAGTCGGAAGTCGTCTCCTACCACCGGCAGGAGCGCGCCGCCGGAACGTTCGCACGCGTCCTCACCCTGCCGTATCCCGTGAACTCCGAAAAGGTCGAGGCATCGATGAAGGACGGCGTCCTGACCATCGTGCTCCCCAAGGCCGAAGAGGCCAAGCCGCGAAAGATCCTGATCAATTCGTAACACGCCGTCGTGTGCGACTGAGTTGATTGCGGTTGATGAGAACACTCACGCCGGGGCCAATCACCCCCGGGCGTCAGACATTCGAAAGGAAGGTGAATGATGGTCTGCGATATTGTCAAAAATAAAAACAAGAGTGAAAGCGAGTCGCAGGTCGCTCGAAACGGCAGGACCGAAAGCCCCCGAACTTTCCTGCCGTCCTGCGACGTCATCGAAAAGGAAAGCGAGCTCCTGCTCCTGGCCGACATCCCCGGCGCGCGCCCCGAAAACATCGAGGTCTCTTTCGAGCGCGGCCTGCTCACCATCCACGCGACCGGGAATCCGACGCGCGAGGACGGCCGCAAGTACCTCCACCGCGAATACGGCGTCGGCGATTACCACCGGTCATTTCAGATTGGTGACGAGATTGATGCCGGTCGCATCGAGGCCGACTTCAAGTGCGGCGTGTTGACGCTCCGCCTGCCCAAGTCGGACGACGTCCTGCCGCGAAAGATCGCCGTCAAAGCGGAGTAAGCGGCCGCCTCCATCGAGGCTTCGAGCAGCACGCGTCAAACAGATCGTGCCTGCTCGAGGCCTCACACGCGGCGGGCCCCGGACTCTCCAGCGGGAACTGCTACTTCATCCAGCGCGAGCCGGCCTTGCGCAGCTTGTCCGCCATGTTCGTCTTTTCCCAGGTGAAGCCCGAGCCGGTTCGACCGAAGTGCCCGTGAGCCGCCGTCTGGCGGTAAATCGGCCGCTTCAGGTTCAGATACTTGATGATCCCCGCCGGCGTCAGGTCGAAGTTGTCCCGAACCAGCGCCTCAATCTTCTCTTCGGGAATCCGGTTCGTGCCTTCCGTATCAACCAGCACGCTCACCGGGTCCGCGACGCCGATCGCATAGGCCAGTTGAACCTCGCAGATATCGGCCAGCCCGGACGCCACCACGTTCTTCGCCACGTGCCGCGCCATGTAGGTCGCCGACCGATCCACCTTGGACGGGTCCTTGCCGGAAAAAGCGCCGCCGCCGTGTGCGCCGCGACCGCCGTAGCTGTCCACGATGATCTTCCGGCCCGTCAGGCCCGAGTCGCCGTGTGGACCGCCGATGACGAATCGCCCGGTGGGATTAATGTGGAAGGTGATCCCGCTGCTCCACAGCTTGGGGCACTCCGCCAGGCATACCGGCTTGATGACCTTCTCGATGATGATCTTCTTGAACTTGTCGTTCACGTTGCCGTTGCGATCGAGCAGCTCCGGCCGTTCCTGATGCTGCGTCGAGATGACGATCGTCTTCAACTTCACCGGCTTCGATCCGTCGTACTCGATCGTCACCTGGCTCTTGCTGTCCGGCCGCAGCCACGGGATCGTCCCGTTCGCCCGGACCTCGGCAAGCTTCTCCACCAGCCGATGCGAAAGGTGAATCGGAAGCGGCATCAGCACCTTCGTCTCGCGACAGGCAAAGCCGAACATCAGCCCCTGATCGCCGGCGCCCTGCTTCTTCTTCTTGCCCGCCGTCACGCCCTGCGAGATATCCGCCGACTGGCTGTGAATCGTGCGAATCACCGCGCAGCTCTTATGGTCAAACTGGCAATCCGGATCGGTGTAGCCGATGTCCGCGATCGTATTGCGGATGTCCGCCTCGATGCCGCTCAATGCCAGCTCGGCTTCCTTGTTATGAACCGTGACCTCGCCCGCCACAACGACCAGACCGGTCGTCACCAGCGTCTCACACGCCACACGGGCATTGGGGTCCTTGGAGATCAGCGCATCCAGGACCGTATCGCTGATCTGGTCGGCGACCTTGTCCGGGTGACCCATGCTGACAGATTCCGAAGTGAAAAGGTGCCGTCCGCGCCGATGCGTTCCGTTCGATCCCACTGATAACTCCTTAGCGATGTATGCTTCCTGCGGGGGCGACCAGGCCCCCGGGGGCCGTGCCGTTGCGGCGCTTCATGGACTGGCCGCCGCTCCCTACAATTGCCGAATCGATCAATATAGGGAGGGGTCGGGTCCGAGGCAAGCCTCCGGCCCGCAAACCCCCATACCCCCCGATCCGAGGTCTTGATGAATAAACGAATATGCGTGGTCGGAGTGGGTCGCTGGGGGAGCCGTCATGCCGCCACGCTCCACGAACTGGGGGCCCTGGGTGGTCTCGTCGATTCAGACGCCGATACCCTCGCTCGCGCCGCCCGGTCGTATCCATCCGCCATGGCCGCGCCGGACCTCGATGCCGCACTCCGCGAGGGCTTCGATGCCTTCGTCGTGGCCACCCCCGCCCAGACCCATTTCGACGTCGCCAGTCGCATCATCGAAGCCGGTCACTCCGTCCTCGTCGAAAAGCCGCTGGCCTTAGGCGCCGCCGAGGCGCGCCGCCTCGTCGAATCCGCCGCGAAGCATCGCGTCAATCTCATGGTCGGCCACGTCCTCCTCTTCCACCCCGCGATCCGCCGCATCCGCTCGCTCATCAGCGAAGGGAAGATCGGCAGGCTGCAATACATCTACAGCAACCGCCTCAACCTCGGCACCGTCAGAACCGAGGAGAACATCCTCTGGAGCTTCGCCCCGCACGACATTTCCATCTTCCAGCATTTGATCGGCACGCGACCGGTCGAGGTCGTCTCGCGCGGCGCCGCCTTCCTGCAAACCGGCATCCACGATTCCACCCTCACCAGCCTCAAGTACGCCGACAACATCTCCGGCCACATCTTCGTGAGCTGGCTGCATCCCTTTAAGGAGCACCGCCTCGTCATCATCGGCGCCAAGGGCATGTTCACCTTCGAAGACAGCGCCGACGGCGGCAGGCTGCTCTTCTACGAAAAGGGCATCGACTGGATTCGCGGCGAGCCGATCCCGCGCGAAGGCGCGACCGAGGTCATCGACTTTGAGCGGCGCATGCCCCTCACCGCCGAGCTTGAGTATTTCATTGATCGCCTCGATAGCGGCCCGCCGCAGATCGCCGACGGCAAAAGCGGCGTGGAGGTTCTGGAGATTCTCGAAGACGCCACCAGCAGCCTGCTCTCCGGCGTCGAAGTCCGCCCCCGCCGGTCGCAGCAAACCGGCTACTACGTCCATCCCTCCAGCATCATTGATGAAGACGTGAAGATCGGCGACGGCACGAAGATCTGGCACTTCTCCCACGTCCAGCCCGGCGCGCGGATCGGTTCGCACTGCTCCATCGGCCAGAACGTCAACATCGCCTCCAACGTCCGCATCGGCGATCACTGCAAGATTCAGAACAACGTCTCGGTCTACGAGGGCGTCGAGTTGGAGGACTACGTCTTCTGCGGCCCGTCGATGACCTTCACCAACATCCGCGATCCGCGCTGCAAATACCCCCAGCGCGGTTCCGACCACTACGTGAAGACCGTCGTCCGCTGTGGCGCGAGCATCGGCGCCAACGCAACAATCGTCTGCGGCATCACGCTGGGGCGGCACTGCTTTATCGCCGCCGGCGCCGTCGTCACCGCCGACGTTCCCGACTACGCCCTCATGGTCGGCGTCCCCGCGAAACAGTCCGGCTGGGCCTGCGAATGCGGCGAGCGCCTCGGCCGCGTGAAAAAGTCCGCCAAATGCCCCCGCTGCGCCAAGCAGTACAACCTCCTCCGCGGCAAACTCCAACCGGTAGCAAAGCCCGCCGCGCCGTCAAAGAAGCGTCCCAAGAAACGAAATTAATCTCCGCATTACCAATACTATTTAGCCCCCGGTCAATGACCGGGGGGTTCTTCTGCACCCACCAACTCTCCACGCCAAATCCGCGCGCACGCGGAGCAAGATTACCTAGTGCGATGTCATCCACCCGCAACATCCCGCGCCCACACCAGCCCGAAGCGCAAGCGAGGACGTCACCACATGCGCCGCCTTTCCGCGCGAGCCCGATTTACCTTTGCATTCCCCCTCTCCCCCTCAGCTCCTTTTTCACCCTTTTCGCGCATCGCCCCAACACGCGCCCGCCACAGCGCTTACAAACGCCCCCCAGAACTTTTTTCGCCTATTGTCACCTTCACCTAACCGCGCCCATCGCGCGAAAAACCGCTACCGAGGGCCCTGATCATTCCCGCCGCCG